>JANMFM010000340.1:0-15925 GCA_031374125.1 Bdellovibrionales bacterium
GATTGCGGCAGTGAGCTTTTTTGTTTGGGGCCATCACTTATTTGTTTCTGGACAATCTGAGTTTGCTGGAAAGATTTTCTCTTTCCTAACTATGCTTGTGGGTGTGCCGACGGCGATCAAGATGTTCAACTGGGTGGCGACAATGTACAAGGGCTCAGTGAAACTTGATACTCCAATGCTTTATGCAATCGGATTTTTATTCTTGTTCGCTATCGGTGGTGTAACAGGAATCATGCTTGCGGTTATGGCTATCGATGTTCATTTACACGATACATACTTCGTTGTTGCGCACTTCCACTATGTGATGGTGGGCGGAACATTGATGTCGATCATGGGTGGAATTTTATATTGGTTCCCGAAAATGTTTGGTAAGATGTACAACGAAACTACAGCAAGACTTTCTTTCATTGGAATCTTCTTGGGTTTCAACATCACTTTCTTCCCGCAATTCATTCTCGGAATTCAGGGTATGCCACGCAGATACCATGATTACATTCCTGAGTACGCTTGGTTGAACAAGCTTTCTACTTTTGGTTCTTGGTTTATTTTCGCAGGATTCTTGTTTGGACTTTACACGGTTGTTCAAGGCTTGAGAAAAGGTGCGCCGGCTCCAAAGAATCCATGGGGTGGGACAACATTAGAGTGGCAGATTGATTCTCCACCAATCACAACTAACTTTAAAGATATACCAACAGTAACTGAGGGACCGTATGAGTATCGTTAAAACGGACAGTTTAGGGAATAAGTACGCTGAACATTATTTAGATTCGCAGCACCAAGATGCTACAGGCAAACATGGCGTGTGGCTTTTCATGGTGACAGAGTTGATGATGTTTGGCGGTTTGTTTGTTGCTTACGCTTTATTTAAAAATATTTATCCAGAAGTTTTTCATGCGGGTCACAAGTTTTTAGATTGGAAAATGGGAGCGCTCAATACGATCGTTCTGCTTTCTAGTTCATTAACTATGGCTTTAAGCATTCACTATGTTCAAAAAGGAAAACCAAAAGTTGCAATGGGGCATTTGGCATTTACTTTCCTATGTGGCGCAGCCTTCATGGTGATTAAGTATTTCGAGTACTCACATAAAATTCACGAAGGTTTGGTTCCTGGAAAATTTTTCCATTACGCTGAGATGGGCGGAGAGCCAGTTAACCTAGCGCTTTATTTTGGTCTTTATTATATGATGACAGGTCTTCACGGTATTCACGTGCTAACGGGAATGTCTTTGATTGCATGGTGTTTCTTTAAAATTAAGCGTGGTGACTACAGCCCGACATACTACACTTCGCTCGAAGGCGTTGGACTTTTCTGGCACGTTGTCGATTTGATTTGGATTTATTTATTCCCTTTACTCTATCTAGTGATTTAATGGAGATATAAAATGGCACAAAACGGACAACACCATATTACACCGCTCAAAACTTTCTTAAAAGTTTATGCAACTTTAGTTTTTCTTACAGTCTTCACTGTGTACACGGCAACTCAATGGCATATTGGTGTTTTGAATACGCCGCTTGCGATGTTGATTGCGACAGTTAAAGTTCTTATCGTTATGTTCTGGTTCATGCACTTGAAATACGATACTAAGCTAAACAAAGTTACAATCTTTTCGGCATTTTTCTTCCTTGCAGTATTTTTCGGATTTGCAGCACTTGATGTTTTCACAAGACATAACATGCAAGACATAAGCATCGCGGCTATGGAAGCAAAAGTAGAATCTGGGAAAACAACAGCTCCATCAGAAACAAAACCACCTCAAGAAGTTATTAAAACTCCGGAGGAACCAGGTCAGGGATCTGCGGGACACTAACAATTATTGAGACTATATAGTTGAACCTAACAATCTTTGAGATAACAAAACCAAGAATCGTTAAGATGGTTCTCATCACGGGAGCCCTTGGTTATACGTTAGGGTTTCCGTTCGAATATAATTTTTCCTATATACACTTCATTCTCTTTTTAATTGGCTTAGGTTCTATCAGTGCGGGAAGCTTAGCTTTAAACTCTGCTCAGGAATGGCATCACGATTTAAAAATGGATCGCACTATGGGAAGACCCATTCCCAAGGGTTTAGTTTCTCCAAAGAAAGCTTTCGCATTTTCTACTCTCCTAATTCTATTAGGACTTTTTATTTTGTACTGGGTTCAACCACTCACATGTTTGATTGGGTTCTTGACCGTATTTTTATACAACTTAGTTTACACATTGATACTGAAGAGAAGATCGCCATTCGCGGCTGTTCCAGGCGCTATCCCCGGAGCGGCTCCCGTGTTGATGGGATATTCTGCGATCAACACAAATATTTTTAATTCCGATTCTATGTATGTTTTCTTGCTTATGTTTTTATGGCAGATGCCCCACTTCTGGGCTCTAGCAATTAGATATATGGACGACTACGCGAAAGGTGGATTTCCTGTTCTACCAGTAGAGTTGGGGAAACAACGTACACTTTATCATATGGGGCTTTATTTAATTCCATATATTGCGTTGGCTGTAATGTCTCCATTGTTTGTGGAAACGGGTTACGCTTATTACATCTTAGTATTGCCTCTAGCAGCCATTTCGGTTTATGAATTTTATAAGTTCCTAGAATCCAAAGGCGAAAAAAATTGGGTTCGATTTTTTGTTTGGATCAACTTAAGTATGTTGGCATTTCTAGCAGCTCCTGTTTTAGATCGCTGGGCATTTTATTTTTTCAAAGGAATCATGAGGCAGTAAATGAGCGCACTGGTTGAAAATAAATCTCTGAAGAATTTCCTAAGAACTCTAATCGTTTTAACTTTCATTTTGATTTCCCTCGGAGGAGCGGTGAGAGCAATGAACGCTGGACTGGCTTGTCCTGACTGGCCACTATGCTTTGGTAAACTGGTTCCTGATTTTCATGTGCAAGTTTACTATGAATTTATTCACAGGGTTCTCGCTGGATTTGTGGCTCTCTTAACCTTCGGACTCACTGCTTATTTTCACATTAAAAAATTCCCAAAGAAAATTATAAAGACAAGTTGGTTTGGTGTTCTAATTCTTCTTATTCAGATTATTTTCGGTGGTTTGACAGTGCTAAAGTTACTTCACTTCAGTGTAGTAACGGCACATTTAATTTTTGGAATGTCATTCTTGTGTTCATTGCTCTGGCTATATTTTCAGCTCTTCGATGAGTCTAATCAGCTTCCAGAAAAAACTCCTAAATCATTTCATGCTGTACTGGTAGTTGTAGCTGGAATGT
The DNA here is from genome assembly GCA_031374125.1 of Bdellovibrionales bacterium. Taxonomy (GTDB): domain Bacteria; phylum Bdellovibrionota; class Bdellovibrionia; order Bdellovibrionales; family JAEYZS01; genus JAEYZS01. Next base: position 3,225 of record JANMFM010000340.1, read on the forward strand.
TATTCCTACAAATAATTATTGGCGGTTTAGTTTCCACAAATTATGCTGGATTAACTTGTGAAGAGTTTCCGCTTTGCAATGGAGAATTGATTCCAACACTTTCTGGTCTTGTGGGCTTACAAGTGAAACATAGACTCTGGGGTTATATTACAGCGTTAGCAATTTTCTCATTTACACAATTGATTTGGAAAAACAGAAAACGAAAATGGATGAACCCGCAAATTGTGAAATACGGAATTTGGCTTTCAGTTTTGGTACTGGTACAAATCGGTGTGGGCGCTGCGAACGTGATATTCCAAATCCCGCCAATTATTACTGTAATTCACCTGGCTTTAGCGGCAACATTAATGGGCCTAATGCTCAGAATTCTTTACAAAGGAATTAAGTCTTAATACTTAAAAATAAGCAATAATTAATCATAAAATATTGAATTTACTGTAAATTAAATAAAAATTGCTTAATTTTAAGCAATTTGCTATTATTTAGAGGTAATGATGCCGATAAAAAGAAGCAACGTAATAGAAGAGGTGATTAAAGCCCTTGAAGAGGGGCGTTTAATACCAACTACACATGCACAAGATCAAATGAAAAATCGGGATATTCAAATAAGTGATGTGGAAGAGGCTTTATACAGAAGTGTATGTGAGGATTTTAATGATAAGTTAACGGATGATCAGTTGGATTGGAAGTATTCTCTTAGGGGAACAAATGATTCAGGCGATAAGGACTTGCGAATCATTATAGTTTTTAAGGACCCAAAAGTTTTGATTATAACTGCAATTGATAAAAATAAATGAGGTTTTATGAGTAAAATTTTAGAAAACTATATTTTTTCAGGGTTTGGATTTGATATTCTTCTAAAAAATGTTGTTATAAAAGAAGCTCATGGTGAAGAATATCCCGATATTAACATGAATGAGCTGAAACTTATGACAGCGAAAGCACTTTTAATTAGACCTGTGAAAATGACAGGATATCAAATTAAATTTTTAAGAACTTTTTTAAAATTATCTTTCGATAGTCTTGCTGAGAAAATCGATACAGCGGCATCTACGATTAGATCATGGGAGAAAAAAGGAAAGGATGTCAGTGGATTATCAATTGAGCATGAGAAAGCATTTCGTATTTATGCAATACACTCAATTCTAGAGTTAGAAAGAAACAAAATTGATAAAGACCTAATTTTAACAAAAGAATTTTCGGATCCGAAAAAAGAATCTCTACCCCTCGACATAGCTGCAAATATTGATTATTCATTTGTATCACTTGGATAAAAAGGTGCGGCTCACCTTTTTGGCCGGACTTTTTATTCTAGGGTGAGTTTGCGGCGGGCTTTTGAGGCGAAGATTCTTCGGACTGTTCCATCGTCGTCTTCATCGAAGATATCGCCAACGATTTCTTCGATGATATCTTCTAGAGTTACAATTCCTACTCTCTCTGCGATGGATGAAACTACAATGAACATATGATTTCGTTTTTCTTGCATCATTCTTAAGACCCTAAGGACCGCGTCGTTAGAGTGGACATTCACGGCTGGGCGAACAATACCCTGCCATCTTGGTTCTCCGGATTCTTTTAGGGCGACAAACTCTTTTGTATGTAAAATTCCCAGGACGTAGTCGTTATCGATGACAGGGAGACGAGTATGACCGGAGTTGAGAACAACTTGAAGAACGGTGTTCATATCGTCTGTGTGTCTAATGTGATTTACCTTTTCCCATGGAATCATCACATCTTTGATTTGTTTTTTTTCAATTTCTACCATGTTAATTATAAATTTTTGATGAGTAGGGGAGAAAGAATCAATTTCAATTGAAGTATGAGAAGTTGTTTCCGGAGCGTGAGATTTATGAAAGAAAATTCTGAGAATTTTTTTTGTCGACCATTCAAGTGCTGTCACTACTGGGGATAACAGCCTATCAAACACGAATAATGTTTCAGCCCCTTTAAGAACAATTTTCGTTGGATTTCTGAGAGCTAAAGTTTTAGGAACCAATTCACCAACAACAACATTCAAATAAGTAATTGGAAGTACGACCAATACAACTGCGATCACTTCTGCAGCAGTTTCTCTAAGCCCCCAGGTCTGCATAAAGTAAGGAACTATTGTGCCTGTAGCGCCAACGCCACCAATTGCGGCAGCAATGGCACCAACTAAGGTGATTCCTATTTGGATAACGGATAGAGTTCTTTCTGGGTGTTCTCTAAGACCAACCAGACGTTTTGCAGACTTATTGCCTTCTCTTGCTAATTTCCTAAGGGAAGATTTTGGAACGGAGACGAACGCCATTTCATATGCAGCAAAGATGGCATTTAAAACTAAGCAGACTAAAACTATGATTATCTCTTCCATAAAACGGATTTCATATTCTCAAGGCTAGGGTTAAGTGGTCAATTGTTATCTGCGTATTCTAAAGGTGCGAAATCAATCCCAAGTGAGTAGGGTGTTATTAATGGAAAGATGACAAAGTGCAAAGTCATATCGAGTAGGGTCGTCGACGTCCAGCTTCTTTAAAAACTCTGTGATCTCAATTGCAGTTTCGAGATCGGCGACGTTTCGAGCTGTGATTTGCAGAGACTTTGCCTGTTTAAAGACATGAGTGTCCAGAGGTACAATTAAGTTTTTCTTGGAAAATGTTTTCCATAATCCTAAATCAGGTTCTGTATCTCGAACCATCCATTTTAAGTACAAATTCATTCTTTTTGAAGCGCTTCCTAGTTTTGGATCGGGAATAAAGAAATCAAAAGATTTTTTAGGCTTTTTATTTTTAGGAATGAGAGCATAGAAATTTTTTCGAATGGCAATGAGAAGATCTGCAGTATTCTTGTATCGAGAAGGATTGAGAAATTTTTCGATAGATCCATGATCTGTATAAATTTTTTGTAAAACTAAAAGCATAATGAGGATGTCGTGAGCATCATTAAATCGGTGTTTCCAGTTCTTCACATGCTTTTTAAGATCGGATTCTGTCTGTTCGACGAGCCATTCTGTGGGGTTGTCTCCCATGGGATCAATTAATGCGTGGATGTTTCTTTTGACCTGCACAATGCGCCCATAGGCGAGAATAGAGCAGATGAAAGAGACAAGTTCTTTATCTATGGGATTTTGAAACTTTAAGGCCGGTTCTAATGCATCGGCAGAGATTTCGTTATTCAAAAGAAAATCTTCGTGAGCTTTCTCTAAAGTCATTCTAAGTCGTTTAATTTTTTGAGGTGTCATATTATTCTTTAATTTCTAATGGAAGAGTGATCGGCAAGAATTTGTATGCATCAGTACCGCTTCGCTGAAAGAGCCAGATTCTGAAGAACTGCGTTTTGCTCCTTGAGAAGAGTTAGGCGCAAGATTTTCGTGTTGAGTAGCAATTTTTTTTGCTTTCCAATCTTTGTACTTAACGAAGGCCCAGGTTAATGCTCCAGCGGCGGCGGCAGCGAGGCCTGCTTCACCAGCCATAGTTACAAACTCTGTTCCTGTTCTTTTTCCAACTTCATAGGCTATGGTGCTCGCGGCAGCGATGATAGCCACGGCCTTACCTAAATTTCTATCTAGGTAAACCCACGTGAAAACTCCGCTAAGTCCCAACACACCTAAACCTGTGATTCCAGCGTACTTTAGTGCATCAATCCCAGTATAAACACCCGTGTTTGTTGCGACTGCACTCGCTACAGAAATGATAGATGCGATAAAGAAATATTTTTTGTATCTTTCTCTCACTCTAAATTCTTGTTCATGCGTTAATTTATTTAGATCAGATTTTGATAAATTAAATATATTTTTACCTAAGAGTCTTTCAGATTCTTGCGCTAAATCTCTTTGAACTGCGGCATCAATTCTACTGGCTTTAACTTTTTCTACGAAACTCTGAATTGTAGAGCCAGGTAAATATGAAGCAATTTTAGTAATAGTGGTAAATCTCACTCTAGTTCTCAATTCGTCTTCATGGATAACTTTTGCTAATGCTTCTGGATTATTTACATAAATATGTCTTCCAGATAACTTATCTGCAAGTTCTGCAATGTCCGCCTTCATTGCGGCTTCAAGCTTAGGTCCCCTTAATTTCTTTGTGATCAATACATCCCAAACGCCTTGCGAGGCTGTTGATGCAAGTGCCGTCACAAATGTAGAGATAATAGCGGCTTTGATATTTCCGGAATAAATATCCCAAGCGGGCATTGCAAGATAAGGTACAGTTAAGAATAAAGCCTCCGTCGCGTACCATTTGTACCACATAGCGGCCCCAGGAAATCTTTTTTTAATCATGTAATAAGCAGATTGTACAATAACTCCAGCGGCAGCGGTTCCTGCAAGCAATGCGGCCCCTTCTACTGAAACCAAGCCATCTGATTGAAGTCCGATTAAGGCTGGAGACAAAAGCATATAAGTTTCAAGTGAGCCTAAGTAATTTCTAACTCCTTTTTCCGGAGTAGCTTTGTTATGTTCTAACCATCCAGTAAATTTTTCGATAAATAAGCCAATCGAACCAGATCCGGCTCCAAGAACCCCTGCAAGCGCAATTGAAACTGGAATTGGAAATCCAGAACCGTAATGAAAGCTAACATAAGCGGAAGTACCACTGCCGGCAACGCGTGCGAGAGACCAATAGATATCACTCTTGCTTGTTTTATCAAAGAGATGAGCAAAGAAGCTCTTAAATTTAGCTGCTTTAGAAGATTCAATTTTTACATCCACTGCATTTGTTTCGTTATTGATGTCTTTTAGAATCTCCAGAATTTCAGTAGCAGTAAGGTCCACATTTTTTTCATTTTCATCAGCGATGTGTACGAATTCAAACTTTGTGTTTGGATTGAGTCTGTAAGACTCTTCTATTTCTGATTTGAGTTGATTTAAAACTTCTAAAATTTTTTCTGAATCTTTAGCCTTGAATTGACCACGAATAACATCAAGATCAATGGTTTTTCCATTTTGCAGCCCGGTTGTGTTTATAAATTGCAGCTCGCCTGGGGCGACTCCAATTGTGTTTATTTCTTGAGGGGATAATGCCTCTGAAAAATTAAATCTTTCGGCAGGAATGTCATTTGGTTCTTTGTCTGAGGGATTATTAGCAAAAAGATTTTGTGGAATTGTGAGCGCAAGGACCAACAACAAAGCTGTGCATTGCTTTGAGAATTTATTTAATTTTTTGCCTAACCCTGAACAATTACCCACATAGCCTCTGTAGTAGCTCTTAAATTTAGCCTTAAGAACGAAGTCCAATTATAAATGAAGCTTCGAAAATAATCTGTTTGAAATTTGTTATTTGAAATAATTTCATATCAGAGAATTAGAATTTCTTTGGTAAAAGAGACGAGAAATGTCACTAAGTTAGCTTTATGTATACTACATAACCTTGTTTTTGCTATCCCATAAGATTTGCTTATGGGTGTGGGGAATTTTGGAAGTAATTCAGTGTAAGTCAAATTGAGCTTAAAAAAGATTCCTAGTATAGAATTCTATAGATTTTCAAAGGTGCCCATGGGCACCTTTTGGAAGGAACGAGTTATTTTTTAGAATTGGAAAAGGATTCTTGCGAGAACTGTGTAGTAGTCATCAACTAAAGTGTATTTTGTCCCGCCAATATCAATGTCTGAACCAAACATTGAGTAGTAGCGTGCTTGAAGGCCAATAATCAAAGATCTTTTTGTGAACACATCAGCCCCGGCACCAATGAATAATCCAAAAGCCGTATCATCAACGCTTCCAACTTCGTTCGTAACAAACGCAACACCACCGGTGATTCCGTAATAGAATGGCTCATAGCTATTTACGTAATATTGAACGCCAAGGTTGAAGTCTGAATGGTCTAAATCATCATGGGAGCTTTGCATGTACATCAGCTCAAAACTCAATTCGTCTTCGATGCTGTAGCCAAACACTCCGCCAACGCCAATCGCATTTTTAGATGTATTTGGAGTGTCGTCTGATAAACCAACGTTACCAACAACAGCACCCAATTTAAAGGTGTCTGCTTGTGGACCTTCGGAAAAAGCTTTTGGTGATAAAGCTAAAATAGAAATGAATGTGAATAAAAATAAATGCTTCATGTGTATCCTCCAGGGTCATTGCCCAAAGGAAAAATTCTAAGCGGGAAAATCTGAAACTTCATCGAAAATACGATATGTCAAAAAAAAACCCCAAGCGTTAGCTTGAGGTTTCTTCGTTCCCAGACCAAAACTTAAGTTAGTTGCTGAAGTTTCTGTTCGAGTTTGGAAGTTCAGGAGTTGGTTCAAAGCTTGGATTGCTATTTGAACTTGTATTGTCCTGAGCCTTGTTCTCTTGAGCCTTCGCAACGCGATTCTCTAGAGTTGATTTCATGTCATCAAAAGATCTTGGACCTTTTTCAAGGAAATCTTTAACGATTTCTTTTACTGGAGTCTCTTTCTCTTCTGGAGTGAAAACATCAAGTTTAGCTAGGTAGCTAGACATGCTTCCATTTCCGTGTTGGATGATATCTCTTAGAACATAAAGAGGCGCGTAATCAGCTGCTTTCTTTTCTGCTTCGAAGATGATTTGTGACAATGTAGAAGCTGTGATGTCTCTTTTTGTTTTATTGTCGATCACAGTTACTTCTTCGCTAGCACGAATCATCTTAGCGATGTCGTCTAGTGTCACGTAACAGCTTTGCTGTGTATCATACAGCTTTCTGTTTTGATAACGTTTGATAATCTTTGGTGTCGTAGTTGTGTTAACTTGTCTGTCTGTCATTTGGGCTTGTGTTTCCAAGTCGCCTCCCCTGTTACGTTAATTAATTAGCTTAGCTGCTCTTTATTTAGACTGCTAAATCTAATTATGTTGTTGTTAATTATGGGGTTTCCATTTGCTTCACCGCTCTCAACTCTTGATTTCACTCTCAAATTGGAACACTGAGGCGTTAATTACCTGGGGACAATAGGTCTGGTCGTCACAGCTTGTCAAGTATTCAACTGATGAATATATGGGACGAATAACGCGTAGCAAACTGATAAAAATGAGCTAATTCGTAAATATGAACAATTATTGTTCAAGTTTTCATAGAAACAGTCCGAAAGTCTAGATATATGGTAAACGAACGATCATTTGATGAATTGAACAATTCTAAGGAAAATCAGGAGTTTAACACTTTTGATGTGTTATCTATGTTTCTTTGTTTTATGCTCGTTGTTTCAATAGGAGGCGTCTTATTTAGCAGCCATATTGAGCAGAAAAAGACCTTTGCTGCTAAAAATTACGTGGAAAATCTTGCTCAAGAACTCATTATGAAACCAGTAATTTCTTCTATGGATTCGAACTTGAGAATGCCGGCTTCCGAATCAAATTTAGATTTGGATCCGTGGGGAGCTGCATATAAATATAGCATAATTAAAAATTCTTACGGTCTTCCAATTTACGTTGTTGTTCTATCTGGCGGACCAAATAGCACCTTCGAAACTGAAGTGGTAGATACCATGCAATTTTCTCAAGCAAAAATTGAAAACGTTCAGTTCAAAGGTGACGACATTGGCTACATTAAATCTTTTAGATAGATAATCCTCGTAAGCCTTTAGAGAAATCCAGCCTGCTTAAAATCAATTCAATCGATGTGATTCGTCTCTCTACTTCTGTCCAGTCCGGATAATTGTTGCAGGACTTTGATTGTCTCAAGCGTAAGCAATTTGCCTCCGAAAAGTTTCTTAATAGAGAGGCTCATTGTGATTAAAAAACAAAATACCGTTCTGAAATTGGCTGCGATCTTAATAACTCTTCAAACAGTTGCGTGTTCGATTCTTGAAAAACAAGAACCACCAACAAGCGCAGTTGGGGAAAACTCTGTGTTTGCTGTGGATAGAGCTCCTGCATTTGTTAATGCAAAAGAGATGGAAACAAAAAAAGATGAGCCACTTGTAGATAAACTCTCAATGGAAACTCAAGCAGACTATCACTTTGCATTAGCAGAAACTTATAGCTTCGAAGGACTTTCTCAAAAAGCCATCGAAGAATTCAAAGCGACTTTGATCTACGATCCAAATTCACAAATTGTGAAGCTCAGGCTTGCAATCGAGTATGTGAAGTTGGGTTTAATTTCTGAAGCGGTGAAAGCAGCAGAAGAAGTTATTAAGAAAGACCCAAAGCACACAGAAGCTAAGCTTCTTTTGGGTGGCTTGTACTCAACATTGAAGCTTTATGACAAATCTATCGTTCAATATAATGAAGTGATCAAAATCGACGCCACACAAGCGGCAGAAGCCAACTTGTATCTTGGTGCCATCTATGCAGAAAAAAATGATTTAAAGAAAGCTCTCAGTTATTTTGAAAAAGTAGGCAGCAGTGGTCACAAAAAATTCAAACACTTGGCTTACTATTATATTGGTAGAATTCATGTTTATGGAAATAAGAATAAACTTGCAGAAGAATCTTTCAAGAAAAGCATCAGTGCAAAACCAGATTTTATAGATGCAGTTCTCGCTCTCGGATCTGTTTTTGAAGATACAAATAAGACTGCGAATGCTACACAACTTTACAGTTCTTACCAAGAGCAGTATGGTCCCGATGTCACGATTGCCAAAGCTTTATCTCAAATTTACTTAGAAGCCGAAAATTATGAAAAGGCTTATAACCAATACGAAATCATTCAGGCGGCAGAACCAGAAAATTTAAATATCAAAATCAGATTGGCCCTTTTGGATATTGAAAAGAAAGATTATTCAGTAGCAATCAGAAGATTAAAAGAAATTTTAGCTTTAGCTCCAGATTCAGATAAAGTGAGATTCTATCTTGCGGCTGTATTCGAAGAGTTAAACCAAGATAAAGATGCAATAGAGCAATTCGAAAAAATTCCAACAGCCAGTCAATTTTTCGGAGAATCTGTGGTTCATGCGGCTTATTTGTATAGACAATTAGGTGATGCTAAGAAAGCCATGAACCTAGTTGAGAAGGCAATCGAAGCCAAAAAGGACTATCCTCAATTCTATGCACTCCAGGCCTCACTCTTTGATGAGCAAAAGAAATTTGGCGAGGCAGAAAAAGTCTTAGCAAAAGGTACAGATCTATTCCCAGAAAATGAACAGCTTTTGTTCTTCTTGGGTTCGACACAAGATAAGTTGGGCAAGAAGCAAGAGACAGTCGTGAATATGAAGAAAGTTTTAAAGCTGAATCAAGATCATATTCAGGCGATGAATTATCTTGCATACACTTATGCTGAGTTAGGTACGGAATTGCCAGAGGCAGAAGTTCTAGCACGTAAGGCATTGAAATTAAAACCAAATGATGCTTATATCAAAGATACTCTCGGTTGGATCTTGTACAAACAAGGCAAGCTGAAAGAAGCAGTTCTAACTTTAGAAAATGCTCATCAGATGAATCCAGAAGAGAGTGTAATTGCAGAGCATCTTGGGGACGCATATTACCAGTATCAGTTATTTACAAAAGCAAAAGACATGTACGAACGAGCAGCTAGGGTAGAAAAAAATGAAGACAACGTTAGAAAACTCGAAACAAAAATTGATCAACTCAAAAAAATGCTTACAGACACTTACAAGCGCGTTCCTGCTTCTATGTAGTTTGACATTCGCCTCTTGTGCCTCGGTGCCTCGTCAGGATATGGCGGAGCAAGGGGAGTGGGAAGCCAGAGTTCTTGTAAAAGACAAGAAGCAGGCAAAAACATTTATCGTGAATGTAGATTTCATTGCTGTAAGACCATCAAAAATGAGAATGGATATTACTACTCCAGTCGGTGCGCATGTCGCATCTATCACTATGAATGGCAATTCGATGACTTACGTTGTTCCTCAGAAAAAAGCATTTTATCAAGGACCGCCAACTTCGCAAGCATTTGCGAAAACCTTGAATTTTGCCCTAGATCCAAAGCTCATTATGAATGTACTTTTTGATCAACCCGTTCAACAAAAGGGTTGGGTTTGTAAAAATGAGGGCGAAGTTGTCTCTGAGTGTGCTCAAAATAATTTCAAAATCAATTGGACGAATAGAAAATCAAAAGAAAAGACCGTAGTTATAATTCATTCTCAATATCAAATTGAGTTAAAATTCCACAACTTCAAAGTACCAAGTACGGTGAAGGATGAGATTTTTACAATCAAGCATCCAGAAGGTTTTAGCAGAGTAAATTAATCCTGATAATAAACCGTCTGACCAAGGTCTAGTTTCTCTCTTATAGCAAGCAGGACTTCACTCTCATAAGGCATACTACTTCTAGATGATTCGTTCTTAATGAGCGAACTCCAGGAGGATAGTGATGACCGATTTCAAAAATCTGATCCAAAAACTTCAAACAAAAGAAAATTTAAAAGCACTCAGCTGGTCAGGGTCATTTGTTGAATATCTAGGGATGGTTAAAAAAAATCCAAAGATTACAAGAAACGCATATGAAAGAATCTATGACATGATCATAGAATTCGGAACTGATGAATACGTGGATGTGAAAAAGAAAATCACAAGATACAAATTTTTTGATGATGAATTAAATAACGGAGCAGACGCTGTATTCGGATTGGATGTTTCGCTCATGAAATTAGTGAGTGCTTTCAGATCGGCGGCAATGGGTTACGGTACAGAGAAGAGGGTCATTCTCCTTCACGGACCAGTGGGCTCAGCGAAATCTACAATCGCTAGATCATTAAAAAAGGGATTAGAACATTATTCAAAAACAGACAATGGAGCATTCTATACATTTGAGTGGATCGATGATCCAAAAGATCCGCACGGTTTATTGGGCGAGGGAGTTGAGACTTATCAAACACCAATGCACGAAGAGCCGCTTCTGCTTATTCCAGACACAATGAGAGAGCAGTTTTTGCAAGAATTGAACAAAGGCCTTGATGGAGACTATAGAATCCAATTGAAAGGCGACTTGTGTCCTGCGAGTAGATTTATTTTCAAAAAGCTCATGGAAAAATATAACGGTGACCTCAACCGTGTTTTAGAATTCGTAAAAGTAAAAAGATTACTTCTTTCAGAAGCAGATAGAGTTGGTATTGGAACATTCCAACCTAAAGATGAAAAGAACCAAGACTCAACGGAATTAACCGGAGACATCAACTATCGTAAGATTGCAGAGTATGGATCCGATTCCGATCCAAGAGCTTTTAACTTTGACGGGGAATTCAATATCGCTAATCGTGGTATTATTGAGTTTGTTGAGGTTCTAAAGTTAGATGTGGCTTTTTTGTACGATCTTTTAGGAGCTTCTCAAGAACATAGAATTAAGCCAAAGAAATTTGCGCAAACTCATATCGATGAAGTGATTCTAGGTCACACCAACGAGCCTGAGTATAGAAAACTTCAGAACAACGAATTCATGGAAGCCTTAAGAGATAGAACGGTAAAGATTGATATTCCGTATATCACAAAGCTTAAAGATGAAACTCGTATTTACCAAAAAGATTTCAATTCACAAAAGATTCGCGGAATTCATATTGCTCCATACACTATTCAAATGGCAGCAATGTGGGCAATCATGACAAGACTTGAAGCTCCAAAGAAAGCAAATCTTTCTAAAGTTCAGAAATTAAAACTTTACGATGGAAAATCTTTAGCGGGGTACACGGAAGACAACGTAAAAGAATTGAGAAAAGAAGCTGTGAGAGAAGGTCTTGACGGAATTTCGCCAAGATATATTCAAGATAAACTTTCTAACGCATTTGTAAGCAATAAACATGGCGAAGTGGGTTGTGTAAATCCATTTATGGTGATGAATGAGCTGGAAAGCGGATTGAAGCATCACTCGCTTATCTCGAGCGAAGAAAAGAAAGCTCAGTACAGAGAGCAACTGCAGGTTGTTAAACAAGAGTACGAAGATCTTGTGAAGTCAGAAGTTCAACGTGCAGTTAGCGCCGACGAAGGGGCGATGGCGCGTCTATGTGGGAACTATATCGACAACATCAAGGCCTACACGCAAAGAGAAAGAGTTCGTAATCAATTCACAGGTCGTGATGATGAGCCGGATGAAAGATTAATGAGGGCCATCGAAGAAAAAATCGAGATCCCAGAATCTAGAAAAGATGATTTCAGAAGAGAAATCATGAACTATATCGGAGCTATTTCTTTAGAGGGTAAAAAGTTTGATTACAAAACAAACGAAAGACTTCATAAAGCTTTAGAACTAAAACTTTTCGAAGATCAAAAAGACAGCATTAAGCTGACAACTATTGTTTCCAATGTTGTGGATAAGACAACGCAAGAAAAAATAGATGTAGTGAAGACCAGACTCATCAAAGACCACGGTTATTGCGAGATCTGCGCTTCAAATGTATTGAATTATGTGGCTAGCATTTATGCTAGAGGGGATGCGAAAAATTCATGACGCAAACCTTTGGAAAAGGTGCGGCTCACCTTTTGGGAGTTGAATGTCTGTAAAGCAAGATCAAAGAAGATTTAGAGAGATCGTTAAGGGTAAGATCAAGGAAAATTTTAAGAAATATATTACCCATGAAGAGATGATCGGAAAAAGAGAACAGGAGTATGTGAAAATTCCTATTCCTCGAATTAGTATTCCTACATTCAAATATGGGCCAAAACAGCAAGGTGGTGTGGGGCAAGGCCAAGGCAAACCTGGTGATGCCGTTCAAGGCGATCCACAAAATGGTGAACCAGGACAGGGTCAGGCAGGCGAAGGTGAAGGGCAACACCTATTGGAAGTGGAGGTGAGTTATGATGAGCTTGCAGAAATTCTGGGAGGTCAGTTAGAACTTCCACGCATAGAACCCAAAGGCAATAAAAGCATTGAGAGTATGAA
>JANMFM010000357.1:0-2983 GCA_031374125.1 Bdellovibrionales bacterium
GTTGAGGAATCGAACTCTAGAACATCTTGAGTAACGTTAATCTGGAATCCTTTGTTTTTATATAAGTACTGCCCAAATTTTTGAGGAATGACATTTTTATTGTCTGCCTCATCAAATATTACCATCAAAGCATCGTATCTATCGCCTTGAGTAGAAATGAGCGCTACTTTGCCTGGTTTTATTTCGTCGTAAGCGATATCTTGAATTCTTAAAATTGTGTTATGTGAATCAGGAATAATTTTCCCAGTAACAGCATTATATTTTACAGGCTGAGTATTTTTAATCCTTACGATCCCCAGAGTTTCTTCGCTTGCCATAACAAAAGATCCGAGAAGAAATATAATTAACAATAAGTAGTTCATGGTGCCTCCTGGGTGATTGAAATTTTTAGATTGATAACATAAGAAATTGTGAGAAGGCTAATTTAGATTTATTCACACCAAATGGAGAAAAGTTAACAATCTCAACTACAAATTTTTTAAAGCTAAAATATTTTTAAGACCTTAAGTGCTTTTTGAGAAAGATGCCTGTATAGGATTTTTTATTTTTCATCACAATGTTGGGATGTCCTTCAGAGACAATTTCTCCACCTTTTTCGCCACTGTCCGGCCCGAGATCAATGAGGTGATCGCTAGAAGCAATCACATCCATATTGTGTTCAATCACAAGAACTGTGTGTCCTTGATCAACAAGTCTGTGTAGAAGTTCAATTAATTTTTTTGTATCTTCAAAATGTAGCCCAGTAGAAGGCTCATCAAGGATATATAAAATTTGCCCAGCTCTTTTTTTGGAAAGTTCTTTTGAAAGTTTTATCCTCTGTGCTTCGCCACCCGAAAGGGTGATGGAACTTTGGCCTAGTGTTAAGTAATCAAGCCCCACGACATTTAATATTTCTAATTTTTGTTTGATGTAAGGCTGCTTATCAAAAAATTCTAAAGCTTCTCCAATACTCATAGCCAAAACATCAGCGATAGATTTTTCTTTAAATTTTACATTAAGGGTTTCGGGATTGTACCTGGCGCCACTACAAACATCGCATTGAACGTAAACGTCTGCCATAAAATGCATCTCGACTTTAACTTGCCCACCACCCTGGCAAGCCTCACATCTTCCGCCCTTTACGTTAAAACTAAATCGACCGGGCTTGTATCCGCGTAAACGAGATTCGGGTAACTGTGCAAATAAGTCTCTAACGAGTGAGAATAATCCGGTGTAAGTAGATGGGTTTGATCTTGGTGTCCTGCCGATCGGTTTTTGATTGATTTCGATGACACCAGAAAGTTTTTCGAAACCTGATATTTTTTCAAACGGCGCAGGCCTATAATCTCTCACGTAAAATTTATTCGATAGGTATTTAAACAAAGTATCAATAATGAGAGTGGACTTTCCGCTACCCGAAACCCCCGTGATTGTTGTCATGGCATTCATAGGAATTTTTACGGAGACATCTTTTAAATTATTTCCGGTTGCATGCTCAATACTCAAGAATTCGGAGAATTTTTTTTCCGGTCTTAATGCATAAGCAACAGATTTTCTAGAAAGATACCTTCCCGTAAGGCTTCCGCTCGCCCGTTCAATTTCTTGGGGAGTTCCATGAGCCATGATATCTCCACCGAACTTTCCAGCGCGTGGACCTATGTCTACGACATAATCTGCAGCCATAATGGTTTCTTCATCGTGCTCAACGACGATGATGGTATTGCCTTTCTCTTTAAGTTCGTTGAGCGCGGTCAAAAGCTCGTGATGATCTCTGGCGTGCAAACCTATACTTGGTTCATCCAAAACATACAAAACGCCTACGAGCGGAGAGCCCAGCTGATTTGCAAGACGGATCCTTTGTGCCTCCCCGCCAGAGAGAGATCTAGTAGATCTTGATAGGCTCAAATGAGAAAGACCAAGTCGCAACAAGAAATTTACTTTATAATTGATTTTAAAAATTAATTTATGAAGAATTTTTTTCTCTCGCTCAGAAAGTGAGAGTTCATTGATCCAACCTAAAAGTTTATCAAAAGATAAAACACTTGTTTGATGAATATTTTTTTCATTCATCAAAACATACATAGCTTCTTTTCTTAATCGAGAGCCTTTGCAATCAGAACAAGTATCACCCTCTTCAAAGAGAGCCTCTGCATCCTCAGAGTCCTCGTCATACTCTTCGGCTTCTTCGTCTTCAACGGTTCCGAGACCATGGCAGGTCTGACAATAACCACGAGGGTCATTAAAGCTAAATAATCTTGGCTCGATCTCCGGAGGAGAATACTGACAAACGGGGCACGAAGAATCCTTGGAGTAAATATGGTATTTGTTTTCAGAGATATTTTCAATGGCAACAGTTCCCTTTGCCATCTTAAGTGCAATATTTAAGCTTTCCACGAGGCGCGGTCTTAAATCTTTTTTTATGATTAAACGATCAATAACCAGCTCAATGTTATGAGTTTTCGTTTTTAAAAGTTTCGGTGGGTTTTCAAGCTCATAATACTCCCCATCAATTTTTGCTCTGACGAAGCCTTTTTTTAACCAACCTTCAATTTCTTTTTGAAACTCACCTTTTTTGTTTTTAAATACCGGAGCAAGAATGTGAATCTTTGTTCCTTCTTTAAGAGCGAGAGTCTCGTCGATCAATCTTTCTAGATCTAATTTTTTAAGCTCTACTCCATGATCCGGACATACTGGTTTTCCAATTCTACTGAAAAGAAGTCTGAAGTAATCATAAATTTCGGTGATCGTCCCCACGGTAGATCTTGGAGAAGCTACGGTAGTTTTTTGTTCAATCGAAATGGTCGGAGATAATCCAGTGATAGAATCTAAATCAGGCTTCTTCAGTTGTTCTAAGAATTGCCTCGCATAAGTCGAAAGACCCTCGACATAGCGACGCTGTCCTTCAGCATAAATGGTATCAAAGGCAATAGTAGACTTCCCACTACCACTGATCCCAGTGATAACGGTTAGCTTGTTTCTTGGGATAAAGAGATCAATATTTTTA
>JANMFM010000359.1:0-4963 GCA_031374125.1 Bdellovibrionales bacterium
TCCAAATTTAATTACTTATAAGATTGATAAGCAAGAGCTTCTTTTTCGATACGACGAATAATCCGCAAGAACGACTCTATTGTATTTAGATCCGCAATCTTTTTAACTGTTTTATAATTCAATCTTAAATATTCTTGCAAGAAGTCTGAAGCTTTATGGACATTGAATGCAAAAATTAATCTATAACCAGTTTCAAAACGGCTCGTCAATTCCGACTGAAGACCAGCATCTCTTAAAATGTAAGCATATAAGGCTTCAAGTTTTACATCGCCTCTGACTTGCGCGGCAATTTTGTCATGATACTTTATCCACTTTGCTTTATTGTTATGAATTAAATCTCTAAAACTGTTGGACTGAGAAGTGTTTTGCTCAACTTGACGAGCCGCAAATTGCAATGGATATTTTAATCCATCAACAGTTTCTCTGGTGCTTGTTGATAAACTTACAAAATGCATCCCAAGTCTTTCTGCTTCAATAATGTCTGCATCTTTAGGCGCAAAGAGAACGGGAACTAATGTATTTTCGCGAAGATGCTTAGTAAAGTAAGCGTCTCTTATGAGCGAAGAAAATTCTTTCCCCAGTGTAGAGTAAAGCATAGTTTCACTTTGGTTTTCAGAATAAAATGCTTTTGAATTCCCTAGTAAGATATCTAATTTTTTATTTAGCATTTCAAACTGCGTAGAAGATGTCGACTCCATAACTCTTAAAGAGACATCCATAAAAATAATCGATTTCAAAAAATAATTCATATACCATTCATAAGTGACCGTTCTAGAATCCAATCTAGAAGAGGCCTCTTTCATTAATTTTTCGTAACTTTCACCTAAATTTCTTTTTAATGAGTCTTTTGATCTATTGGGTTTTTCTGTCCTTTTAAAAATAGATTGGGCCTCTGACATATTGATAGTTAACTTTTGCGCAAGTAGCGGGAGTTGATTTGCAAAGAATTCGATATGATTTATTGACGGATTTGAAGTTTTTAATTGGGCTAAAATCTTTCCTTCTACAAGCGTGCCCATTACCATTTCAGATCTGGTAAATAAATCCCATTGATTTGGAAATGGAAAATCTAAAATTCTAGTATGATTTGCTACCTCAAAAAGCATCGAGCACATTGGCGCGCCTGCCTTTGCATTCACTGAAAATACCAATGAAATCAGCATGACTAAAACAACTACAGAATGACAAATTAGGCTTATTTTTTTCACTTTAAAACCTTCAGGCTACAGCTCACTACAATTAGTCCGTTTAACTAGCACTTCGTCCAATTATAAAGCAATTCTTGAGCCGAATTTGGCATCGTATTTCTAAAGCCAATACAACACTATCCCGATAAGTATAAGACGATAATATGACTCAATTTAATTGGCTTAAACGGTTACTAGGATTTAATGAAAAATATTTTAGTGGAAACAGTAGAAAATACATTAAAATCCTCTACCCATAAGTTCAATGGACTAGAAGATTTTTCGGAACAAGTTTTGATCGATTATATTCTTACTCTCAGCAAAAGTTCCATCATTTTAGACTATACAAAAATCAAAGAAACCAAAGAAGAACTTTTGATGGAAATCACCGAGATCACCAAAAAGAAAATGTATGGATTCTACGACATCAACGAATACAAAGAATTCCTAACCAAAAAGAATTGCTAGGAATCAATATCCCGTGTACGTCGGAGGAATTTCAACTCTTATTTTACCCTCAGGATTAATGGGACTTTTAACTCCGGAAGTTGGAGATAGTTTTTGTTCAGGAGTCTCACCGGCTTTAGCCACAACCTTCGCTTCTTTCTTTCCAAAAAGCCCCATATCATCATTCAGTTTCGTAGTGACAACATCATCTGTTCTATCAAATTCCAATACGATAGCATTTGTATCTTTGATGGCTTTGACTTTGAAAAGCCCACTCTGAAGCCTATTCACATCAGAAAAATCTGCCGAAAGATTTTTCCCATTCCCATAGGAAAAGGCTTCAGTTTCAAGATTCAAGTCTTTTTTATCTTTCAATTTCATATTGAACTTTAAAATCATACTTTCAGAGGTCGCGTTATAATTAGCAACTACGGATTCCATGGTTTTATCTTCATTGATTGAGGCTAAATGCTCAACGTTTGGTTTTTCAAATTTTGCTGAGATAAAGGCCTTCACGGCTGTTACTTTACCCGCATTGTCTAAGGTTCTTTTTACGATCACTTGAAGATTGCAAGTTTTAATGTAAATGCGTTTTGTCTCTACCTTGCCTTCTTTAGATTTTTCTACGATCTTAGGGTTGCAATCTACATCTGCGGTTTTTAAATCCAAAAGCTCAGCATTTTCTTCAGAAGATTGCTTCTCTTCACTTTCCTCTTGAACCTCGTCTTCCTTTTGCTCTGTTAATTTTTGACCAGCTTCTTTTTGCAGTAAATTTTTAGTGTCATCTTCATTTGTTTCAGTCTTAGGTTGTTCTTTTGCCGTAGTGGTACCAAATTTGGATTTTACTAGATTAATAACATCTGGAATTTGTGTGTTGGGATCCAATTCTAATTGAGCTTTCATTGCCTCCAAAGAAGTATCCGAAGATGCTTTATCCAATTGCTCAATTGTTTTTTTTGAGCCAGTGCCTTTGGATGTATTCACTTTGTGGGCGCCATCAGAGCAAGCCACTAAGAACGCAGCAATAATAAAGCTAAGAATGAGTAGTACTTGTTTCATTTTCTTCACCTTCAAGATCTAGATCTTGTTCATCGAGTTCATTTTTTTCTATTTCTATTTTTTTAGGAGTCATTTTCATATTTTGCAAATTCAAGTTGAGTTTTTGCTTTACTGATCTTCCAAATTGAACATACTTCACTTCAAGATCTAAAGACCTTTTGTAAGAACCTAATAGATTCTTTATTACTTTCAATTCTTGAAGTTTGCAATTTTTAACTTTATTGCTGAGATCGTCTTTGATTTTGATTTCAGAGTTATTGTCTACGCTGCCTTCAGCAACAACATTGTCTTTGTAATAGGCAACCACTTTCGATTTGATGGTTTTCTTTGAAGCTGAATCCACTAAAACCTGAAGATCGAAACGAAGATCCGAAATATCATCGATGGAGTTTGTGATATCCCTATCATCATACATATTGGGTTTTACTTTCGAGAAGATAAAGAGGTCTAATTTATGATTTAGAAGGTATGGATTATCAAAAGAGTATTTTTCATACTCTTCGTAGTCTTCTACTTTGGCGGTTAGCATCTCTGGCCTGCTTTGACCGTTCATGTTTTTAATATCAATTTTTAAACCATCGGATTCAGGAGTGAGATCAAAAGTGGAAACCATAGCTCCAAAAGAAGCGATGTCTTTTTCAGACAAAGTCGTGCGAGTAGATTTGGTTACCTTAGGCACACCAAACACTACAAGTGGCGATATAATAATAAGAGAAGCCAATAGTTTATTCATATAGATTGCTTCTAAAGCTTTGCAATTCTAATACCTATTAGAATAGAGGCCATAAATACTGTGGCCCAGGACATATGAAAACCTTCCAAAATCACAGACAAAAAATGTCGCCGTATGCCTTTTTTAGGCAAATTAAAGCAAAAAAAGTCTCTATAATTTGTATATTGGATTTGGCTACTACAAAGAAAGGTCCACGGTTTGCTTTTATACCAATTGAATCCTCAGGAGGTTTCGTAATGAAAAGGTCTATCAATACAGAGAATCTAATCGTGGTTACAGCCATAGCCATTGCCGTATCTCTACTTGCTTCTGCATGTGGACCAAGCAGCACAAAAACGCTAAAAGCCAAAACTGGTGTAAAAGTGTTTTCTGATAAAGCAGCGGATGATAAAACTGCAAATACATCTGAAGATAAAAGCCCAGAAGAGCAAATTCTTAAAGCCATTCAAGAAAAGAGAATTACTGATGGCGAAACCGTAGTGGATGTGAACGCAGCTAAAGACCTCTCAAGCAGAATCAAATATGTAAAATATGAATTTCTTGAAGGCTCCGACCAAATCGACACCGCTCTAACAATCAATGATAAAACCTATAAAGTTAATTTCAAAGAAGGTAAAGTGAGCGAAGATGGCCTTACTATTGAATTCAGCAAGCCTTCAGAATCTCGTGAAATGATCAATAATACAGAATTATCAGAGGAACAAGCCAATCTCAATCTTTCTGCAAAAATCCAAAAGCAAAATCAAAGTTTAGTGATCGTATCACTATATGAGAAAACGACAGATTCTAAGAACGTTGTTAAAACGGCAGAAGTTTCCGTATTGGTAAAATTAAATAAAGCCGTAGCAAACGTAACTTCTAAAGACGCAAACATCTTAATGATGAAAGGCGCAGCGATTGATACAAGGACTTCTCAAGTTTATATTTCTGACAACTCTGTATTAGAAGCAAAACTTATCGACCAAATTCAAAGGTTAGAATCAAGGGCGAACACAATCATTATCCATGTCTATGATACAAAGACATCAGCTTTCCAATATTCATTGCTCTCTCTTTTAAGTTTAAAGTCGAATACAACAAAAGTTATGGTAAACTCCACAAGGGTTGATCTTGAATCTATGAAAGATTCTTACAATAAAATGGAATTGATCTCTGGATCAGCGGTTCTTGATGCAAAAGAAATCACTCTTACTTTTCAAGATAAAAAATCAAATGAAGCAAGTTCTGTACTTTTGACTTTGTCTTCTGTAGAAGAGAAATCAGGAAACGAAGAACCAGAAGAAGCTTCACCATCTAATGGTGAAAATAATCAATCACAAGCACCATCAGCTTCAGATGGCATTGATAAAGAAACAGGCACACAAATAGATACAAAAGCTGAAAACTCAGAAGATGCCTTAGAGGGTTTCACAGATCTTCCAATGGAAAAAGCAGAAACAAAGACTGACGCTAAACCCACAGTAGTTTTACCAAAAACAACTGCCACTGCACCAAAAAGAGTTCAAGCACCTCTTAAACCTAAAGCTTTAAAAAATGA
>JANMFM010000360.1:0-13250 GCA_031374125.1 Bdellovibrionales bacterium
AGCCTTCTTATGCGCTGCCGTTCAACTGTCTGGCGCAAAATACATTAAGACTTCTACTGGCTTTGCACCAACTCATGCACAAATTGATGATATCAAACTATTCAAATCTCTTCTGAATGAGAAAATCAAAGTTAAAGCCAGCGGAGGAATTAAAACTTTAGAACAAGCCAAGGCCTTCGTTGAAGCCGGCGCCGACAGAATCGGCACCAGCTCTGGTATAGAAATCATTAAAGATGAATCCGGAGATTCTGAAAATAAGGATTACTGATGCTTCCTGTCGAAATTCTGACTAAAAAAAGAGAAAAAAAAGAACTGACTCAAGAAGAAATTAATTTTTTTATTCAAAGTTTTGTAGAAGAAAAAATTCCTGATTATCAAATGTCTGCATTCCTCATGGCGGGATATTTGAATGGGTTTACTTCTCAGGAAACTTATTATCTTACAGATGCAGTCATGAATTCTGGTAGCCTTCTGGATTTTTCGAAAGAAAACTTCCAAACTGTAGACAAACATTCCACTGGTGGCGTGGGAGACAAAACCAGCTTAATACTAGGTCCTATTGTTGCTGCTTGTGACATTGGAGTTCCGATGATCGCAGGTCGTGGACTTGGTCACACTGGCGGAACGATTGATAAGTTAGAATCTATTCCTGGATTCAACTGTCACTTGAGTTTAGAAAATTTTAAAAAGCAAATTCAAAAAAACAGACTTTGCATTATCGCACAAACAAATGAAATTTGTCCGGCAGATAAAAAAATGTATGCGTTGAGAGATGTTACTGCCACGGTAGAGTCTATTCCTTTAATTTGCGCTTCGATCATGTCGAAAAAATTGGCCGAGGGGATTTCTTCTTTAGTTTTAGACGTAAAATTCGGAAATGGCGCGTTCATGAGTACTTTAGAGCAAGCAAGAAGCTTAGGACTAAAACTCAAAGAAATCGGAGTGAATGCTGGACGACAAGTGACGGTTTATTTAACTTCAATGGATCAACCTCTCGGTGAATATGCCGGAAACTCTGTAGAAATTGATGAATGCCTATCTATTTTAAAAAATCAACGCTCGCCAATGTTTGAAGACACTCGTGAGTTATCGTTGGTGTTAAGCGCAGAGATGCTTCTTCTTTCAGGAAATGTAAAAACTTTTGAAGACGGTTACAAAAAGGCTACCCATGTTTTAGAGAGTGGAAAGGCTTATGAAAAATTCGTGGAGACTTGTAGAATTCAAGGCGGGAATCTTTATAAACTTCCAAAGCCTACAAAGTTTTTAGAAATCAAAGCGACAGAAGATGGCTATGTGGAAAGCTTTGACACAAAAAGTGTCGGATATGCTGGAATTATTCTTGAAGCCGGAAGACAAAAGTCTTCGGATAAAATCAATCCAGTAGCGGGAATTCGTATTCATAAAAAAATTGGAGATAGGGTTTCTAAGGGCGATGTGCTTTGGACACTTGCTAGCAATGAAATAACGTATTTTGAAGAATCGAAGAAAAGACTGGAAAATTCTATTCGGATTGCTGATATCGCTACCACAAATTTTTCTTTGATTGGTGATAAATTATAACGTAAAAATCACGCTCTCATCTACTCAGTTTTTGCTTTCGAGGCTAGAAACTCCTCGATTCTAAATTCCTCAAATTGAGTTGAGGTTTTGGAAAGAGCGCTATTTAAAATTTCTAAATACTCTTGACTTGTTAATCTGAAATAATACAGAGTATTCTTTAGTGGATTTGCCAAGTCTTCGTATACCTCAGCAACTTCTTTTTCATGTCCTTTTTTAATTAATCCTGCTCGTTCTCCATAAAATTCTTTTAGCATGTTTTCGAACGAGACATTTTCGTGTCTGCGGTTAAAGACGTATGCATAAAGCAAAACAGTTTCATCATGAGTCAGCCTCAAGCCTGGAGATGACAAGAACTTCTCAAATTTAAGATATTTTGCTCTATCTGCAGGGCTCAGTCTGCCCCAAGCTGCCACCAGATCTTCGGTATGTAGTAAATCGTGTATAAAATAGTAGTGCGCATCACGCCCTTCTCTTCCATCAAAGGTAGACCTCGCATTCAATGTCATTCCTAGAGGAGCGAACTCTACACCTAAATCAATAAAATCTTTTGGGGTTAAGTCTGCAAACAATGGAAATAACTGTAGCCCAGCTTCTTTATAGCCCTCGGATAAAACGTCAAAAGCAATTAGATCCTGTTCTAAATTCTGTTTTAAGTTCTGAAACAGAGATGGCCCCTTCGCGGCTGACATTTTTTTTATCAATTCATTTCCGGTGTACGACTCAAAATTTTTAAGTGCGATAAACTTCGAAATCGAGCGATTGATTCTAATGTAATAGTCATGGGTTACTTTATGCTCTGTTTGATGCAAACGAATGTTTTGTACGATAGTTTGCAAATAGAAACTTGCTCCTTCGATTTTTTTTAATTCTGAATCTTTTTGATAAAAATCATGTTCCAATATTTTTACAGTTTCATAAAGTATCTGGGATAGAAATTCATTATGATCTCTAAGTGCATCCGATTTCTTGAGCTTATCCATCTCGCCATCTTTAAAGAGTTTTTCCTTTAACCATTCTATATCTTGAATGTGCGAAATTTTTTTTGCGGACGAAGGTATTTCTGTAATTTTTGAAGTTTTTTTCACTGAAAACAATGATTCACATTGATTTCCTGCAGACGCATGAGGGTAAATCAAAAGCGTCAGAATTAAAAGAATTTTGAATGGCATCAAAGACATCATAATCAGATACCGTCCGAAAGTTTGTTGGATTAATTTCCAATATTATCAAACTCGAACTTCTTATAAGGTTCTTACTTAGCAGGTAGCGTGCCTGGTTAAAAGCGGATTTATTTGGATTTAAAGACAAAAAGGTGTCTAGAGCATCAAAATCTATGCCCTAAAAAGTCCCTCTCAAAAACTATGCAACATTTTAGTCACAGACCTATTCTTTCTAAAAATTTTCTTACCGCACTCTTTTCAGTTAATTTTTGCTCACTGATTTTGAAGTCCTCTATGAGTCTTCGAAAGGACTCTTTTACCCGTGACTCCAGCTCAGCGTCAGTCCCTATAAAATTGGTTTCTCTTCTCATAAAGTCCAATACCACCTGCTTCTCCGATCTCCCCGAGGCTCTTTTATGGATACTATTCATAGCGCTCCAAACTTCATCAAAGCTTCTTTTGAAGTGCAAAAAATTGTAAAGGGAATCTAGTTCATTTTCATGAACAAAAGAAAATACAATTCTATCTGTGAAGAATCTATCTTTCAGACTCATCAGCTTTCTATGTTTTAGGTAAAAGATCTCTAGGCTTTCAAGGCTTTTAGAAAAAAATTCCTGCTCACTGTGTCTATCGTCTCTTAATCTTTCGTACATTATATCTCCCGCATGTGTTATATCGTGAAAAAAAAAATCTCTAGCACATGCTTTTTTAACACCATCAAATTTAGGATGTTTTTTTGTAGTCATTCCTGCCGGAAAGAATTTTGCGCTTATAATGCCAAGTTCTATCATATTTTCGACCGTCAAATCGGCGAACGTGGGAATTATAACTACTGACTCCGACCGTAGATACACGGGTAGATATAAATCGAAAAGCGCTGCTTCTGTTTCGATTAGTTTTTGTAGATGTTCTTTAGTTTTCGCTGCTGCTAATTTTGCTAAAAATTCTTGTCCCGTGAGATTCTGCACATTCTTTAGGGTTATTAAATTAGCCATGATCCAGTTGATTTTTATAAAATATTCTCTGGTTACATTCCTGTTTTCTATATGATTATTTATATTCTGAACAATTGCTTTTAGGTAGCCCTCAGAATTTGGAATCTTCTCCAAAAGAGGGTCACCGCCATAGAAGTCAGCTAGCAAAATTTTGATAGACTCATAAAGCATCTCTGAATAAAATTCCACATGCGTATGTCTATAGCTAGACTTTCTAATTTTACTGAGCTCGCCCTCGCCAAGCAATTTCCTTTCTAGCCACCGAGGATCTTGAATGTGAGAAATGAGCGATTCTCCATTTTGAAATTCTATTGCTTGTGGCTCTTTGGATTCGAAAAGACTTGCGCATTGCTGTCCATAGGACCCATTACCCAATAGGATAAATAAGGTTAGTATTAGAATTTTTAATGGATTCGAACGTTTCATATTTCAAGTTATAATCTAAGCAAAATCCAGTCCAACTTGTAGAGGCATTGTTGATTTAGAGCGTTTAAAAAATTGAGATGACCTAGAATTGTTCATCACTATATAGTGTTTATACAAACGCAACATTTAGGCAGCTATTGCCATAAGGAATCTTTATGAATCTTCAGGAAACAGTTCAGTACATCGAGAGTAAAGTTGGAGTAAAGCATCCGGCAGAAAAACCCAAAATTGGTTTTATTTTGGGCTCAGGTTTGGGAGAATTTGCTGATCAACTTGCCTCTAAAAAAGTGATTCCTTTTAAAGATATTCCGCACTTTAAAAAACCAAATGTTGCTGGTCATTCTGGCGAAGTGGTTTTTGGAAAAATTGGAAATATTCCTGTTGTTGCTCTCAAAGGCCGCGTTCATTTTTATGAAGGACATTCGACGGAAGATGTGGTTTATCCGATTCGCACTCTAGCAAAACTTGGAATTGAAACTCTTGTGGTAACAAATTCCTCGGGCGGACTAAAACCAACTATGAGACCTGGTGAATTTATGGTGATTTCTGATCACATCAATCTAACGGGTCAGAATCCTCTGATTGGTCGTAACGATGATTCTCTCGGCCCTAGGTTTCCAGATATGACTGAGGCCTACGATAAAGAATTATCCAAAGAAATGTTGAGCGTTCTTAAAAAAATGAATGTGAAACATTCTAAAGGCATTTACTGCGGCGTTCTTGGTCCCTGCTATGAAACTCCGGCAGAAGTAAACTTCTTGCAAAAGATTGGCGGCGGAGCTGTGGGTATGAGTACAGTTTTGGAAGTGATCGCGGCCAAACATATGGGCTTAAAAGTCGTGGGATTAAGCTGCATCACTAACGCTGCCTCTGGAATTCTAGCTAAACCTCTCAATCACAAAGAAGTGACCGATGCAGCTCAAAAAGCCGCAAAAAATTTCATCAAAGCACTAACCGATTTCACCAAGGCGATTTAAAAGGCGCCTTTTGGTCTAAGGTCCTGTGGTGTATCAAAATGATTTTACCGAAAAGTGTATGTGAGACGTCTCATACATGGGGCTCTATGCAGGAGCTCATTGGGAAGGTAAAGCATGGATCGCTTTTTGAGAATCTACTCTATATTATTCATTCTGATCGTTATTTTTGTGGCGACAGGATGCTCGAAGCAAAAAACTGGCGAACTGAAAGTATTTCAAGAAAACCCTGCGAACTGTGAATCAACATCTCACAAAACAAGATATGTCGTTAAGAAAAAAGACGGAAGTATTGTTCGCGTTTACGCAAAATCTCGAAAAGAAATGTTAGAAAAATATGTTCGTCCAAAATTGGAAGAATTAGAAATTGTTGAAAGCGATCAAATCATTTACGCCAATGATCTTATCATTCCTAATGATGGAGAAATCACACCTAACGCTCAAGAAACTTGGGGCGCCGAAAGAATTCAAGCCAGTGCTGCTTGGAATAGCGGGATCAAAGGTCAGGGTGTAATTGTTGCGGTGATCGATTCCGGAGTCGAACTCACCCACCCATCTCTTTCTTCAAAAATATATATAAATATTGCTGAGCAAAATGGCGCCCGTAATGTTGATGATGATGGAAATGGTCTAATTGATGACGTTCGTGGATGGGATTTCGCGGTGGAATCTCCAACCAATCACGACACTTCAGGACACGGAACTCATGTGGCTGGAGTAATTGCTGGTTCACACACAAGTGGTCCAATGAAAGGCATTGCTCCCGATGTAAAAATTCTTCCTTTGGATTTTATGGATGGAGCTAGCGGCTATACAAGTGACGCTATCGAATCCATTAATTACGCAAAAAAAATGGGCGCAAGAGTGATCAACGCCAGCTGGGGTTCATCGTTTTGTTCAAAAATTTTAGAAGACACAATCAACTTGCTCGCTCTAGACAATGTTCTTTTTGTAGCGGCGGCGGGAAATAATGGAAATGATATTTCTAGATATCCGGAATTCCCAGCGGCCTTCCAAAGCTCTGCCCAGATTACTGTTGGCGCAATTACAAAACTTGGATTTATGCCGTCCTTTTCAAATTGGGGGCAACTCGTAGATGTGATGGCTCCTGGCGATCAGATACTCAGTTCTTACCTGCAGGGTGATTACATGTATCTCTCGGGAACCAGCATGGCAGCTCCTTTTGTGAGCGGTCTGGCCGCGCTTCTTGTTGGAAAAAATCCAAACCTCACAGTGGGTCAGCTAAAAAGTATAATCCTAAATAGTGTTACAAAAAGAAATTATATTGTAAAAACCGAAGGCGAAATCAACGTTCCGCAAGCTTTGACTGTGCTTAACAATCTTTAGATTTTCTTTGTAATACAAAGATCATCGTGGAATTTACCATCGATAAATGCAAACTCCTCTTTGGAGCCTGTGATTTTAAATCCAAAGTTTGTGTAAAGTTTTACTCCGCGATCATTGCTCGCGCGAACTTCTGCGCGAATGTGCGAGTACCCCATTTTCTTTGCTTCACGCTCGAGAATTTCTAAAAGTTTTCTAGCCAATCCTTGCTGCCAGAATTCTTTGATTACCGACATTCCAAAATAACAATTGTGCTTGAGCCATGGATGATCTTCATTTATATGTACTGGCATAAAATCCATTTGGGCAATAAATCTGCCTTCAAACTCAACGTTCACAATCATTTTTTTGGGCGAAGAGGCGCAGTCATTGATTCTAGTTTTGGCCTTTTCTTCTGTCAGCACGGGTTGACCCGGAAATTGAAAAGTATTTTGCGATTCACGCTTGATCAGTTCAAGAAAATCTCGGACCTTTTCCCAATCTTTAGGATTGGGCGATCGAAAGAGTACATCGCGGCCATCTTTGAGTTTAAATTTTTCCGAAATTAACTTTACCATCTGAGAACGAATTTATTCGATCTGTTGCGTAGACACAACAGGTTTTGTGTTGCTGCGCGCAACAATTTTTTTTCATTCTCACTTCGCTTTGGTTTTCCAATCTAAATTGAGGCCGAATCTCGCTTGAGCATAGACTTGAAACTCGATATACATTTAAGCTTCAAAAAAGGATAACCATGCGTACATACATCAGCGATCTAAAAAACTTTGTGGGCGAAAAAGTAACCCTCAAAGGTTGGGCCTACAATGTCAGGTCTTCTGGAAAAATTAAATTCTTACTTTTAAGAGATGGCACTGGTCTTTGCCAGTGTGTTTTCTTTAAAGGCGGATGCACAGAAGATGCTTTTAATAATTTTGAACAGATCACACAAGAAACTTCGGTGTTCGTAACAGGAACAGTAAAAGCCGATCCAAAGCAACCAGGTGGATACGAATTATCTGCTGAGAGCTTTGAAATCTACGGAAAGTCTGTAGACTACCCGATCACTCCCAAAGATCACGGAACAGATTTCTTAATGAACAACCGCCACCTTTGGCTGAGATCAAAGCGCCAAGTTGCAATTTTAAAAATCAGACACACAATCATTAAAGCTATCAGAGATTTTTTTGATAACGATGGATTTACTCTTGTTGATTCTCCAATCTTCACACCCAGTGCGTGCGAAGGAACATCAACGTTATTTGAAACAAAATATTTTGATTTAAAAGCTTATCTTTCTCAGTCGGGACAACTTTACGGTGAAGCAAGTGCTGCGGCTCTTGGTAAGGCTTATTGTTTTGGTCCAACATTTAGAGCAGAGAAATCTAAAACTAGAAGACACTTGATTGAATTCTGGATGGTTGAACCTGAAGTTGCGTTTAATGATCTTTGGGACAACATGGAGCTTGCTGAGAAGTTTGTGGAATACATTGTGCAAACTGTGGTTAAGCATCACGAAGAGGATTTAAAAACTCTAGAACGCGATATCGAAAAATTAAGAAAGATCAAAGCTCCCTTCCCAAGAATTCATTACAAGGAAGCTGTTGCCATGATCAAAAAAGAAAATCCTGACTTTATCGATGGTGATGACTTTGGTGCTCCCGACGAAACAATTGTTTCTTCAAAGTTTGATCAACCTGTATTCGTTCATCACTTCCCTGCTGCCATCAAAGCTTTCTACATGAAAGAAGATCCGAATGAGCCAGGATACACGATGAGCTGCGATCTTTTGGCAACAGAAGGTTACGGCGAGATGATTGGTGGTGGTCAGCGTGAAGAGAGCGGTGAAGTTCTCATGAAAAAAATCGCTGAGCACAAACTCAATGAAAAAGATTTTGAATGGTATTTGGATCTAAGAAAGTACGGAACATTCCCTCACTCAGGATTTGGTCTTGGTGTTGAGAGAACAGTTGCTTGGATCTGTGGATTGCCTCATATCAGAGAGTCAATTCCTTATCCAAGAATGTACGGCAGAATATATCCGTAAACTTTATTTATAAAATATTTTAATTTTAGGAGTCGCCACAGCGACTGCTGCAAGAGGATAAAATGGAATTAACTACGAAAGATAAAATTCTTGAACTTGAAAAGAAGAATGAGATAGCCTACAAGGGCGGAGGCGAAGACCGCCTAAAGAAACAAAAAGAAGGCGGGAGACTTTCTGCCAGAGAGCGCCTTGATGTTCTTTTAGATCCGGGAAGCCTTGTTGAAATGGATCGTTTCGTTACTCATCGTTCGACAAACTTTGGAATGGCCGATAAAAAAATTCCTGGTGATGGTGTTATCACTGGCTACGGCAGAGTGAACGGAAAACTTGTTTATGTTTACTCTCAAGATTTTACAGTATTCGGTGGATCGCTTTCACAAACTCAAGCAAACAAAATCTGCAAAATTCAAGAGATGGCTCTAAAGAATGGCGCTCCTATGATTGGGATCAACGATTCGGGTGGCGCAAGAATTCAAGAAGGCGTTGAGGCTCTTGGCGGCTACGCTGACATTTTCTTGAACAACACAATGGCCTCGGGCGTGATCCCCCAAATTTCTGCGATCATGGGACCCTCGGCTGGTGGTGCGGTTTATTCACCTTCAATTACTGATTTCGTATTTATGGTGAAGGACACAAGCTATATGTTTGTGACTGGTCCTGATGTTATTAAAACTGTAACTCACGAAGATGTAACTAAAGAAGCGCTTGGCGGAGCATTGACTCACGCTTCGAAGTCTGGCGTTGCGCACTTTGCAACAGATAACGATAAGCATTGTCTTTTGATGATCAGAGAACTTTTAAGTTTTATTCCATCAAACAACTTGGATGATTCGCCAATCATTCCAACAAAAGATTCTCCGACAAGAGTTGAAGAAAAATTAAACACCCTGATTCCAGATTCTTCTAAAAAACCTTACGACATGAAAGAGCTAATTAAGCTTGTAATGGATGAAGGTTATTTCTTTGAGGTTCACGAACACTACGCCAAAAACATTATCGTTGGTTTCTCAAGACTCAATGGCAAAAGCGTTGGTATCGTAGCCAACCAACCGCAAGTTCTTGCTGGATGTTTGGATATCGAAGCTTCTAAAAAAGCTGCGAGATTTATCAGATTCTGTGATGCTTTCAATATCCCAATCATTACTCTCGTCGACGTTCCGGGATTCTTGCCAGGAACAAATCAAGAGTGGAACGGAATTATCACACACGGGGCAAAACTTCTTTATGCTTATGCGGAAGCCACCGTTCCAAAGATCACATTGATCACAAGAAAAGCTTACGGTGGCGCTTACTGCGTTATGGCGTCTAAACATTTGCGCTCAGACATCAATATGGCTTATCCATCTGCGGAAATTGCGGTGATGGGTCCAGAAGGTGCCGTGAACATTATTTTCAGAGAAGATATTAAAAAATCTAAAGATCCAGCAAAGACTAGAAAAGAGTTAACGGATAATTACCAAGAGACTTTTGCAAATCCATATAGAGCCGCGGAGCTTGGCTACATTGATGAAGTTATCGAACCCTCAATGACCAGAGTAAGGTTGATCCAGTCTTTAGAAATGCTAAAAAACAAACAAGAAACAATGCCGAGAAAAAAACACGGCAATATTCCCCTTTAGAAATATTAGGTGAAATGTTAGGTGAAATATTAGGTGAAATATTAGGTGGAGGAGCAATTTATGTTTAAGAAAATCTTAATTGCTAACCGTGGCGAGATTGCTCTTAGAGTAATCAGAGCTTGTCGTGAGTTAGGAATTAAATCCGTTGCGGTATTCAGTGAGGCAGATAGAAATTCTCTTCATGTGATCTTGGCAGACGAAGCTTATTTCGTAGGCCCGGCTCCATCTAAAGAATCTTACCTGAACGTAGATAATATCGTGAAGGCTTGCAAAGATTCAGGCGCCGAAGCTGTTCATCCTGGTTATGGATTCTTATCTGAGAACACGGACTTTGCAGCTAGACTTAAAAAAGAAGGAATCGCTTTCATCGGTCCTTCTCCAGAATGTATCGACATGATGGGTGATAAAATCACGGCAAAGAAAACAATGCAGAAAGCAGGAGTACCAACGGTGCCTGGTAGTGCGGGATTGGTTCCGACCGCTGAGGATGCGATTAAAGTTGCAAAAGAGGTTGGCTACCCGATTCTCATCAAGGCAACGTCTGGCGGTGGCGGAAAAGGAATGAGGCTTGTGCACAAAGAAAGCGAAGTGAAAGCTGCTTTTAAGGCTGCACAAAACGAAGCTAGAAATTTTTTCGGTGACGATCAAGTTTATATCGAACGTTACGTCCAAAATCCTAAGCACATCGAAATTCAAGTCTTTGGCGATAAACAAGGAAATGTCATTCATCTTTATGAAAGAGAATGTTCAATCCAAAGACGCCACCAAAAAATCATTGAAGAATCTCCAAGTCCATCTGTACCAAAAGATGTTAGAGAGAAAATGGGAGATATTTCTGTAAAAGCTGCAAAAGCCATTGGGTATTACAGTGCAGGAACTTTCGAGTTTATTTTTGATAGCATCACAAAAGAATTTTTCTTTATGGAAATGAACACGCGCCTTCAAGTGGAGCATCCTATCACCGAAATGGTGACAGGAGTGGATTTGGTGAAAGAACAAATCAATGTGGCTTTCGGAAAACCTTTGAGCGTAAAACAAACTGACATAGTACAGCGTGGACATGCGATTGAAGCGCGTATTTGCGCGGAAGACCCAGTGACGTTCACGCCAAATCCAGGATTGATCCGACGTTGCCGTCACCCACAAGGTCCATTCATCCGAGTGGATTCTTATGCATATCCTGATTACGAAATTCCAATTCATTATGATCCAATGATCGCAAAGCTCATTGCTTGGGGCCATACTAGAGAAGAGGCTATTCAAAGACTCAATAGAGCTTTGGATGAATTTACTTTAACTGGAATCAAAACTAATATTCCATTACACAAATCAATCTTGGATCACAAAAAATTCCTAGATGGATCTTACACGACTCAATTCATTGAGAAAGATTTTGGTGATTTGAAGGATATGTTCAGATTCTTAGACGATCGCGTATTCCTGATCTCTGCAGCTATTGAAGCCTACAACGGTTACAAAGAGCGTGGAAGCTGGAAGCACAATGAGCTTCCAAGCAAATGGAAAAATGTTGGCCGCGATAAAGCACTCAGAGGATAAATTAGGAAGGGTTAATCATGGATTTTCAAGCAAAACTAAAAGGCAAAGACTACCTCATCCGAGTTGACGAACAACCGAAGTACTGGGGAATTACTCTTCAGGAAAAAGGGCAAAAGGAAGAATTCCATAAAATTCCAAAAGAACATTTCAAAAGAATGGATCAAGGCGTGAGCTTCCTCTTCGACGAATCATCTTACATGGTGGACGTTGTTGGCGAAGGAACTCAATACACTGTCTACACAAGGGGGTCTTATAGAGAAATTCCTCTTTACAACGATGAGAGCTTGCTCCATGAAAGTTTAAAGGGCGGCGGCGCGATGGGCGCTTCTGATAGTTTAAAATCAGGAATGCCTGGCAAGATCGTAGATATCATGGTGGTTGTTGGTGATAATGTGGAGCCAGGACAACCTCTCCTCATTATGGAAGCAATGAAAATGGAAAATGAAATGAAGGCCACACATCCATGTGTCGTAAAAGAAATTCTTGTGAACAAGGGTGACTCTGTAGAATCAGGCGCGCTCCTTATTAAGTTTGAAAGTTAGCCGAATGTCTCTAAAGGTAAATAAAAATTTTAAAACATCATCAGAAATCGAATTAAAACCATTCTACACTTCTGATGATACAAAAAACCTACAAGAACCCCCGGCACCAGGAAAATATCCTTTTACACGCGGAGTTTACGAAACAATGTACCGTGGTCGCCCGTGGACGATGAGACAGTATGCAGGTTTTGGTTCCGCAAAAGAAAGCAACAAACGCTATCACGAACTTCTCGAAAAAGGTCAAACAGGCTTAAGCGTTGCCTTCGACCTTCCTACGCAAATGGGTTATGACTCTGATCATGTTATGTCGACAGGTGAAGTTGGAAAAGTAGGAGTGGCTATTTCTTCGATTGAAGATATGGATTTACTCTTGAAGAACATTCCCCTCGATAAAGTCTCCACATCGATGACAATCAATGCAACCGCTAGCATTCTTCTTGCCTTTTATATTGCTACCGCAAGAAAACGCGGAATCAATATGGATAAAATTTCGGGTACAATTCAAAATGATATTTTAAAAGAATACATTGCTCGTGGAACTTATATTTATCCCGCTGAACCTTCTTTAAGAATCATTACAAATATTTTTGAGTATTGCGCAAAAGAAGTTCCTCAATGGAATACCATCAGTATCTCTGGCTATCATATTAGAGAGGCTGGAAGTACTGCGGCTCAAGAAGTTGCATTTACACTAGCTAACGGGATCACTTACGTAGACGCAGCAATCAAGGCAGGTCTAAGTGTAGATGAGTTTGCTCCAAGATTATCTTTTTTCTTTAACGTTCATAATAATTTCTTTGAAGAAATCGCAAAGTACCGAGCCGCTAGAAAAATGTGGGCTGAGATCATGAAAAATCGTTTTGGTGCTAAGAGCGAAAAGTCTATGATGTTGAGGTTCCACTCTCAAACAGCAGGATCAACTCTCACCGCGCAACAGCCTGAGAACAACATCGCCAGAGTTACTCTTCAGGCCATGGCTTCGGTTCTTGGTGGAACACAAAGTTTACATACAAACTCTATGGACGAAGCGTTGGGTCTCCCGACTTCAAA
>JANMFM010000315.1:0-7701 GCA_031374125.1 Bdellovibrionales bacterium
ATTCTTCTGATTTGTCTTTTTTTGCCTTCTGTTAAAACAAAAACTAAAAAATCTTCTCTGGTCTGCTTAATTCTTGCTCTTTTTAAAGGTTTTCCATCTAAATGTAGACCAAATTCTAATTTTTTAATGATTTCAGGTGTCACGGTTCCACTGACGCGAACCAGATATTCTTTTTCAATATTTGAGTCTTCCCCGATGAGTTGTTTTGCAATTGTTCCATTCTGCGTGAAAACAATCAATCCTCTAGAGTCAATGTCCAGTCTCCCTGCGGGAGCCAAGCCATCAAAGTGTTCTCTTTTTAATTTTTCATCACCTAAAAATTGATTTTCCTTAGTAATTAAAACCACAGCCGGTTTGTGATCGTCTTCAGGCTGGCCAGAAACATAACCAACAGGTTTGTTGAGAATGATCGTGGCTTTTTCAGATTGTTTTTTTTGTGCTTTTTCAACCAACTCAATATGCTGAGTGGGATATACTTTGACTCCTAATTCGCGAACGATTTCACCATCGACACGAACAAGTCCCTTTGCAATATATTCGTCTGCTTCACGACGAGAACACAGCCCCTTCAGAGCCATTGCTTTATTTAGTCTCATTTTTTCTTGTTTTAAATTTTTACTTTCCGGCGCCATGGGGTTTATACTATGCATTATTAAGAGTAGTAATCAACTATATTTTATTTGATATTGAGTCATCAAAGACCTAACTTTGTTCTATAGACACTTAAACATCAAAAGGATTCACTCGTGAAAGATATTCAGCCCACATCACTCATCGA
Organism: Bdellovibrionales bacterium; assembly: GCA_031374125.1. Taxonomy (GTDB): domain Bacteria; phylum Bdellovibrionota; class Bdellovibrionia; order Bdellovibrionales; family JAEYZS01; genus JAEYZS01. The sequence continues at coordinate 779 of JANMFM010000315.1, forward strand.
TAAAGTTAACAATCAAATCAACAAAAACAAAACGGTTGTCATTGGATTTCTTGTTTTAGTTTTGGCAGGATTTGGTGGCTACTCAATTTATTCTACTTATAATCACAAGTACGAAGAAAAAGCTCAGTCTGCTTTTTTTGAAGCAGAAAGACTGCATGCTGCTAACCAAGTTGCGGCTCAGCCTACTAAAAATCAAAACTCGAAAGATGTGCCGCCAGCAAACGTAGATACAACACAAGTTGAAGAAAAATTAACTTCTCTTATTATAGAGTTCCCAAAATCAAGAGCGAGCGTACAGGCTTCAATTTTGTTTGCAGATATTCTTTTACAGAAGAAAGACTCAGCAAAGGCTATTGGAGTACTGGAAAAAGAATTTTCAAGCTACTCAGGACATTTGCTAGACTCAATGCTTGCACTAAAACTTTCTGGAGTTTACGAGCAAAACAGCCAGTGTGATAAAGCTCTCCCTGTTTTAGAAAAAATTTATAAATCCAAAGTTTCAGAATTAAAACCTGAAGTTTTGCTCAGAACAGCTCTGTGCGAAGAAACTCTTGGTCAGACAGACAAAGCAAAACAATCATACCAAAAACTTGCGACAGAATTTTCTGACACAAGCCAAGGACAACAAGCTCAAAAGTTTCTTAAAATTTTATAGTAGTCACAACAGTGACTACTACATTAAGATAGGCAGGTTAGAATCATGAATAAGAAATTTTCAAAATACTTATTAGCATTTTTATTTTTATGTGTTTCATGTTCGACTCTTACTTCTAAGCATTCTTACTTTCTAGATACTAAGACAAACTGGGTAAGATCAACTCTTCGCGAAGAATATCTTGGACCAAAGCTGGTCCACTCAATGTCACCTACGTTGATTGAAGACACTATCTTTCAAGGCAACGCCGCAGATGGATTGGTAGCTATCCATCAGAAGTCTGGAAATATTCTTTGGAGAAAAGACATTAAGAACGGCGTGAACTCAGGTGCTGTTCAATACAAAGACAATGTTTACTTTGGCGGAAACGACGGCCAATTCTATGCTTTAAAAGCCTCTAACGGCCAAATTGTATGGACTTTTCCAACTCAATCAGAAAGTTTATCGGCACCAGTCCTTGATGGATCTAGCATTTACTTTTTGGCAGGCAATGGAACACTCTATTCTTTAGATGCTGTCTCTGGAAAAATGAATTGGTCTTATGCTCAAAGAGACAACTCAAGCATCAATATTCGAGCAGCTTCGAGTCCAGTTGTGGATGGAAGTTTCCTTTATATTGGATTTAGTGATGGAACCTTCTCATCTTTTGATAAAAAGAATGGTTTTTTAAAATGGGAAAGAAATATAGCTGCTCCGCAAGACCGCTTTAAAGACGTTGGATCATCACCGACAATCAGCGGTGAAAATATTTATATATCAACTTACGGCGGAAGTTTATTTTCAATTAAAAAAGCCAGTGGAGAAATCAATTGGAAAGCGGATGAAGGAAGTTCATCTGCGGCAACAGTTGTTGCCGATAAAATCTATTATTCAACGACAAATAAAAAACTCATAGCCTTGGACAGACAAACCGGAAAACAGCTTTGGGCATATTCAATCAAAGAAGGCGTTGGAACAAAGCCTCTCGCTTATAAAGACTTATTGATCATTGGAACATCAGAAGGTCCCGTAGAAATTCTTTCTATGACCGATGGCAAGCTTGTTAAACAGTTTGCCACTGGATGGGGAATTTCAGCTCCTATCACTATAAATACAGTTACAGAAGATATTTATATTATGTCTAATTATGGAAATATCTATTCTGTGAATCTCAAATGGAAGAAGCCTTCTAATCAATGGCCATGGGAGAAAAAAGAATAATGAGAAAATTATTTTTTACAGCAATAACTTTAAGTTTGATAACAGCTGCGTGTTCCTCAAAGCCATGCCGTGAAGTGAATATGAGCGGTGTTCCTGAAAGCATTCAAGTAACAAGTGCTGCAAAGAATGTTTTGGTTTACAAATACGACGGAACAAAACAATGTGGTGAAGGCCAAGAGGTCACTTTGGATGCTATGAGCAGACAAATGAGAGACATTAAAATTATTTCTATGAGTAAAAAACATGACGGCATGATGCGTATCCAAGTTTGCGGGGCACCCACGGGGCACGCTAACGTTTACGAAATTTCAGATGCCGACGTAAGCAAAGCCAAATCTTATGGCTTTCTACCTTGGAAATTTTAGCACGCATACATTAGAAGTTGATAATGATAAGAGTAAATCAGGAAATAGCAGAATTTAAAAATCTACCCAATGAGTTTCGAAAGAACGGCTATTTTGTTATATCCAAAGATGATTATGCTTTTGTTGTTAGCTCAGAAGAATTTCCCAAACCTTTCCAAAATGAACAAAAAGAAACAAAGAAGTATGGCCTGTTCTTATCGGCACTTTTACATGGAAATGAAGTCGGAGGAATCCAAGTTCTAAATCGTTTTGCTAAAAAAATTATTACAGACAAAATAAAAATTCCTCACTCTTTTTTCTTTTGTCTAGGCAACATCGAAGCCGCGCAAAAAGGTGTACGCTTTATTGAAAGAGATCTGAATAGATCTTTTTTAGCACCTTCCACGGAGTTATTAGAAGAAAAATTAGCAGTTCGAATCAGTAATTATGTGAAAGACTGCGCTTACTGCATCGACATTCATCAGACCAATCAGGATGCAGTGACTCCTTTTATGATTTTTATTTACACGTCAGAGAAAATGAATTTTTCAAGACACATGGATGCGCAAATTCCAATTATTGTTTCTGTAGAAGAACGACACAAAGATGGATCCACATTGGATTTTTACTGCTACAAACACAACATTATTAGCACAACGCTGGAGTTAGGAAAAACTGGCTTTCATGAAAAACAAGCGGACTTTGGAGTAGCTTACTTATCCAATTTCTTAACTCTGCCTGACCTTCACACAAAAGAATCTTTTAAGAATGTTTATCGTGTTGCAGATACAATCTATTGGTTTGATGACCGAATTGCCCTCCATCCCGGATACAATAATTTTTCTATGATCAAAAAAGGTGAAATTCTTGGAAAAAAAGGTGTGGCGGATTACCCATCTCCCTATGATGGCGTGATGTTGTTTCCTAAATACGGAGAGATCGCCCTTAAAACCAAAGAAGTATTCACTATCGCTCAGTCGGTATTGAGCTTTGAAGATTTAAAAAAACCTAAAGATGCAAAATAATAAATACACCAACAATTTAAAAACCTGTGTCGATCAAATTCTAAAATCTTCTAAAAATAAAATCATAGTCGCAACTCCATTGGGCTTAGGAAAACCCAACGTGCTACTCAATGCTATTTACAATGAAGTAAAAAAGAATCCTTCACTCGAATTGGAAATCCATACAGCATTATCGCTGGCTCGCCCTAAACCAAAAAGTGATCTAGAAGCCAAGTTTACAAAACCTTTTATAGAAAGACAGTTTGGAAAAAATTATCCAGACCTAGAATATGTTTTAGATTTAAAATCCAATAAACTTCCCCAAAATATCTCTGTCCATGAATTCTACTTTCAATCCGGAGCTATGATAAATATTGAACAAGCACAAAGGCATCTGACCAGCGTGAACTACACCCATGTTCCAAGAGATATGGCGAGCCGGGGAGTGAATGCCTTATTACTTTTGATTGCCGAAAGAACTGTTAATGGTAAAAAAGAATTCAGTTTAAGCTGCAATCCCGATATCACTTTAGACTTACTTGATGCATTAAAAGACAATCCTCCCTTCGTCGTCGGCGTGACTCACGCCGATTTACCATTTCTAGAAGGAGAAGCTCATGTTTCAGAAGATCTTTTCGATATTATTTTAGAAAATCAAAGTAACCACAAACTCTTTGCCATTCCAAAGGCCATAGTGAGCGACACTGATTTTGCAATTGGATTTCATGCAAGTACATTGATCAAAGACAATGGTACTTTACAAATTGGCATTGGATCTTTATCTGATAGCTTGGTTTATAGCACGATCATCAGACATCAAAAGACTCATGTTTATAAAGACCTAGCAAATAAACTTATCATTTCAGATAAACATAAAAACTTAATTTCACAAGTTGGAGGAATGGATTCTTTTAAGGAAGGACTTTTTGGGGCTAGCGAAATGGTCATGGATGGGTTCATGCATTTACGTAAAGCCGGAATTCTAAAAAGAACCGTAGAGGATAAATGCTATCTTCGAGGTGCATTTTTCTTAGGCTCGAGCGAACTCTATTCTTGGTTAAAAAATTTATCTCTGGAAGATTTCCAGGGAATTGAAATGACCCGGGTGACAAAAATTAATGATCTTTACGGAGAAGAGCAAAAGCTAAGAAAACAACTCGTGAACGCGAGATTTTTTAATACATGCATGAATATGAGTCTTCTTGGTGCAGCGGCTTCAGATGGACTTGAGTCGGGGCAAATTGTCAGTGGGGTTGGAGGACAATATAATTTTGTGGCCATGGCCCATGAGCTTGAAAATGGTAGATCTGTTTTAATGTTAAGATCAACTCGTACAAAAAATGGAAAAACATCTTCTAATATTGTCTGGAACTATGGTTATTGTACGATCCCAAGACATTTAAGGGATATCGTTATCACAGAATATGGAGCTCGCGATATCCGAGGCAAAAATGATGAAGATGTTATTATCTCTTTAATCGAAATCGCAGACTCTAGATTTCAAGATGAATTGATTGAAACTGCAAAAAAGTACGGAAAACTATCAAAAACCTACCATTTAGACCCAATATTTAAACAAAATCTTCCAGCAAATATTTCGAAAGGTTTTGAACCTATTAAAAAACAAGGTCTCTATAAGCCATTTCCTTCTGGGTCAGATTTCACAGACGTAGAAGAACGTATTGTGTTTGCGCTAAAAAGGCTCAAGAACAAATCAAAACTAGGATTGGTAATTGAGTTAACAAAGTCCTTCTTCAGCCGCATAGATCCAATAGATTACAAAGAGGAACTGATAAGAATGGACCTCTTGCAAACCAAAAGCTTTAAAGAAAAAGTCTATCAAAAGTTGCTATTATCAATGCTCAAGGGGTCTTAATACGCATTACTGATAAGTTATATTATGTTACATAATGAGTTAGTATGTAGTTGATTTTACTATGATCCTCACGTAAATTTTAATGAACAGGCGAAATCTTAAAATACCTCAGCGAGGATCATATGGGCTTAATTTCAGCAATCACTTCTTTTGTCTTTGGAAAAAAACCTAAACTAGAATTCACTAAAAATGGACGTGTCTGCCATGACCATCCTGAGAAAAAATGGGAAGATTGGAAAAATAGATTTCGTCAAAACCCAGATTACAATTGGAGAAGTCATTCCGGTACAAAAGGTGTACCTCAATTGAAATCTAAAAAAATAAAATAGTGACCAAAAAAAACATTACCGTCATTTCACTAGTTCCTTCATGGACTGAAACTCTTCTCGAGTGCGGCGTTAATGTGATTGGTAGAACTCGTTTCTGTATTCATCCATCAGCTGAAGTCGAAGACATTCCTATAATCGGCGGCACCAAAGAAGCTGACTGGGACAAAATCAAATCCATGGAACCTGATTTTGTATTGATGGATAAAGAAGAAAATACCAAAGAAATGGCAGACGAGTGTCCCTGCCCTACTATTTTCACTCATGTTCAGTCATTGAATGATGTCTCCGTAGCACTTTTAACTATGAGTGAGAAGCTTGGTCCTGACACTTCTTGCGGTGAAAAGTTATTCAACCTTGCGGGCCGATGGCAAGCTCTCGCACAAACTCCAAATTTTGCGGTGAAAGACTTAAATAAACTCCCAGGACTTATTCAATGGATTCGACATCCTGAAAAGAAAATTCAAAAAATTCTTTATGTTATTTGGAGAAATCCATGGATGACGGTAAATAGAGAAACCTTTATTTCTTCGGTTTTAACAAAACTTGGAATCGAAAAATACTTAGTGGATTTTGAAGAAAAATATCCCGAAATAGATCTAGAGGATTTCAATTCAGATACGACATTATTGTTATTTTCTTCAGAACCATATCCATTTGAAAAGAAAGTGGCAGAGATAAAAACGCTCCCCTTTCCTTCACTGATTGTGAATGGGGAGTTCTATAGTTGGTTCGGATTAAGATCTTTGATTTTCTTAGAGACGCAAGAGCAACTCTTTAAACCCAAGAAACGACTTTTTAATATCGTTTCTCGGTAAAATGCTTATTGATTGATTACCGATTCTGGATCGATTTCGATATATTTCTTTCTTTTCATATCAGCGATGACTTTAGTTTGAATTTTTTGTTCAGAAAGATTTTTACCTACACCGATGTAACGGGATAATAAGTAAGTTCCCGTCTCATTACCATATTTAAATATTCCACGAGTTGTTTCTGTAACCTCGAAATCGCTATCACTCTTATCGAGACCGTTGGTCGTATAAATAATCTGTTGTACGCCGACCTCATTTGGAAATTGAATGGTCATTTGCTTTCCACTATTACAGCTAATGATTTTTCCGAAATCGGCTACTTTTTGAACTTGTACCAAGTCATTATTTTGAGAAATGTTAGCTCCAATTGCGCTCAAATGACTATATCTTGAATATACAGATACACTGTATTTTTCAAGAATTGGTCTCATTGCTGATTTCCATGCATTTACAAAATTCTTACTTAAGTTTTTATCTAAAAGCTCAGCTTGATAGTATTCAGCTGAAGAGCTTAAACCATTCTTTTGATCAAGAATGTACTCATGAATTTCTTGGATATTTAAACACTGACTCACATCAACGGCAGATGTTGATACAGATTTACTTACAACATCTGCAGCCATATTTTGTGAAGTTACCGTAGATGTCATGCTGTCTACAGTTTCCACCTGATTTTGTGTATTTTGCTTTTGAACCACCGCAG
>JANMFM010000354.1:0-24892 GCA_031374125.1 Bdellovibrionales bacterium
TCTGGGATCAGCTTCATAGCTCTCATGGAATCAATCCTTCTTTGTGCAGAAGCACTCGAATATTTTAACACTTTCACGCAATACTCAAAGAGTGAAGGATAGTTCTTGGAATAAAGCCTTCTTCTTTCCAATTCCGCTAATTTATGAAGGACAATAACTTTATGATGAGTTTCATCAGCAACAGATTGTTTAAGTGATATTTCTAGATCGATATCTGATAAGTGTTTATAGGTCATGCGCTTCTCCTTTGAATGAAAAAGAACATAACATATGTTTTTAGAATTCAATTTTTAGGGATTTTAAAATTAAGAAACACAATTCATAAAATGGATTTTCACATTCTTATTTGCCTTCTACCACAACGGTTGAGTAAAAATATTAAAACCAAAGAAGACAGAAAATAAATTCAACTCAAACCCTCTAATCAACCCGAAAACTCGTCAACGATTTTATATAATTTATTTTTTCTTTTAGCACTTGCGACACCGAAAGGTGCAAGGCACCTTTTCTTTAGCGGCAAATTGACGCAACGACAGTACGAAAAACTAGGGGGTACCTTTTAATAAAAATATTTAATTTCATTTAGCAGCTGCGAAACATAAGTAGGCTGGCGCTTTATTTTCGTCGGAGCTTTTTTATTTTAGCCACTCGCGCATGAGAGTCTTAATTTGCGTTTGATATTTTAAATTTTTAGAGACACACGCCGCTTTGAATTCCGTCAACAAACTCTGAGGCATTTTGATACTGATCAAAATACTTTCATCCTTTGCTTTAATTTCCGGAATATTTCCGAGATTTCTATAGTCCTCGAGGATTTTGATCACTTCATGGCTTTTAAGTTTTAAGCATTGCTTGATGAAGTTATTCATCTTCACAATCTCGCTCACTTTGGAATCTCCAATAGAAACTTAAGATCCGTTTGGTCTTTCTCGTCCGTCGAGGCTTTTTTCATTTTAATAAGATCTTCAAAAGTAACAATAGGAACTTGGTACGTGTGCATTCTCTTGATCTGAGAATTCATGGTTAAAGCATTGTGCTTGATATGCACATCCACTCTTTGAGTTTCATCCTTCGGATTGATGAAGTACCAAGAGTCTTCTAAATCTTTCAATTTTGAAATGCTTTGCGCACCAAATTTTTCTGCCTTAAGACCACAGTCTCTTAAAGCGTGTTCAATCTCGATGAACCCTTCGATCGAATTGTCTGTGATGATATCGATATCAAAAGTTTTACGAATGTAACCGTGCAGAGCTACAGCGTAACCACCTGTGATGATGTAGGGGATTCCGTTTCTTTCTAATGTTTCGATAACTTGATAAAAGAACATACAGAAAGTATATACCTGTCTTGCTCGACCTCGAACTGCTTTGAAAAAATAAGAAATAAAATAAGACCTACGACTAGGCGTTGAACTGATTTACGTAACCTACAATGATAGATTCAAATTCTTTTGGAAGATCTTTGAACTCTAGACCTGTGTATCCGCCAAGATCGGTATATACGACAACAGCATTTGTCTGAATTCCTTGTTCGAGGAGTGGACTCTTCAATTGAAGATTCACATCTTCGCCAGTTTGCACTGTTTCCAAACCTCTGACACCCATTCCACCGGCACTGATAGATCCTGCATGTGCAATAAGAGTATCATTGATGTCACTTGCTTTTTTAAGTAGCAAATCGCCTTTGAATGGAGCTCTAGGATGTTTCCTGCGAGTGATTCCAAAATAAGTAACAAGTTCTGGAATTTCAAAAATACTCATCCAGCGATCCATTCCTACGTGCCATACGCGGCAGCTGCCAATGATTCCATTGGTCTGAACAAAGTTTTGAAGTTCTTTAGAATTCATGGGACCTTTTTGTGTTCCTAGATATTCTGCGTACCAAGCCATTGTTTGGATGTTGTTTTTGAGGCTTTCGAGGATTGTGCTTAAATCTTTACGCCAAACATCGATGGAAACCCAGTCACGCTGACCTTTCCACCAGATGAGAGCTTGACTAGACCATTTTTTTTGATCTAAGCCAACTTCAACACTCTCAGTTGAGAACGGTCCACTTACGACATCATTAGAATAGATATACCATATGAGACTCATAGCTAGATTTGATCGGTATTTTTAAGCGCTTTCTTTATGAAAACATTTCTTTAAATCTAGTCTAGTCTATTAATTTTGGTATACATAGAGAATATATATTAATTAAATCTTAACACTTTTTTTCCATGAGAAACTAAGTAGAATAGAATGATCATTTTATGAAATTACTGAACAAATTTAAAAGCAAAATCTTTTACAGATATATGATTCCAATTTTGATGCTAGGAATAGTTGTCGAAATTTTAATCATTGCTCCTGCAAAAATCGAAAAGAGCAAAGACCTCGCGCTGGATGCGGACATTCCGTCAGTGGCAACAGATCAAAATCAACAAGTTATGCTGGGAGTACATCTTGTTGAGACACATGAGACTGGAAAAGATTGGGAGCTTTGGGCTGAAAAAGCATACAACTTCAAAGACGACGGAAGTTGGGTCATTGAAAAAGTAAAGATCAGAATTTTTGGTCAGCAAGATGGTTCGAGTCAAAAAAATACTTATTATGATGTGACTGGCGAAAAGGGACAAATCGATCCCAAGAAGAAAAACATTGTGATTGATGGTGGAGAGGGAGATGTGCAAACTCTCACTTCAAATGGCTACCTCTTGAAAACTAAAAAAGTTATCTACGAAACAGACATGAAGCAGATTCGCAGTGATTCGGAGATTAAAATGTTTGGCCCTGAGATCAAAGGAGAATCTCGTTTAGAATTGACGGGCTACGGAATGCTCACGGATTTAAAAACAAATGAATTAAAAATTCTAGACAATGTCAAAGCAAAGAAAACTCTAAAACAAGGTCAATTGGTGACAGTTTCGAGTCAGACTGCCTCATTCAATTCTGAAAACTACGTTGCGCAATTTCACAAAAATGTTGTGGCGGATTATGGCTCATACCGCGTGACTGGACAACAGGCAAAGCTTGAAGTAGATCCTAAGTATCACAATGTGGATTTAGTCACAATTTCAGACCAAGTGAGGCTCTCTGATATCCAGAGATGGGCAGTGGCAGATAAAGTAGCAATTTACACTCAAAGCAGAAAAATGGTCTTGAGTGGATCACCTAGATTGATTCAAAATAATAATGAGCTTTCGGGACAAGAAATTACATTCTTCGAAGAAACTCAGCAGATTCAGGTGAAAAAACCTAAAGCCCGTTTTGATAAAGACACAAAAGGTCTTTAGAAACCTTTAGAACCCCTTAGAACAGGACCAGAGAAAAGGATTAGAGCAAGGATGACTGAAGAAAAAAGTAAACTGACGGCCGTAAAATTAAATAAATCTTTCAAAGCCAGAAAAGTTGTTTCCAACGTTTCTTTTTCGGTGGAATCGGGTGAGATTGTAGGATTGCTAGGACCTAACGGTGCTGGAAAGACCACAAGTTTTTATATGGTGGCAGGACTTGTAAAGCCGGATGATGGAGAGGTTTTTATCAATGATAAAGCCATCCAAGATCAACCCATGTTTCAAAGAGCGCGCGAAGGTTTGAGTTATCTTGCACAGGAACCTAGTATTTTCAGAAGACTCACGGTTGAAGAGAATATTTTGGTTTCTCTTGAAGCCCAAGGATTTCGAGGAGCAGAAAGAAGAAAGCGTTTAGATGCGCTGATTGAAAATTTCAAATTGGGACATGTTAGAGAAAGTATCGGAATGGCACTTTCTGGTGGTGAAAGAAGAAGAGTCGAAATCGCAAGAGCACTTGCTTCTAGACCAAAGTTCTTATTGCTGGACGAACCTTTTGCGGGGATTGATCCTATTGCTGTCGGAGACATTCAAAAATTAATTTCGGAACTCAAAGACACAGGAATTGGGGTCTTGATTACGGATCATAACGTACGAGAAACTTTGAGAATATGCCAAAGGGCATATATACTTAAAGACGGTGAGATACAGGTTTCAGGGTCCAGTGAGGAGATCACAAATTCACCAGTGGCGAGAAAATTCTATTTGGGCGAGAATTTTACGCTATAGAAAAAAAATTGTCAGGATCGGATAGTTCAATATCGAAAATACCGATAGGTTTCTATCAAATAGATACAAAGGACTAGTAGATGGGCATGAATCAGAAGTTGAGTTTAAAGCAGACTACCGAGCTAAGGATGACCCCTCAGTTACAGCAGGCTATTAAACTTTTACAGCTGTCTCGCCTTGAGCTTGAAAAAGCAATCAGAAAAGAGATCGAAGAAAATCCCGTGTTGGAAGAAGCCTCTGACGGCGCTGGTGATCAAGCAGAAAAAGTGGCAAAGAGCGATGACCCCACTGCGGAATCAACTCCAGATTTAGATCCAAGAAAACAAGAAGAATTCGATTGGGAATCTTACGTTGAAAATCAAAACAAGCCTTCGCCCGTAGCGCAAGGACAAGATTTTGATGAGATCATGAACTACGAAAACATGATCACGGCGACGCAAACTCTCTATGAATATTTGATGTGGCAAGTGAATCTCTTTGGCTTCAATGACGAAGAACGCGCCATTGCTGCGATTCTGGTGAACTACATTGATGATGATGGATACATTAAAACTCCATTTAACCAGATTGCTGAAGAAGAGGGAATTCCGGTAAAGGAACTTGAAGAAATTCTCCCTTTCATTCACGAATTCGATCCACCAGGTGTGGGTGCTAGAAACCTGCAAGAATGTCTATTGATCCAAGCAAAGCATTTGCAAGAAGACACGAATGATCTTGTGGATCTCATTACAAATCACATTAAGGATTTAGAGAAAAAAAATTACGATAAGATCGCAAAATCCATCGGAAGAGAAATCGGCGACGTTGTTGAAATGTGCAAGATCATTTATGAAATGGAACCAAAGCCAGGAAGAGCCTTTATGCCTCCTGAGACTATTTATGTGACTCCCGATGTGTATGTTGCGCAAGTGGGCGATGAGTTTATTATCTCGCTCAATGAAGATGGTCTTCCGCGTTTAAGAGTTTCCAATTTATATAAAAATATCTTATCTGGAAAAGCTGAGAACAACGTAACTCAAGATTATATCAAAGAAAAACTAAAGAGCGCGGTGTGGTTGATTAAGTCTATTCATCAGAGACAAAGAACCATTTACAAGGTGACAGAAAGTATTGTTAAGCACCAAAGAGAATTTTTTGAAAAGGGTGCGGCATTCATTAAGCCCATGATCTTAAGAGACATTGCCAATGATGTGGGTATCCATGAATCGACAGTATCGAGAGTGACTACATCTAAATACGTTCATACTCCTCAAGGGATTTTTGAATTAAAATACTTCTTTAATTCTGGAGTGTCGAAAACAGACGGCGATTCACTGGCTTCTGAATCTGTGAAATTAAAAATCAAAGATTTAGTGACTAAAGAAAACAACAAAAAACCACTCTCTGATCAAGAGATCGTAAATAAATTGAAAGCCGAAGGCATCCAAATCGCTCGCCGAACTGTAGCGAAATACCGTGATGCCCTCAATATTTTACCATCCAGCAAACGCAAGAAAATGTTCTAATTAGTAACCATAAAAATTTAGCATTGGGTCTTGCGTGAACGTGTTTTCGCTAAGCAGATTGTAGAAAGCCAGATCAAACTTAGGATTTTTTTGTTTTGAGCTAAGCAGGCAAGAAGATATCTCAGGTTTTTGCTGAATTAAATATTCGGAGAATTTAGGATTAAGTTCTCTTAAATTGTAATCTATAGGCTTGTCGTAACAGTTAGAATCAACTGCATTATTTAGATAGGCTATATTCTCTAGAACGAATTCTTGAGCTAAGAGGCGAACAAGCTCAATATCACATGATCCGAAAGTTTGCGATTTTGATGCAGCTAAAAATCGATTCAACCACCTCTGTGGATTTTTTGCTATTCTTTTACTTTCTTCACATCGTTTTTTTTTATCACTTACGCATCTTCCATCAGCATTCCGACTTTCTTTAGCGGAACATTTTGGGATACATAATTTTTTAACGTTTTTAATGCTGGGTTTAGAGTTCGCGGGTTCATGTGATTTTGATGCCAATTCATAGCCCTGCTCACAACCGTCATCATTGTAGCAAAGATTGTTTATTGGATTAGTTTTGTTATAGGAAGCATCTTTATTAGGACCATCTTTAGGGCATTTGACACATTCTACATTTAAAAATACTGGACCAAGAGATTTTTTACTATACGCTGAAGTATGTAACGCCTTAATTTCATCTTCTGGGTGGGCGTATAAAATATTTGCTTTGGTGCCCTTTAAGACTTCACCTTCAGGACAGATTCGTTTGCACTGACCATTCAATTTTTTGCGTTGAAATCCAAAACCATATTTTTCTGTTCTCATACTTAATACATATTTCTCATTAGCATCTGTGCACGCGTTGTATCCGAAAGACTTTTCATCTTGGTCGATGATGTCGTGAAGACTTAAAATCAATGACTTTACGGCCACCTTTTGCTCATTACAAAGCGCGGTGTTGGGAATATTAAATGCATAATGACGGAATTCTTTTCGCCCTAGATTCTGCCAGGAAAACTTAATATAGTGAGTGGTTCCTTCTGTGATTTTTGCTTCTACAACCTCAATGCCATTTGTGCCGACTTGGTCTCGACAGGCTTCAGCCACTTCTCGTACCGTAAAGTTATTGGCAGAGTTTTTGGTATTAGTGGCCATTTTTGATATACAGCTATAAATGCGATCTGTGATTTGTTGACTCGCAAAAGCTTGACCTAAAATTAACAAAATATATAGAAGCATCCTTTTATTTTATGCTAGAATTCAATGATATGAAAAAACTAATATTATTATCTGTAGTGATCCTGTCCTTAGTCGGTTGTTCGTCTTCGCCAAAGCTTTATCCTAATCAGAAACTTCAGTCTGTGGGAAAAGAGCAGGCAGAAGCGGATATCGAAAAGTGTAAAGAATTAGCGGACAATTATTTAGAGTCCAGTAAGGGAAAGCAAGTGGCAAAGGGTGCTGGTAGCGGGGCCATAGTAGGTGCTGCCGTCGGTGGAGCATTCGGTCTGCTCACCGGAAATTTCGGTAGAGGCTTAGGTCAAGGAGCTGTCATGGGCGGCGCTGGTGGTGCAGCCGGTGGAGCGATTTCACCGGATCAACTCAAGCGTAATTTCGTTAATAAGTGTCTCGCAGAGAGAGGCTACGAAGTCATTGGTTGGGATTAATAAGGTACCTGGTTCTTTTTGGTAATCCAAAAGGCTAACCTGGTACCTTATTAATCCCATTTTGAGATTCTTTTGGACTCGCCTCAGGTCCAGTCCAGCAAACTCCGATAAATTATTATCAATAATACCTGTGGCTTTTGGTGAAACAGGTGCAACAGTAGGAGTCTCAGTCATGAAATGTGAATTTACATATATCAAAGTAGAGGGATCAGAGCATGTGGAAGGCCATGCGCAAACGCTCTTAAGTAAAGTTGAAAAGTTTATGACCGGGCCAATAAAATGCCACTTCACATTTTCTCAGGAAAAATTTAATCACAAAGTGGTACTCACGCTAACGGCTAAAAATATTTATTATAAAGCCGAAGCCAAAGATGAAAATTTTTATAGTGCAATCGAAGATGCCGTAGAAAAAATGCATAAGCAACTGCATAAGAAAATGTCGAAAGTAAAGAACCACAAGATCAAGCATCCAGCCAAGGAATTGAATAACTTGATTTCTCTGGAAGACTACCGTGAAATGGTTCAAACGAGACGCAAATTAGGTTGATGTAATATTTCTTCTAACTATGCAGGAGCTAAAAACTTCTGCATAGTTTTTGCGAGTAAGTCCTTGTCTAAGGGCTTCGTCAAATAATCGTTAAATCCACTTTGCAGAGCTCGATCTCTCTCGTCATTGATGGCATGAGCTGTTAATGCAATGATGGGCTTTTTAAATCCGGATTTTCTAAGCTGTTCAGTTGCAGAGTACCCATCTAATACAGGCATCTGAATATCCATTAAAATCAAATCTGGGTTAAATTTTTCAACCGTGTCGATAGCTTCTTGTCCATTGTTGGAAATCTGTACCTGGGCCTGAAAAATTTTTAAATAATGTCGAATAAGAAACTGATTATCTACTGAATCTTCTACGACAAGAATTTTTTTATCGCTTAGATTAACAACTTCGATTGGAGAAGAGTTTTTAGGTTTCTCTTGAGTCCAATTGACTCTAATAGATTCATGATTCTCAGCTGGTTGAGCGATGATTGTGAAAACAAATCGACTTCCTTTTAGAGGTTCACTCCATTCGATTTCTAGATCTCCACCCATTGCACGAGAAAGTTGACGAGAAAGAATAAGGCCCAGCCCACTACCTCCATATTTACGAGTAGTGGAGGTATCGGCTTGAGAAAAAGGTTTAAAAAGTTTTGATTTTTGATCTCTAGAAATTCCGATACCAGTATCTTCAATTGTAAAGGCCAATTTGAATTCTTTGGCATCATCAAGTAATCGCACAAATAAAGTTACATTTCCTTTTTCAGTGAATTTAATTGCATTTCCTACAAGGTTCGTAATGATTTGTCTGAGTCTTGTAGGATCCGAAATAATATTTTCCGGTAAATTCGCATCTTTATTTAAATAGAGCAAAATGCCTTTTTCTTTGGCTTTTAGATTTAAGAACGAAACCACATCGTCTAAGAGTTTAGGTAAATTAAATTTAATTTTTTCTATCTCTAGACGATTGGCTTCAATTTTTGAAAGATCTAGTACTTCGCCTACGATTCGAGTGAGTTCTTCGCCGTTTTTTTTAATCGTACTCAAATATTCCGGTAAATTTTCAGGAGATTTATTTTGTTGCTCCAATGCAAGGTCAGCATAGCCGATGATAATTCCGAGCGGAGTTCTAATTTCATGGCTCATATTTGCTAAAAAATTACTTTTAGCTTGATTGGCATCTTGTGCGGCTATTTGAGCTTCCCTCAGCTCGGCATAGAGATTTGCGTTGTCCATCGCAACAGCTGCCTGTGCTGAAATGGCCTCTACAATCTTCTCCGCATTTTCTGTAAAGATTCCTGGTTCTGGGTGACCAAAAAATAATCCTCCAAGAACTTTTCCAGTTTTCGCAGATCTTACGGGTGCCGCGAGGTAGCTACGGACAGGTAGATGCCCAGCGGGCATACCATGATAAGGTGCGCCCATTTTTCCATAGCGGTGGTCTTTTAAAATATCATGCGAGCGAATAGTAGCGGCTCCATCAAGTGTCGGACCAAAAATAGCAGTCTTTCTAGGCATTGGGAATTTTGAGAAAGCTTCTGGTGGTGCGCCAGAAAGAGTGTAAAGAGTCAAAATTTCTCCTGCAGCGTCGATGGTATTGTAAAAAAAAGCACCAAATTTTGCATCTGTTAGATCTGTGGCTGTGTCTGTTACCATCTGCACAATATCTTTTAAGTCTGATTCCGCTTTTAAATTCAGCCCAATTTTGGAAATGAGTTCCACCATTCTTTTTTCATCAGCCAGCTCGTTCTCCGCTTTTTCTCTTAGCTCAATATCTTTCATTAGCATACGACTTTGATTCTTAGAAAGTAAAAGTGTAAGAGTAATTAAGCAGCTGATGATAAATCCAAAAATGGCAGAGTAAAGAGGAAATCTATAAATTTCTATTGGCGTGAATCCCGATAAAGAAGAAAAGTGAATTGTCCACTTAAGGTTTCCAATATCGACCGCTGTAGTTTTGCGAATTGTTCTGCCCCAAATTCCATTTTCTTTGGCTTGAGGCTCGTCGATAGTTTTAAAAATCAATTGATCTTGAGAGGGCATTTCGTTGGAATTTTGTATTCCCTCATAAATTTCCATACGAAATTGTTTTTTTAGATCATTATGAAGTGCTGATAAAAAATTAAAAAATACTTCGGATCTATAAGTGCTATAAACAAATCCGGCAATAGCAGCGCGGCGTTCTTCAGGAGTGTCAATAGGCATATTGGATTTAAAATAGGGAATATATATAATAAAACCTTGTTTGCGTTGGTTATCGCTTCCTCTCATAAACTCCAGCCGTGGAGTGGCGGAAGGTCTGCCGCTCTCAATAGCTCTATCCATTGCAGCTCGTCGATTATGCTCACTGTAGGTATCGTATCCCATCGCTTTCTGTACAATTTCATCCATAGGATGAAAGGCCGTCACGGGATAATGAACTTCATAGAGTAGATAATCTTTACTATCTCCTCCATGAATCTTGAAGCCTGGAAAATCTCTTTGAGAAATTTTTCTTTCAAACGCAGGAACTTCGTTGTCTAAAACTTTAGTAGTGTAGCCAATTCCCCGGATGCCAGGAAAGTTTTCGTCAAGTTTGAGGGCTTCAATAAATGTATCAAATTTTTTCAATGTGATATCAGGGTAAATTTTTAAAAGACTTCGAGTGTGATAGAGAGAAGCAATGTAAATCTCAAATCGCTGCTCAATAGTGGCAGTTAGGCTTCGTGTTAAACGCTCAAAGCGCGCTTCTTGTTCGGAAATATATCGCTGATAAGAGTAAAATGTAGTTAGAGCAGTCAGTGATATACACAAAAGAAAGATACACCAGACCGGGATGCGTGCTGCCGATTTTTGCATTTTAATTAGAAATTTTTCGGACTTACTGAAGTTCTTCATCCCATTCCCACTTTAGATAAACATTCGGAGATAAACAGAGCCAATTGCATAAAGATCATAAAGATATTGAGATTATGGGCACGTATAAAATCAGTCAATATTCCAAAAGTGTAAAAAATGTCGCAAGTTGTTTAAGCTCCTGATATTACAACGCATCGTGTTTTTTACATACAAAGCCTCAATATATAGCTAGAACTGTTTTTTCATAAATTACAGACATTTTACTGGAGAATTAAAGTCCATGAAAGATTATTTTTTTACAAGTGAATCCGTTTCCGAAGGCCATCCAGATAAGGTTGCTGACCAAATTAGTGATGCAATCTTGGATAGTATTCTTGCTCAAGACACAAAAGCCCGCGTGGCTTGTGAAACTATGGTGTCAACGGGAAGAGCCATTGTTTCTGGAGAAATCACAACATCTGCAAATGTTGATTTCGAAAAAATCGCTAGAAAAACTATTCAAGACATCGGCTACGATGATCCCGCTTTAGGTTTCGATAACAAATCTTGCCAATTTTACAACTTCATTGGAAAGCAAAGTCCTGATATCGCAATGGGCGTTGACCGTGTGAACGAAGACCAGGGTGCTGGCGATCAAGGAATCATGTTCGGTTATGCTGTAAATGAAACTCCAGAACTTATGCCGCTCACAATCAGCTATGCTCACAAACTTGTTGAAGACCTTGCAAAAATTAGAAAAAGCAAAAAAGTAAATTTCTTAAGACCAGACTCTAAAAGCCAAGTGACATTCGAATACAAAAACGGTGTTGCGACTCGTTTAGACTCAGTGGTGATTTCAACTCAGCACTCAGAAGATGTAACGCTTGAGCAGTTGAGAGAATTTATCGTTGAAGAAGTTGTTAAAAAAACAATTCCTTCAAAATGGTTCGATGCTAAAACAAAATTTTATATCAACCCAACAGGTAGATTCGTTATCGGTGGTCCAACAGGTGATTGTGGTCTCACGGGCAGAAAGATCATCGTAGATACATACGGTGGTCACGGAGCTCATGGTGGCGGTGCATTTTCAGGTAAAGACCCATCAAAGGTGGATAGATCTGCGGCCTATGCTGCGAGAAATGTTGCAAAAACAATCGTGGCGGCAGGGTTAGCGGAAAAATGTTTGATCCAGCTGTCTTATGCGATTGGTGTAGCTCATCCACTTTCGGTGATGGTACAGGATTATGGAACTGCAAAAGTAGACGTTAAAAAAATCGAAGCTGCTGTTTCAAAACTTTGGGATTTAAGACCAGCGGCGATCACAAAACAATTTGATTTGATCAAGCCAAAATATTTAAAGACAGCAGCATATGGCCATTTTGGACGCAATGAAGATTCGTTCACTTGGGAAAAAACAGACAAAGCACAAGCTCTTAAAGATCTTGTGAAGTAACTTAAGAACATCTTTAGAAACGTTAGGACTCAATGGACCCGAAGTTTATCCGCAATTTCTCTATCATCGCTCATATTGATCACGGCAAGTCGACGCTTGCCGATTCTCTTTTGAAAGCAACAAATTCTTTAACCGACAGAGAGATGAAGGCACAATTCCTAGACAATATGGATCTTGAGCGTGAGCGTGGAATCACAATCAAAGCTCAGACTGTGCGTTTGATGTTTCCATCAAAAGACGGAAACACTTATGAGTTGAATTTGATCGATACTCCGGGGCACGTGGATTTCAACTACGAAGTTTCTCGATCTCTTGCCGCTTGTGAGGGCGCAGTCCTCGTTGTGGATGCAGCTCAAGGTGTGGAGGCGCAAACTCTCGCAAACGTTTATCTTGCGATCGATAACAATTTAGAAATTATTCCTGTACTCAATAAAATTGATCTCCCATCTGCAGACCCCAAAGGTGTTTGCCAACAGATCGAAGATACAATTGGTCTTGATACATCAGAAGCCATCATGGCTTCGGCAAAAGAAAATATCGGTATCGTAGAAATCTTAGAAGCTGTTGTCGCAAAAGTTCCTCATCCAAAAGGTGATGGTAAAGCAGTTCTTAGAGCTTTGATTTTTGACTCGTGGTTTGATTCTTATCAGGGCGTTGTAGTTTTGGTTAGAGTTGTCGATGGTACCGTTAAAAAAGGTGACCGAGTAAAATTCATGGCAACAGATAAAGACTACGAAGTTTTAAAACTCGGAGCATTTACACCGTTCGTAGAAGAGCAAGCTACACTCAATGACGGTCAAGTGGGCTTTATTATTTGCGGTATTAAAGACATTAGAGACGTAAAAGTGGGTGACACAGTTACGATGGCAAAACACTCGGCGACAGAACAGCTGGCGGGATTTAAAGTTGTAAAGCCAATGGTATTCTCAGGGATTTTCCCAATTGATTCTACTGACTATGATAAGCTTAGAGACTCCCTGGATAAATTATGCTTAAACGATTCTTCACTCACATTTGAATTGGAAACTTCAGCAGCATTGGGCTTGGGTTTCCGTTGTGGATTCTTAGGGCTTCTTCATATGGAGATTGTTCAAGAAAGATTAGAAAGAGAATTCAATCTTGATCTTATCACTACAGCACCAAGCGTGGTTTACCACATCACAACAACTGACGGCGTGGAAATGAGAATCGAAAACCCAGCAAATCTTCCAGACGTTACTAAAATTTTGAAAATGGAAGAGCCATGTATTAAGGCGACAATTCATACTCCGAAAGATTACGTAGGCGGAGTTTTAAAACTTTGTGAAGACAAGCGTGGCCATCAAATTAAAATGGAATTCGTCAACGCGAGCAAAGTGATCATTGAGTATAAACTTCCACTCAATGAAATGGTTATGGATTTCTATGACCGCTTAAAATCAATTTCCAAAGGTTACGCTTCAATGGACTATGAACTTGCGGGTTATGAGGAATCTGATCTCGTAAAACTCGATGTATTGATCAACGGAGATCCCGTGGATGCGCTATCACTCATCGTTCATAGATCAAAAGCACAAAACCGTGGTCGTCTGCTTACAGCAAAGATGAAAGAAGCAATCCCAAGACAACAATTCCAAATTGCAATCCAAGCGGCCATTGGCGCCAAGATCGTAGCTAGGGAAACGGTTGCGGCCTTAAGAAAAGACGTTACCGCTAAATGTTACGGTGGTGACATTTCAAGAAAGAGAAAGCTCCTCGAGAAGCAAAAAGAAGGTAAAAAGCGCATGAAGCAAATCGGCAGCGTGGATTTACCTCAAGAAGCTTTCCTTGCAATCCTAAAAGTAGAGGAATAGGATATTTTTATCAACTTTCACCTTTAGAGTAAGATAAGTAGGAAACAAGATGGACAAATTAAAAGCATTTTTCTCAGTGTTATTTGGTAAAGCTCCTAAAACTGACAATAAAAAAGGTACTTTCTCGGATGGAATTGGCTCTTTAGCTTTGGCCATCGGTGTAGCACTTTTTATAAGATGGGCCTTGATTGAGGCTTATGTGATTCCATCGGGCAGTATGCTTCCATCGCTTTTAATTCATGATCATATCTTTGTAAACAAATTCATTTACGGAATCCGAGCACCTTTCAGTAAAAAATGGATGGTGAAGTTTGCTCAACCGAAAAGAGGCGAAGTATTAGTTTTTAGATACCCTCAGGATGAAAGTACATTCTACATCAAAAGAATCATTGGTCTTCCAGGCGACGTGATCCGCTATGAAGATGGAAACTTATTCATCAACGATGCTAAAGTTGAAAAACAAGCTCCGACAGAAGACCAAGAAAAATTCATGAATGGCGTTGCTGAAGGTGACGTTCCGGGTGGAAAAGCCGACTACGTACATTTTATCGAAGATCTAGAGAATTATCCGCATAGTACACTTCTGAGAAGAGGATGGTACCACATGAGCGTGGGTCCAATCACTGTTCCTCCAGACAGTCTGTTTGTGATGGGTGACAACCGTGACAACTCTGCAGATAGTCGCGTGTGGGGCTTTGTACCGAATGAGAACATCATTGGCAGGGCCATGTTTGTATGGCTCTCTTGCGATGAAACATTGCCGGTATTGACGTTCCTTTGTAACCCTATTGAAGTTCGTTGGAAAAGGTTCTTCCATCCAATTCATTAGGATAATTTTTTTAGCATGAGAAAATACACTGTAAGATCTAGGAAATTTTATCGAAGTTACCTGGAAGCTTTAGCGATCACTTTGATTGTGGGAGTTATTTTTAGACTTTTCGTTATAGCTCCTTACAAGATTCCAACAAGTACGATGATGCCAGCACTTTTTTCTGGGGATTATGTTTTCGTTTTTAAGCTCCCTTACGGCGCAAAAATTCCTTTCTTCAAAAAAACCGGCGAGATTCAAAAAATTGAAAGAGGCGATGTCGTTTTATTCTCTTACAGTCGCGATCCTGATACCAAATTCATTAAAAGAGTTTTAGGATTACCGGGAGACAAAATCGAGTATAAAAACCGAGAGCTTGTTATCAATGGACAGGTTTTAGGTTATGAACTTTTGGACTCAGCACCTTTTGCCGCAATTAAAAGTTCCGAAGATCTCGATTTTTACAGTGAAAGTCTTAATGACGGTTCAAAACATACAGTTATCTACAATAAAGATCACAAACCCGAGGAATTAGGACCGATAGTTGTTCCCGAGGGTGAAGTTTTCCTTTTGGGTGATCACCGCGACAACAGCGACGATTCAAGATATTGGGGAATGGTCCCTAAAAAGAATTTAGATGGCAAAGTTATCCTCGTTTGGTTTTCCGTAGATCCAGAAACTTCTAAAGTGAGATGGAATCGTGTGCCCCGCAAGATCTCCAATTGAAACAACCTTGTCCGGATTTTAATTCCGTCCATGACCTAGAACTCTAAAGATATTCTCTTAAGATGACTTAAACTGGTTCAAAATCTGCAACAAAAGCCACAAAATTTTTAAAACGATTAAAGTAACACTCAAAATCTGACGAAATACTCTATATGTGGTATAGCGCATTCGTAACCTCCTGGTATAGACCAAGGGGTTTCATCCAAAAGGGATCTTGCAAAGGCAAAGATCCCTTTTGCATTTTTAAGTCCTAGTTCAATTGGAGATTAATCAGGTCTAAGCTTCAATTGAATCCGAAATCTGAATAGCAATCCGATTTTGGAATTAAAATTAGAGAGAGTATTAGTTCTATAAAAACTGAAAATTCTATAAATTGTTCATAGTGAGTACTCTTCGTCCTCACTATGAGTTCATTTAAATTGCGGTGTGTAATCGAGACTGTTACAACGCCCTTCATGAGATTAACTAAGAACCAAATAACCAATCTTCGAGCAGAACTCCAAAGAGAGTTTGTAAAGCGCCGTAAAAGTAATCGTAGTTATTCACTGCGCGCTTATGCAAAGTACTTGGATGTAGATCAATCTCTCCTTTCAAAGTTAATGAATGGCCAGCGCACTATAAGTACGACAATCGCAGAAAAAATTACGCCAAAGCTTAAGATCAAACCTTCTGAGGCGGCGGGTTTCTTTTATCCATTTAACGCATCTGAAAGTATTCAATACCAGCAGATGGCCGACGACCAAGTGAGTGTGTTAGCAGAGTGGTCTCATTTTGCAATCTTAGAGCTAATTAAGACCAAGAATTTTAAAATGGATTTGAAATGGATTTCGGAACGACTTGATCTCCATCCAACGGAAATTCAAGAATCTATCGAGCGTCTTCTTCGTATGGGCTACATGAAAATTGAAGGAAACAAAGTTGTTCTTCTTAAGCCCAACAACAATTGGACAAATACAGCAGCGACAACTGTAGCTAGACAAGAGCTGCAAAAGTCTCTTCTGACTAAATCCCAAGCGGCAGTTGAAGATGTAGCATTTAATAAGCGCGACCATGGCTCTTTAACCGTTGCCGTGAGGAAAGATCGAGTCCTTGAATTTAAAGAAAAATTACAAAAAATTAGAGATGAATTGGACGCATACTTTCAGCCATCTGCAGATGACGGAAAGTATGATGAGGTTTACCAACTCACAGTCTCATTTTTCCCATTAACTAAAGAAATGAAAAAATAAGGAGTATTTATGACAATAAAAAAAATTAGCGCGCTCACAATCTTGTTAGCGTTTGCCTTAGGAGAGCAAGTCTATTCAGGGCCAGGCGAAACAAAACCAATTCATAAAGGTCAAAGTGGAAACGGCTCAAGCAATAGTGGAGATCCGTATGAAATTGATGTAGTGACTTTTCCTGATAAACAAAAATTAAGTGAAGCCATAAAGCTTGCGGAAAATAAACTTTTAAATTCAAATTTACCAGAATCATTGATTAGCTCTACAATATCTGAGATGAAAAGTTTAGCCTCAAAAAATAAATATTTATACATAGAGAGCATAACTTCGTGGCCGACGTCTTCTAATTTTACATTAGATGACATGAAAAAAATTGTCGGCTATGGCGCTCTGACAGAGTCAATTGCAGGAAGTGCGATTTATTTCAGTAAACGCGCACTAGATTATGATTTAGAAAGCTTCGCTAAACTTTTACTACATGAGGTTTTTCATCACACTCTCAGATATCCTCTCGCGAAAGACGAAGAATTGGTTGAGTTGCTTGCTCAACAAATCATTATTGGACAGGTACAACCCGAGCTTCTTTCTGCAATATCAAAAGGTATTTATATTAGAGAGGGAGTGACTCGTGTTAGCCAGATTTTTGAATATTGGGACCGTATTCCCGAAGCAAATGGAAAAATTGGCAGCAAAGCAGTCGAAGGATGTTCAATACGAATAAGAAAAGACGACACTCTTGGAATGAAACTATGCCTTGAGGGTGCATCGGTTGGAGTATTTGGTATGAATATGGAGCGAAACTTAAATGCAGAAAATGCATGGAATTTACCTCTAGATGTAGTCTCTGATGCTCTGGGTTTAGAAATAAGAAGAGTGGTCGGTGGCCCAGTTATCGTAGTTATGCGTGATGCATACACCGGACATAAAGCCATTAGGCAGATGGTAATTGACCTAGGTTATGAAGATCCTCTAAAAAGATGGCCTAATGAATTCTGCAAGAAAAAACCAAGATTTTTTGGCGGCTGTCGTGATGCTGACAGAATACTGATGAAAGATTTATTTCAGTAAAAGTACGTTTTTAGCCAGCCTAGTTTTGTTTGGCTCACCATGGACGCTTGTAGCGGGTTTAAATTCTGCCGAACTTAAACCCGTTAATTTTCAAATCCTCTGCGTTAATCCAATATAATTAAGTGTTTACCAAAATGTTCCATATCTCGCGGAACACTATGTTCCGTTTAATCTTGATTCCTAAGATGAAGTTCGTATGCTATTTACATGTCGAGCTACAAAAGTGTAATTAAAAATCATTTCGAAAATAGAATTAAAAAAAATTCTAGGTATTCTTTGCGTGCCTACGCGAGAGACTTGGATATTCCTGCCAGCCGGTTGTCCGATATTCTGAATGCCAAGAGTGGCCTGTCTCTAGTGAATGCTGAAAAAATAGCGAAGAACTTAAACCTTTCGCAGAAAGAAAAAGAATTATTTTTAAATCAAGTTCTGGCTGCCCACGGTAGAAGTGATAAAACTAGAAAAATTGCTAAAAAATATATAGCTGAAACTAAAGAAAAAGATTTGGGTTTTTCTGAAATAGATTTAGATACTTTTAAAATTATTTCTGATTGGTACCACTACGCAATCTTAGATTTGGTGGAAACCTATTCTTTTACTGAAGATAGCAAATGGATATCGGATCGTTTGAATGTAAGTAAGTTTCAAGTCGATCAGGCGCTGGGAAGATTAAAAAAGCTCAATTTGCTTGAAGCCAAGAAAGACAAAATAAAAAGCCTTAACAAAACAATAGCAACCCCTAGCGATATTCCTTCCCAGGCCATCAAAGATTTCCATCGGCAAATTTTAGAAAAAGCCATCGAAGCGATAGATTTTCAAAGCGTTGAAGAGAGAGATATAACGACTATTACCATTCCTTTGGATCTGACCTTGATGAAAGAATTAAAGAGAAAAATCAAAAATTTTCGAAGAGACATTAACAATTGGGTCAAATCTCACAACCTAAGACCTGAAGAAGTTTATTGCTTAAATTTTAATTTATTTAGATTAACAAAAAAATACAAAGAAGGGGAGAAGGTATGAAGAATATTATATGGATGTTATTTTTTATTATTGCTAATGGCGCCGTGGCCGGAGAAGTAGGCAATGGAGGAGATCCATTGAGAATCCTATTTGAAGAAGCTCGAAGCTATACTGCCGAAAGAGTACAAAGTGCTAAGTCCTGTGCCTTCAGTGTGGATGTAAATCCAGAAATTGTATCTTGGATTATGAAAAATAAAGAGCAACTGGCGTCGGATATTATGAAGAGCCCTCATGTGTGGATTACGGATG
This sequence comes from Bdellovibrionales bacterium, assembly GCA_031374125.1. GTDB lineage: Bacteria > Bdellovibrionota > Bdellovibrionia > Bdellovibrionales > JAEYZS01 > JAEYZS01. Next base: position 18,951 of record JANMFM010000354.1, read on the forward strand.
AGCAAAGTACTTGTGCTTTTACGCAATCGAATCCTTATTCGACAGTCATATTCTCTTTTGAATCTTGCCGTCCTGGTATTAAAAGTATCAATGATGCAATAACTATCTTGGCCCATGAATCTGTACATCATTTTGATATTGCTGACGAGTCTTTTGCAGATCAAGTGGGTCAAGCGATCGAGTCTATCGGAAATAATTGCAGCTGTGATCCTATTCCAAGCAATGATCCCTTTGATCCAGCAAGTTGTCCTGGGAATTCTTTATCGGAGAAAGATCTTCTAAATAAAATCGGAGTTCCAAATCATACTGTTAAATGGGTAGGTAAATTTAAAGTGCATAAGCGTATGCGCAAGTGCTACTTCGGAAATCATTGTTCCCCATGGACGAACAGCGTGGATGGTGGTGGTTTTATGCTTAAAGATCCGCATCATGGTGGAGGTTATTCTGCACAGACCTCAGGATCAGCCGCGGTTCTACTTGTAAATAATAGACCCCGATTCCAATTGGTGAGTGAAGTCCATGGTAATGGCGCTAGCCGTTGGATTATGGACTATGACATCAGCAATTTTAAGCTAGTAAGTTCTGGAGCCTCAGATAAGGCCTATAATGTTTTATTCGTAGGAAACACAAATTTGCACTGGACGCCTGTAATTGGAAAAATAACGAATACTTGTTTTAGACAAGGAGTATCGGGTCAAAGTCAGAGATTAGATGCCAATGGAAACAGCATAGTGGTTGAATACGAAACCGTAATTCTTTCTCAGTTTGATTGAGTAATGATTAGGGCGTTGGTTTTCGCCAACGCTCTTTAACGCACAATATTGATCTTTATCGTACAAGCTTTAAACCATTTTCTATGGACATCAAAAATCTTTGCAGATACGATAAATTTTAATGTCCTTCAAAAACCGACATTTCATCAACTTTACCGATTATTCTAAGCAAGATGTTCTTTTTCTTTTTGAGAAAGCTGCAAACTTAGAGCCGCACTATAAATACAAAAATAAAAATGCCTGTATACTGTTCTTCGAACCTTCCACCAGAACCCAAATCAGTTTTGATTTGGCGGTGAGAGATTGTGGAATGCAGGCGGTGACTTTCAATCCGGAAACCAGCTCCCTTAAAAAAGGCGAAACGGTTTTAGATACGCTTTTAAATTTAGAAGCCATGGGCTTTGATCTTTTTATTATCCGACATGGATATCCGGACGAAAATCTGCAAGATCTATCCGAACAAATCAAAGTTCCGATCATCAATGCGGGTGAAGGGATCAGTGGACATCCTTCCCAAGCTCTTCTTGATTGCTACACCATCTTAAAAGAAAGAAGAAAACTCGAAGGCGAGAAAGTTCTCTTTGTGGGAGACATCAAACACTCGAGAGTCGTGCAATCCAACATTGAACTGATGAAAATCTTAGGTTTGGAAGTTGCCCTTTGTGCGCCGGAAGGGTTTTTACCGGTCAAAGGCAAATACGAAGGCACTAAGGTCTTCGATAAACTTGAAGATGGCATGGAGTGGGCAACCGTTTTGATGTCCTTAAGAACCCAGTTCGAAAGACACGAAGAGTTCGGCAACGGGATTCAGTCTTACGCGAAATTAAAAGAAACTTTCGTAAAAAATTATTCCATCACGGGATCAAGACTTAAAAATTGGAAAAAAGACGGCATCATTATGCATCCCGGTCCTTTCAATCGTGGAATCGAAATTCAATCCGAAATTTTAGATGACCCTAGAAACTGCATTTTCAAACAAGTAGCAAACGGTAGAAGAATCAGACGGGCACTTATTGATTCTATAATCGGGGAAGACAAATGATTAAGAAAAACGGTTTTCTTGTTTTAGAATCCGGTGAAACTTTTCAAGGCGAATGGATCTCGGGGCCTGATAAAGCGGGAGAAGTGGTTTTTAATACTTCGCACTCTGGTTTTGAAGAGATGGCCACCGATCCTTCTTATTTTTCGCAGATCCTGGTGTGCACGGCTTCGCAACAAGGCAACTACGGTTCAGAAAAAGCTGTTTGGGAATCCGACAAGGTTCATATAAAAGGTTTTATCGCTTTAGAAATTCAAAACTCCGATAGAGAAAAAACTTGGGTTCAAACCCTCGAACAAAATGATGTGCCGATTCTTCACAAAGTGGACACGCGCAAACTCACGATGAGCTTACGCAAAGGCACGCAGTGGGGAGCTCTCATTCAAGCGGAAACAAAAGCGGAAGCTCTTGAAAAATCTCAAAGTCTAATTGCCAAGGCCAAGAACATCGAAGCTGACTGGCCGTTCTTAGTGTCTAAAAAACAAAAAGAAATTCGTAAAGGCGCAAAAAAGAACGGCCTTAGAATTGCGATGATCGATTATGGTGTAAAAGAAAATATTCTCAGAGAGACTTTGGCGCTGGTAGAGGAAATTTGCATTTTTCCCTCACGCACTTCTCCCAAGGAAATTCTTGATTACAAACCGAGTGGAATTATTTTATCTAATGGGCCGGGTGATCCGGCTCTAGTAGAAAAAAGCGTAGATACAATTAAAGCCCTTCTAGGAGCAAAACCCATCTTTGGAATTTGCATGGGGCATCAATTACTTTCCTTAGCTTTGGGTGGGAAAACTTATAAATTAAAGTTCGGACATCGTGGTGCGAACCATCCCATCAAAGACAATATTGCCCAGAAAATATACATGACAAGTCAGAACCATGGCTATGCCGTGGACGCTAAAAGCTTAAGCATGGATATAGACGTTACCCACGTCAATTTATACGACAATACGGTTGCTGGAATTAGGAGCAAGAAGTGGAATGCGCTCAGCGTTCAATTCCACCCGGAGAATAGTCCTGGACCACGAGATGCTAGATATTTGTTTGAACATTTCGTAGAGTTGTTAGGGCGATAAATAGTAATTCGCAAAGAGACTTGTTAGGCAGAGAATTTAAGAGGCAAGAAAATGATATTCGAAGAAGTTTTGGATCGTCTTTTAACACTTTACACAAGTGATGAATACGCTGACGAGATCATTAAGGCAAAAGTGGAATTTTTTGAAAGATCAATTCCCAGTGTTGACGATGATACGGCTCAGTTCAATTTGCGTATGTCGCAATTTTTAGATTGGTATCTTTTCACTCGAAAACTTTCTGGGCCGGCACTCACACCCATTGAGTTTGCTCTGCAAGATAAAAAATTTCCTAAAAGAGAATCGGATACCGAACATTTTAAATCTCTATTGAATTCAAACCACAGTGTTTTTGAGTTTGCAAAAATCAAAGACAACGATATTTATATTAAAGATTTATTCACTGGCGATAAAGTTGTAATAAAAAATTCGGACATCAATGCGGGTTTCAACAAAGATGATCTATTCAGTGTGAGAGTGATCCCACATGCAGATACTTTTGTTTTTGCAAAAGGATTTTGTTTTCATCCGTTAGAAGCTAGAAAATATATTTTAAAAGAAATTAAAGCGAACAAAAAAGCTTCTCAGGAAGAGAAAGAAAAGCTATTGCTCAAACTTTTAAGGATGAAAAATAAAGTGGATCAGTATAAACATATTTTACCAAAATTTATTTATACGAACGAAAACACTTTTAGAGTATAGCACAAAACTGATCATTTGATCAGAGGAGCTAATCCTTGAGAGATTCGAAGATAAAAAAGGTGTTGATTCTTGGTAGTGGACCCATTGTCATTGGCCAAGCTTGCGAATTTGATTATTCAGGGACCCAAGCCTGTAAAGCGCTCATGAAAGAAGGGCTTGAGGTCGTCCTCATCAACTCCAATCCTGCGACCATAATGACGGATCCCGAGATTGCAACGAAAGTTTACATCGAGCCACTTAAGGCGCAATTCATCGAGCGCATTATCGAGAAAGAAAAACCAGATTCATTGATTCCTACCCTGGGCGGTCAAACTGCATTGAACGCTGCTCTAGAATTGGATCGCTTGGGAATTCTAAAAAAACACAACGTAAAAATGTTGGGGACATCTTCGGAAATAATTCAAAAAGCGGAAGACCGCGAAAAATTTAAACATGTTTTAGATAAAGTGGGTGCGAGAGCTCCAAAAAGTTATTTGGTACGCAGTTTTGATGAAGGTTGGGAGCGAGGGCAAGAATTGGGTTTCCCCATTATCCTAAGACCCAACTACACCTTAGGAGGAACCGGCGGGGGAATCGCGTACTCTATTGATGAGTATCGTGGCATGCTGCAAATGGCCCTTTACGAGAGCCCGACTACAGAAGTTTTAATTGAACAGAGCATTTTAGGTTGGAAAGAATTCGAACTTGAAGTGATGAGAGACTGCGATGGAACTTTTGTGGTAATTTGCTCTATCGAAAACTTTGATCCATGTGGAATTCATACTGGTGATAGCATCACCGTAGCTCCTCAACAAACTCTAACAGATAAAGAATACCAGGACATGCGTGATGAAGCGCAAAAGATCCTAAACGAGATTGGTCTGGAAACGGGCGGCGCTAACGTACAATTTGCCGTAGATCCAAAAACCAAAGAGCGTGTCGTAATCGAAATGAACCCGAGAGTGAGTAGATCGTCAGCGCTTGCTTCGAAGGCCACGGGATTCCCAATTGCCAAGATTGCGGCCCTGCTTTCCATTGGCTATCGCTTAAACGAAATTACAAATGACATTACAAAATCAACTCCATGCTGTTATGAACCGGCATTGGATTACGTTGTAACTAAAATCCCAAGATTTGCTTTCGAAAAATTCCCAGGCACAGAAGATGTGCTCACCACGCAGATGAAGAGTGTGGGCGAGGTGATGGGAATTGGTAGAACGTTTAAAGAATCTTTTCAAAAAGCCCTTCACTCGTTAGAAAATGACGGCATTGGATTTAAAACGGTAGCGTTTTCAGAACAAAAAATTGCTTACCCGAACAGTGAAAGAATCCATTATATCGCGCAGGCTTTTAGAGAAGGAAAAACTACAGAGTATATTCACGAACTTTCACAGATTGATTATTGGTTCCTAGAACAGTTCAAAGAAATCATAGACCATGAACAGGTTCTTACAGGCGTTCAATTGGATAAAGACGTTTTACTAGAAGCAAAAAGAAAAGGCTTCTCTGATAAGCAAATCGCCGTTATCAAAAATGTTTCAGAAGCATCTATCAGAGAGTTGAGAGAGCAATACAATCTCCATCCATGTTTCTTCCAAGTGGATACATGTGCAGCTGAATTCCAATCCGAAACTCCATATTACTACTCAACATACTGGTCAGAGCCTTCCGAAAAACAATCAAAGAAAGACACTATCGTGGTTATCGGTAGCGGGCCGAATAGAATCGGTCAAGGCATCGAGTTTGATTACGGTTGTGTAAGAGGCGTTAAGGCGATTCAAAAAGAAGGCTTGAGAGTGGTGATGATCAACTCTAACCCTGAAACTGTTTCGACAGATTATGATACTTCCAATGAACTTTACTTTGAACCTCTCACTTATGAATTTGTTCACGAGGTGATGAGATTTATCGGTCCAAAAGGATTTATCCCTCAATGGGGAGGGCAGACTTCCATCGGACTTGCGCATAAACTTGTGGATGGCGGGTATGAACTTCTGGGGTCTTCACTGCAAACGATTGATCTTGCCGAAGATCGCGGACAATTTTCGAAAGTTTGTCGCGAACTCAACTTAAAGATTCCAAAATCGAAAATGATTTTTACGGTTGATGAAGCAAAACAGTTCGTTAAAGAAATCAACTATCCCGTTCTTTGCCGTCCAAGTTACGTGATCGGCGGCAGAAGAATGGAAGTGCTTGAGACCGATGAAGATCTTGAAGAGTATTTCAATAAGTACGGTGAGTTTATCTCAGCGGAAAATCCCTTTATGGTGGATGAATTTTTAGAGAGAGCACTCGAAGTTGACGTTGATTTAGTTCGCGGAAAAGATTGGTGCGTGATCGGCGGAGTGGTAGAGCACATCGAGGCGGCCGGCGTTCACT
>JANMFM010000361.1:0-6616 GCA_031374125.1 Bdellovibrionales bacterium
CGGACCTCCTTTGTTTGCGGAACAAATGAGGTTCATCCAAGGAGGGAACTTGCTAAGCAAGCTTCCTTCTTGCATTTTAAGAGCCTAGCTGTAACTCAATGGATTATTTAATAGAATAAAATGAGCCCGAATTACGAATCAAAATCCGAAAAAAGAAATTTAAAAATAGATTTTAGAGAAAAATGGTGGCCCAAGAGGGAATTGAACCCCCGACACAAGGATTTTCAATCCTCTGCTCTACCAACTGAGCTACCGGGCCACGTTCGCATTGAAGCTAATACTTTAGAGCTAATTTAAGTACCTTTTTGATATAAAAGTGTCAAACGATCTTAAAGTTTATTTCACTTTAGAGAAAGCGCCTTTTAAATCCTCAATAAGATCTTTCTCGTTCTCGATTCCTACACTCAAGCGAATCAAGGTATCGTCTATTCCCAAGGCTTTACGGTTCTTTGCAGGAACGCTGGCGTGTGTCATGATTGCGGGGTGTTCAATCAAAGATTCCACTCCGCCTAAGCTTTCTGCTAGTGCAAAAATTTTTACATTTTCTAGAAAAGTTTTCGCCTCTTTCAGTCCGCCTTTAATATAGAAAGACATCATTCCGCCAAAACCGCTGGTCTGCTTTTTTGCTATGACATGCTGTGGATGAGACTTCAATCCGGGATAAAATACTTTTTCTACTTTAGGATGCTTTTCTAAAAACTCAGCAATAGCTTGAGCGTTCTTTGCGTGAGCTTCCATTCTTACCGCTAGAGTTTTTAAACTTCTCATAGCAAGGTAACAATCAAACGGAGAGGGCACGGCGCCGATGGATTTTTGGAGGAATTTTAATTTTTCAGCCACATCTTTATCATTTGTCGAAACAAATCCGCCGATCACGTCACTATGTCCACCGATGTATTTTGTGGTGGAATGATATGTCATCGTTGCACCCAAATCTGTGGGGTTTTGGAAATAGGGAGACATAAAAGTGTTGTCTACGACGGTCCAAATCTTTTTAGAGTTAGCAATCTTTGTTACGGCTTGAATATCAACCACCTTCATTAAGGGATTTGTCGGGGTTTCAATCCAGATCATTTTCGTGTTGGATTTAATTTTAGCTTTAATGAGGTCTGTCTTGGTCAAGTCCACATAATCGAAGGAAATTCCTTTGTCTTGAATCACCTTATCAAAAAGTCTGAATGTCCCGCCGTAAACATCGTCGGAACAAATCACGTGATCGCCAGCCTTCAACATCATGATGATTGTGGTAGAAGCTGCGCAACCTGAAGCAAAAGCATAACCAAACTTGCAATTTTCAAGGCTCGCTAAGCATTTTTCATAAGCCTCTCTTGTTGGGTTATCCGCCCGCGAGTAGTCATAACCTTTATGGACTCCGGGAGATTCTTGCACGTATGTTGTCGCGAGTGTAATGGGAGTCATGACTGCTCCCGTAGTTTTATCTGGCGGTTGCCCAACGTGAATGGCTTTTGTTGCAAAATTCTTTTTTGAGTAATCGATATCTGAACCCATTAGATAAATCCTTTCGATTTCATCCAGTTGTCGTTATAAACTTTGCTTAAATATTTTGATCCGTTGTCAGGAAATAGAACCACAATGTTTTGTGGCTCTGTAACTCTTGATCCGTATTTCAGTGCCGCAACGAGAGCAGATGCACAAGAGGGCCCAACGAATATTCCGTCTTTTTTTAAAATCTCTCTGCAAGTCAAAAAAGTTTCTTTATCTTCTGTCTTGATAAATTCATCGATCACTTTGAAGTGTACGTTTTCTGGAATCATATCTTCTCCGATACCCTCCACCTCATACTTACTGATCGGGTCTCTGGCTTCACCATATTTGTGAACGTCAAAAAGAATACTACCAATTGGATCTGGAGAAATGATTTTTATTTTTGGGTTCTTATCCTTCAAGTATTTGCCAACACCAGAGATAGTTCCTCCTGTTCCCGCTCCCGCAACGAAGATATCAATTTTTCCATCCATTTGATTCCATATTTCTGGGCCCGTTTTTTCGAAATGAATTTTTACGTTGTCAGGGTTGTGATATTGGTTTGTCAAAAAAGAATTAGGATTATTTTTTACATAATTTTTAGCAACGCTATAGTGAGACCTTGGATCATCAGCTTCTACGCCTGCGGGAGTGACCACAACCTCAGCACCGAAAGATCTAATCGTATTGATTTTTTCTTCGCTCATTTTGTCAGGTATTGAGATTACGCATTTGTAACCTTTTACTGCTGCAACTAATGCTAGCCCAACGCCCGTATTTCCTGATGTTGCCTCTACAATTGTACCACCGGGCTTAAGCTGACCTCTTTTTTCTGCCTCTTCGACGATACTTAGGGCAATACGGTCTTTCACGCTTCCACCTGGATTGAAAAACTCTACTTTTGCAAAGTAATTATGAGGACTTGCGGGCACACAGCCTTGCAATTTAACCATTGGAGTATTGCCAATAGTTTCTAGTATATTATTGTAAATTTTCATTAAATCTCCTGGATAAATCAATTTTTTAACATACTCTGACCCTATGCTATTGAGCAAATACAACATTGCATATATAACAGTTTTTCAATGAATTTAGTCCAAGAGCTCCATAACAATCCATTCGTTTTAGCCCCCATGGCGGGCATTACCGATAATGCGTTCCGTTCTTTTATGAAAGAAATGGGATGCGGGATTGTCATATCGGAATTGATCTCTGCCAACGGGTTGAATTACGGAAGTCAAAAAACAATCGACTTGATGAAATTTGAAAAAATTCAAAGCCCCGTTGGCATCCAGCTTTTTGGAGAAACTCCAGAAATCGTGGCTGAAGGTGCAAAGTTTGTTCAAGATAAAGGCGCAGATTTTGTTGATTTGAATTTTGGTTGCCCAGTGAAAAAAGTAGTTTGCAAAGGTGCAGGCTCTGCGATGTTAAAAGATCTCGAAGGTCTTGCAAAAATGCTTTCAACTGTAAAAAAGGCAATTCAAATTCCACTGACCATTAAAGTTCGTACTGGCTGGGATGCCAATACTCGCAACACACAAGAGGTCGCGCGCATTGCCTACGAAGAAGGTATTACATGGATGGCTATTCACGGAAGAACAAGAACGCAAGGTTATGAGGGCTTAGCAGATTGGGATTACATTGCAGAAGTCAAAGCGAAGGCAAAGCTTCCAATCATTGGTAATGGCGATATTCACACCCCGATGCAAGCTGTGGAGAGATTAACAACTTCCGGTTGTGATGCTGTAATGATTGGTCGTGGATGTTTAAAAAATCCTTGGATTTTCAGACAGGCTCTGAACCTCTATAAAAGACAAAACGAGAAGACCGATAAAAATTTTATCGAGCTCATCAATTTACTGAACGTGTATTTACAGAAAGACTGTGAAGAAAAAGTCATCGGTGTTCAGCTTAAAAAATTCTCAAGTTGGTTCTCTGCGGGATATCCGGGATCGGCGCAGTTTAGAAAAGATGTTTTTCAGCAAAAAGATTCTAAAGAAATTCTTAATCACGTAGAAGCTTACTTCAGTTCTATTGCGCATCTAACGCAAACAGACACTTCGGCAGAACGCTTCTTAATGGGTGGTCACGGTTAGTTTTTACTTTACTAGAAAGCTCAAAATGGTAGCCTTAGGGGCTATGAAATACTTAATTTTTTCCCTACTTGTAATATTTTCGATTAATTCTTATGCACAAACAAAACCTGTGGCTGAACCAGAATCTACAGATCTTCTTGTTTCGAGAAATTGCAGAAAAGCAGAGAAAGCTTGCGTCTCCATGGAGCTTGACACGGTTGATAAATCTATCATCACAGATAAAAAACCAGTGGGCGGAGAGACAGAATACTCACTTAAAGTTTTTGGAAAGTTAGAAAGAGAAGTGGAGAAAGAGCATGTTCTCAAATTTATAGGCGGCGGAGAGGAAAAGGGTTGTACAGTTTTTGGAAGAGGTACAGCCGCTGTCATGGGTTTTTCATCTATGGGAAATCCAATACTTTTAACGGACAAAGGTAATCTTGAATTGACCTCAAAACTAATGACTGTTGGTGCGAGCAATATTCAAATTGTAAATTTAAACTCTTTAAAGCGTGAAGCTTATCTTTCAAAATCTCATGATATGACTCCAGCGGCAATCAGCAGAATTCATTTTGATTCTAGTGGAGATCTTTATTTTATCGATGGAACCGAGTGCTTTGAGTTCAGGAAAAAAGAGGCTTTTAGAAAAGTAGATATCAAGAAATGTGAAAGCAAAAAAATTGAAATGAAAGACACTTCAAAGCTTGAAAAGATCAGACTAAAAAGCGATCAAGAAGTTTATGAAATCAAAGACGTTCCATATATAATGATAATCGAAAAGACGGCCTGTTAATTCACTTCATAAGTTTCTGATTCAGGAATTTCATCAGGATAAACTGTTTCTAAAGAATCTGGTGGATTATCGGGAAGAGACTCTAGTTTATTGATAGATTCGTCTTGTTGTTTCCGAATCTCAGTCATGTCATAGGTTGTTCCATCCGAATTAGAATAGTATTCTGCATCTTCAGATTCACCCTCCATCTCAGGAGCCAGTTTAAACATAGTTTGGAGTTGTGATTTTGCTGCTGCATGTTCTGCAGGATGAATTTTTTTGTAATGTTGCATTTTAAATAGAATGTCTTTGATTCGGCTTCTGGCAAATGGCGTGAGCTCTTTCTTTTTAAAGCTTACGGCATATTTATCTGGATTTGGGAGCAAAAAAGCAATGAATGCGGCCTCAAGTGGGGTCACCATCGAAGGTGGCTTTTGAAAATAATATTCTGTTGCAGCCTTGATGCCGTAAATGCCTTTTCCAAATTCTACCACATTCAAATACTTTTCTAAAATAACATCCTTAGAATATCTCTCTTCAATTCTTTTTGTCAGGATCAATTCTTTTAGTTTTCGCGTAAGAGTTTTTTCAGGAGTTAAGTAAAGATTTTTTGCCAATTGTTGAGTGATCGTTGATCCCCCTCTGGCGAAGGACATTTTCTTTATGTTTTTCATAAAACTATTTTTTAATTCTTCAACGTCGAAACCTTTATGATTATAAAATCCACCATCCTCCGAAATGATAATAGCATTTTTAATGTGTGGAGAAATTTGAGAAAGCTTCACGTACTTGCTGGATTTTGGACAGAGATCCACTCCGTGCATGCTTGTTTTGAAACAAGTTTCTAAAGTAGAAGTCTTGGGAAGTGTGGCATAGGAATACACTCCTGAAATAATTAGTATCAATAAAAATATGCCAAAAATTTTTCCCATAAATACACTACCAATTTAAGATTTGATTAGCTTGTGATCTTTCATCCACTGAACGCTATTGTGAATAGCAAATTTAGCAGGCTTAGGATTTAACTGCAATTCTCTTTTTGCCTTAGAGTTGTCAAACCAATGATAAAGACTTGAGGTCCACGCATTTTCACTATTCATTGGACCCTTTTTACCAATTTTTTCGAGGAGATCTCCAGTCTTTCCGATAGCCATAAGCACAGATTTGCCGAGCGGAATTTTTGGTGGTTCCACATTGGCTTCTTTGGCAATGATTTCAAAAACATCTTTTAAGAGTAAATTCTCTCCAGAGAGAATGTATCTTTCGCCGGATCGACCAATATTTAGCGCTTTTAAAGTTGCTTCGCAAATGTCCTCGATTGAAATCACATTCACACCACCGGGTGGATAGACAGGGATTTTGCCTTGAGCAACTTTGATTTGAAATCCTCTAGAGCCTTTCGTTGCATCTCCATAACCATAAATAGTACTTGGGTTGACAATCACTGTATCGATGCGACCCTGCTTAAAAGCTGCTTTTACTTTTTTTTCTGCTTCATGTTTTGTTTCGAAGTACCCAAGATCTAGGTGATGAACATTGTAGGGGCTTTCTTCGTTGAGAGGTTTTTTGTCAAAGCTTGCGCCAATAGCCACGACAGAACTAAAGTGTAAAAGTTTTTTTACTTTATTTTTTTCAACAGCTTGAATTACGTTTTCTGTTCCACCGATGTTTACTCGGTCCATTTCTTTTCTTTGAGTTTTGGTGTAGCCAATGACTCCGGCCAAGTGGAAAACACTTTCGATATCTTTTGTGGATTGAATAAGGCTGTCGAGATCTGTTACATCGCCCTTAACGATTTCAACTTTTTTTGAAAAAGAAGTAGCTTTCGAAGGATCTCTGATGAGCACTCTGACATCTAGACCTTGCTCCAATAAGTAGTTAACTAAATTTTGTCCAACAAAACCCGTTGCACCAGTAACTAAAACTTTCATTCTAAATTCCTTACAAAAGTTAAAGTATCCTTATTTGTATGCATACGCAAACTGTATTGAGACTAGACTGTATTTTGCTATGAGCGGACAAAAGTCTAAATCTTGATGTTTTCATCAATGATTCACGAATGATAAGAGCAAAGTTATGAGAAAATATTTCCTGACTGACTACTAGTTACTCCAGTAACTAGTGAAACCAGAAAACCAGTACATCAGGAGAGGTCAACATCATGGACATGCGAGTCGTCATAGGAATTGCTCTAGCGTTTGCAGGAATCTTATTAGGGTTTGTTATCGACGAAGGAAATGTCGGAGCAATAGTTCAGGGATCCGCAGCCCTAATCGTTTTCGGT
>JANMFM010000002.1:0-3885 GCA_031374125.1 Bdellovibrionales bacterium
GAAGAAGTGAAGTTCGTTATCGAACAACATCACGAGAATTGGGATGGCTCGGGTTATCCGAGGAATTTACGAGGCGCTGAAATCTTTTACCCCGCAAGAGTTATCGCCATTGCTGATGCATTTAGCGCTCTCACTACAAAACGTGGCGGCAGATCACTCTATAAACCCGAAGACGCCCTTGCACTTCTCCTTACAGAACACAGAAAATACGATCCACAACTGATCAAAGCCTTCAGATCGCTTTTCAACGTCAACATTGTTAAAAAAACTGGTTAAACCAAATCCAGTTGCCAAAGTGTTGTTCTTAATAAAAAACTTCTTGATTTATAATAGCCATTTGGCTATATCATCTTTATGAAGATTAACTTCTATGAAACAGCATCAGGACGCAGCCCTATTGAAGACTTTATCGAGGATTTGCCAAAAGCAGATCAAGCTAGATTTGCTGATGTTTTCGATGGAATAGAAAAGTATGGTCTGGGTTGCCCTAGAGTTCAGCTGATGATTTAGAAATAGCCGAAAAACGCATGAAGGAGGTTTTAGGATTATGAAGAAGAAACAATATAAACCAGCAAAACATTTTTTTCAAAAATTACTCAAAGATAAAGCAATACGTATTCATTATGAAGAAGAGAGAGTTAAAACAGAAATTGCTCACGCAGTAAGGACTGCTCGCATGAAAGCCGACCTTACACAAACGGAGCTTGCTAAGTCCATAGGGACAACACAAAGCGTGATTGCTCGATTAGAAAGTGGGTCTGATAAACGTGTACCTTCTATTCCGCTATTGGCAAGAATTGCAGCTGCGTGTGGAGCACATTTTGATTTTGGATTTATTTTTTCCAAAGCTTCTTAATCCAACCAACTTTTGTAGTGGCACTGCTACCTGGCCATATGACTATTGATAAACTTATCGAAATTACTTCGGTGTTAAAAATTAAAGTAGCTTTTAAAGTGAATGCTGCTTAGCTATTAATAAGTCCATTATGATTCAAAGTCTTCAGAAAGATTTTAGTTTCCAACAGGTTTTTTTTTCGCAGTTGACTATGCTCAGATATAGCGTTTTAAGCGCCGGATATTCATTCAGTAATGGCTCTATGTTGTCCAGCACATACTGTTCTCTTAATATAGCGTTTCTAAATTGTGGTGAATTTCTGATATAGTGAAAATTCTCGTTCTTTCTTTCAAGTTCAGCTACAAACTGCCTATCATCCTCATTTTTAATCATTTCATCACGAAATTGGCGCTTAAGAATTTGCTGTATTTTATTTGAGCTTCCATACTTAGCTTCAAGAGCTTCATACTCTTTTAGAATTGGAACTATTTGCTCATATGCTTTTTTTAAATCTTTAGGACAATCAGCTGCACTTTTCATTACTCCCAGGTTTATACACATAAGATAATTTTGATATCTTTCTTGGGCATGAAGATAATTTTTATAAAGATCTCTATGATTTTTTTTAATATAATCAGATAAAATTGAAGATTGCATCGCATTATAAAAATTTATCATTCCTATTAATCCCCTTTTAGTATCAACAGGACTTGATATATCACTCAAACTTTCAAAGTCTTTACATATTTGTCCTTTCTTCACCGAATCACCATAGTTACAATCGTTTCCTCTAATACACACGGATGCTTCTAAAGAAGAGAGCTTTGAACATTCAACTTGTGCAAAAGCTCTCAAAAACAATTTCGAAGTTAAAATGGGATCGCTATCGCGTTCTGCAAACAATAAGTGTTTATATAAATCCTGAAGATTTGCTTTTGGTTTTTTTCTTAAGTAATCTGAAATTCCGTTGTAAGTAGAAGACAATTGATCTTCTGTGGCATCCGCCAAACCGCAACGATTGGGCTTGAAGAATTTTTTTAATTCATGCAAATATTTTATTTCATTAAGCGGTTTACCCTGTTCATTCAACTCGAACATAGAACCTGAGTAACAGTGAAGATGAATTCTTTGAACGATAGACGTTGAAGGCAACTTATTTGAATGACCTTCAATTTCCTTGCGTGTAATGATTCCATCCAAAGAAGACGGACCTTCAGGAAGGCCATGATTACCGTATACGATCGTGACTTTAGCTGGCTTCTTGCTTGAGATAGAGCTTACTGCTGAAGCTATGTTGGCTTTATAAGCAGCTTCGGAATCTGAAAATCTCGCAGAAGAATATTTTACTCTACCCGTAATGTCTCTTGTTAGAACTCCAAGTGGCGTCAATTCTATATTTAAAAACTTTGCAGATTTTCCTTCGGCACTAAAAATTCTTCTTTGAATATTAGGAAATTGGCTTCTTAAAGCTTCGAAATCAGTTTCAAATGAATCAAAATTTGCTTGATATGATCGAGCTCCATTAATCGCAATGAGATAATTGTCTCCAGCTTTTCCTGCATAGCTCAACAACAAAATATTAATTATTACAAGGTAGCTTTTTAACAAGTCTTACTCCTTTTTTTACGCTTTTATTTGAAAAAAAATTTTCCAAGAGAGCAATATTGGATTCATTTTTTTCATCCACCTTAAAAAATCTAACTTCGGTCGTTATATTTTTTCCAATATTCTTTAAAAGATTTTCAGACTCTTTGGTGAGTAGCAAGATTTCAGTTTTTTCTCTAGTCCCCTCGTTGATATCTAAAATAAATTGATGCTGGTTATTCTTTTTAAGCATGCCGCTCAACTCATAAACGCCACAAAATTGAAAAGAATGCGCAGAATGTACTGAGCTTAAGAAGACTGATAAAGCAAAAAATAGAATCATTATACTATTCTAAAATATTCTCATTTAAAGATATAATGAATCCTTCAATTAAGACTTTTGACCAGTCAATCAATAAGTCCATACTGAATAGAACAAGGACTTTATTGCCTCTTCATATTCTTCGAAAGTGTCGCCACCGAGAACACTTCTTTTGATGATATTAAAGCCATCTGGAAAATTTGCTTTAAAAGTCTTATAAGCGCGATACATGTGAGTTTGGCTCGTGATCAGGATCATATCCTTACATTTAAAAGCATCGACCAAGGTATAAGTTTGAAGAGCATTACCAAAAGTGGTCTTAGAATATTTTTCTAAGATCACATCGTCAGGATTGAGATCTCCATAGTAAGGCCACTCTGGATAAATATCTCGCAGATTCGCCTTTTCATAAACTCCAGAAATAACCAATTTACGAATAGAGCCGCGAGACAAAAGCGCCAAACCATCTTTCACTCTTCCTCGACTCCCCGTCAAAACCACTGCGCAATCCGCAACAGAGTCCTCAGTCCATGCCGTTACTTTTTCTGTCCTCACGTTTTTTAGCTCTTTTAAATAAAACCCCACGGTGAGTATCCCACTCACTGCGCCAAAGATAATAATAAAAAACCATGGGGTTTGAGGCTTAAGCATTTTTATTCTTTATGGGCCAGAACTTCGATTTCTACGCGCACACCTTTTGGTAAACCCGCAACCGCTACCGTGGATCTTGCAGGATAAGGTTCTTGAAAATATTGACTGTAAACTTCGTTCACGTTTCCGAAATCAGCCATATCCAAAATAAAAATCGTTGTCTTCATCACGTGCGAAAAATTCATGTTGTTTGCACTAAGTACTGCTTTGATATTTTCCATGACTAATTTGGTCTGGTCTTGAACCGATGCGGAAGATTTCACTTCATCTGTTTTTGGATCAATCGCAATTTGGCCTGAACAAAATAAAAATGGACCATTGGCAATAGCTTGCGAATAAGGACCTACTGGATTTGGAGCGGATAAGGTTTTAACTGCTTTTTTAGACATGTATGTTCTCCTGTATAAGAGTTAAAATATAGACATAAAAAAGTACGAAAGCCAGCCCTAAATCTAATAAAATAGCCATAAAGTACTACACTATAAACTACGCA
>JANMFM010000049.1:0-3379 GCA_031374125.1 Bdellovibrionales bacterium
ATTATCTAAAGTATTTCAAAAACATTATGAGCTCAAGAATGAGGATAGCAAGCTTATTGGTAAGGACTTAGAGGACGCAGTTGGGACTGCGAATGAAAATATAGATGATAAGTTAAAAGATTTTTTTAAAAGCTTTGTTGAATCCTTTAATATTTTTGGCTTCCCTGGAATGCAACAGCAAAATCTAGAACTCAAATCAAACTTAGATGTTTCAAATATGCTAAAAGGAAACGTAAAGCTTTATTACAATCATGCGAATAAGTATTTATCGGAAAAGTATAATGGCTTAGGTTTTAGCAATCTTATTTACATAATATCTGAAATATTAAGTTACCAAATATTGAATGAAAAGGATGAGAGAGATCTGACAGTGATATTTATTGAGGAGCCCGAAGCTCATATGCACCCTCAGATGCAGGATGTATTTATATCGCAGATAACAAAGTTTATTGCGGATAAAGGATTTAAAGTACAGCTCATTATTTCCACACATTCTTCACATATTATTTCACGGTCAGAATTTAGTTCGATACGCTACTTCAGCCAAAAAAATAGACAGACAAATGTAAAAGATCTATTTGATTTTAATAGAGAGTTTTCTCAAAATGAGTGTATTAATTTCCTCAAGCAATATTTAAATCTTGGAGAGTGTGATCTTTTCTTTGCGGACAAAGCTATCCTTTTTGAAGGAACAGTTGAAAGATTATTACTCCCTATCTTTATCGAGAAGTTGTCTGCCCCTTTGGGTGCTAACTGCCTTAAAAAACAATATTTAGCACGTATTGAAGTAGGCGGAGCATATATGGATAAATTCAAAGAGCTTCTAAATTTTTTAGAACTTAAAACTTTATTAATAACTGACTTAGACTCTGTCAAAAAAGGCCAATCTTCGGGAGCCAAGCCTAGAACCGTATACAGCGCATGCCAAGTGGAAGCCGGAGATGATATTCTTACTAGTAATTCCACATTAAAAAAATGGATCCCGGGTAAAGAAAAAATATCCGAATTGATAGAGGCTAACGAGGCAAGTAAAGTTGAAGGTCTCATACGCGTCGCATATCAAAATAAGCAAAATGACAAAGTGGGCAGAAGTTTTGAAGAAGCATTTATAATTGAAAATGCCGATTATATTTTTAAAAATAAAGATGAGCTTCTAAGTATTGAAAATAGAATCGCTGATTTCTCTACAGCAAATGAAATCTTACACGCTTCATATGATATACAAGAGCATATTGATAAAAATAGCAAAAAGACTAACTTCGCATTCGATTTAATAACCACAAACCAGGATGAGTGGCTTGTACCAACCTATATCAAAGAAGGACTAGTATGGTTGGCGAAGTAGAGAAACAAATTTATGAATGCCTAAATACAAAACAAAATTTCGTAGTTGACTCAGGAGCAGGAAGTGGAAAAACGTGGTCGCTAGTTCAGTCTTTATTGTATTTAACAAAGACTAAAGAAAAAAGTTTTAAGAAAAGCGGACAAAAGGTTTTATGTATTACATATACCAAGGTAGCTCGAGACGAGATCATTAGGCGTATTGAGTACAGCTCATTCGTAAATGTAACTACCATACATGATTTTCTATGGGAGAGTGTATCCCAGTTTCAAATTGAATTAAAAGCGGCATTGCTTAGTTTTATCAGGAAGAAGCTAGATCAAGTTAACGATGATATAAAATCAACTAGGAATACTGCAACAAAAAAATATGCAGAATTAGTAGAAAAACAAAAAAAAATTAGCGAAGACCTCAAATCTGTAGAGGGAAATTCAGCCAAAGTAAAATATGGTCAATATCCATTTTTTAAAGATAATATTATTAGTCACGATGAAGTTGTTGTTTTATCTGAATACATTTTTTCAAATCACCCAAAATTGTCTAGAGTAATCGCCGATACATACCCTGTTATCTTTGTAGATGAATACCAAGATACTCATGTTCCAGTCGTGAATATTCTAACAAAATACCTGTCTAATATTGAGCATCTAACAATTGGTTTTTTTGGCGATAAGTTGCAAAAAATCTACGATACAGGCATCGGTGACATAACAACATATGCAGATTTAAAGTTAATTCAAAAAACAGAAAATTATCGAAGCTCTACGTCTGTTATTTCAGTACTAAATCAAATTAGAAGTGATCTTAAACAAAATCCTGCATCTGCCAACATAATAGAGGGCTCTTCAAAATTCTACTTTTCCGTTCAAAAAACAAATTTAGACGCTTTATTAGACGAGCGGTATAAGCTTAAAAAAAATGATTTTAAAATTTTGTATTTAACTCATAGTTTGATATCTAAGGAATATAATTATCACGACTTATACCAAGTCTATCAATCCCATAATAAAAGTGATTACTTAACAAAAAACTCTGACAACCGAGGACGATGTCCTTATGCTGATATGTTATATGATATCGAAGAGATCGTTAATCTGTACACACAAAGTAAAATTCAAACATTACTGAAGAAGACATCTTATGAAGTTAATTCATTTGAAAGTAAGCTACGCTTGAAAGAATTATTAGTTGAATTACTGGAGATTAGAAAATCAAAGAATATAAAAGATGTGTTAGATTTTACTCTTGGTAAAGGAATTCTTGCTAAAAATAAAAAAATGGAAAATTACGACTTTGGAAACGAATCAAAAAAAGAAATTTATGATAATTTGATGATTATACCTTATCAGCAAGTTATTAATTTATATGATGTTCAAAGTGAAAACACTCCATTCTCAACAAAGCATAGTACTAAAGGTGAAGAGTTTGATAATGTTCTTGTGATTATCGATGATGAAGCTTGGAATAAATATAATTTCGAAAAATATTTTTCTAATGATAAAACAAATATGAATATATATGAGCGCACAAGAAATTTATTTTATGTTGTCTGCTCACGGGCCAAAATAAATTTAGCAGTTTATTTTCAAGGTGAGCCGAATTCAGAAGCATTGAAGACAATAAATCAGTATTTCGGTAGCGTAAATATCCATAGGCTACCCTAAAATATCTGTTCAAGTCCGCTTCAGAGGGCCACTTATTAAAAAATATATGCGATTTGAGAAAATGAGATGAAAAATCAGAAAATTGAAAACCGCTGGAAAAACCAGCGGTTACAAAAATGTTCGTCTGTTGGAAAAATTGGTAGCGAGGAGAGGACTTGAACCTCCGACACGCGGATTATGATTCCGCTGCTCTAACCAACTGAGCTACTCCGCCCCAAACGGGAAACGCGCCTATAGCAGAGGCGGTTTTGCGGTCAACTGGCGATCAGCGGTGGCGGCGTTTTCATCGCCCTGCCCCCGCCAAAACGATATGCCGCAATCGGAGACCACGGCCCGCCGCGATAGTGCCATGCAGCCAGTCCAACAATTACAA
>JANMFM010000094.1:0-2441 GCA_031374125.1 Bdellovibrionales bacterium
TCCCTTTCAAACCAATAGGTGTATTTTGTAGTAAGCTCACGGAGTAGGCTTCGTTGGTACTTTTGGTTCCGGAAGCATTGGGATTTGTTCCTTCTGTTTGGTCTACCGATTTTTGAGCTACTACTTCGAGTTGCGGCAGGATCAAGAGGGTTCCTTCCGTAGCTCTCAATTTTGCACCTTCGCCCGCATCTTGCGTAGCTTTGAAGGCCGGGTTGTTTTTCTTTACCTGTTCTAAGTAAGTGTCCAAATTAACTTTTTGTTGTGCGAAGCCAGCTGAAGCAAAACCTAAGATTATAAGTTGGATTTTGATGAGTTTATTTATTCTCATATATTGCTCTCTTTCGTAACCGCAGAAGTTTTTTCTGTCGCTCTGTTGTCTAAACCGTTAAAAAATATTTCTATTGCAGTGTGAATTAGTGATTGCTTCTCTTTTTCGTCTTTCAGAGAAACGCCGAATAGCTTCTTGCGCATATTATCTGTTCTGATCGCATGTTGGATTCCACCCATAAATAGAACGCAAACTTGGTTTGAGCTCAAATCAGATCTTAAATAACCTGCTTTTTGTCCTTTGGTAATAAAGACGATTAATCTTTCAAACATAGGTACGATAGTCTTTTTAAATACTTCCAATACGTTCGGATCTATAGGATCCATTTCGATATCACGACGGATGATGCAGCCGACGTCTCCATGCTCGAGATGTTTTGCAACTACGCCTTCAACAAACATTTTGAGCTTCAACTTGTATTCTTCTTTAGAAGAGAAGCTTGCGATGTATTTATCAAAGAAGTCTGTCATGTCGCTGACTTCTGTCTCGAGGCAGGCTTTGTAGAGACCTTCTTTACCGCCAAAGTGGTAACTCACTAGGCTGACGTTAACGCCAGCATCATCTGCAATTTGCTTTACGCTGGTTCCAGTAAAGCCCAGTTTGGCGAAGAGAGCTTGGGCCGCTCTGATCAGACAGCCTTTGGTATTGTCTTGTGCCATATATATTCCTTTAAATGGTTAAACTTTGAGTGTTCATTTAATTTTATCGAATGATTATTTAAATATATTAAATGAACGTTTGATTTTATTAAACAAACATTTAAAAAAATCAAATATATATTTGAATGCGCAGCGAAAAACCTCTACTTTCATATAGTTAAAATGATCTCAATTTAGGATGGATGGCTTGGATAGATCTACATATTGTTCTATAAATAGAACAATATGTTTTAAAATGACGTATTGTTCTATTTATAAAAATAGCGATAATAAGGTCATAGGCATTCATGTGAATGCAAAAAACCTATTGAAAGGGGTTATATATGAAAACAAAAGCAATAATCGGAGCAAGAATAGTACTCGGACTCATATTTTTTGTGTTCGGACTTAATGGGTTCCTCAATTTCTTACCGGCACCGCCACTCGAAGGTAAAGGCCTAGAGTTTATTATGGCTTTGGCAAACACGGGCTATATGTTTCCAATAATTAAAGGAACAGAAGTTGTGGCCGGAGCATTGTTGCTGGCAGGAATTGCGGTTCCTTTTGCGCTGGTGATATTGGCTCCGATCGCGCTGAACATACTGTTGTTCCACACGATCTTGGCTCCTGCTCCGGCATTACCATTAGTTATCTTGGCTTTAGGATTGTTCCTAGCCTGGAATCAAAAAGAGATATTTGCACCGCTCTTCAGAAAATAAATCTTTAGAAAATAAAAAAGTGCAAAAAAAATAAAACCAAACGAGGTGTTTATGTATTACTTAAGAAAAGCAAGCGACAGAGGTCACATTGATCATGGATGGTTGGATACTTATCACACGTTCTCATTTGGTGACTACTATGATCCTAAACATATGGGTTTCAGAGCTCTTAGAGTTATCAATGAAGATACGGTGGCAGGTGGAATTGGATTTCCTATGCACGGGCATAAAGATATGGAAATTGTAACTTATGTGACCGAAGGGGCTCTCCAGCACGAGGACACATTGGGAACCTTTTCGGTGATTGAGCCTGGCGAACTTCAAAGAATGAGTGCGGGTTCTGGTATCAAGCATTCGGAAATGAACGCTGACGAAAAGAAGCCTGTTCATCTTTTACAAATTTGGTTGATGACTGAGAAGGAAGGAGTTCCTCCAAGTTATGATCAAGTGAGTTTTAAAAAGAAAGCAGAGAAAGAAAAATTCTTTTTGATTGGCTCAAAAGAAGGTGGAGAAGATGCGGTAAGTATCCATCAAAATGTAAAGATCTATCGCGGTCAATACAGCCTGGGTGAGGGAATGAGTTTTGATATTCCCAAGAATCGCCATGCCTGGATCCAAGTGGTGAAGGGTGATTTGAGAGTGAATGATCACAATCTTTCACAAGGAGATGGTTTGGGAATTAGTGATATGACCAAACTTGAAATCAAATCCTTAAAAGATTCCGAATTCCTGCTCTTTGACTTACCTTGATTAACC
>JANMFM010000101.1:0-21107 GCA_031374125.1 Bdellovibrionales bacterium
CTACAACTCGAAAAGACTTCACTCATCTCTAGGATACAAGACCCCAGAGGAGTTCGAAAAAGAAGTTTTAAAACTTAACCCCGCTGACCGTCCCACCCAAAAACTATGGGGCTACAGTGTCTAATACGGGGCTCATTCCAGATATAGACTAAACTGATCATTCTAAGTATGTTGATCACAGCCACAACTTGGTCAGCGAAAAACTATCGCTCTTTAAAGCACCTAGGTTTTGTTAATCGTCACAGAGCTCTGAGTCTTCGAACTCTGCAGGCATTTACTGCTGCGGCTTCTGATGAACAAAGTAAGGATGCTGTGCTGGTGGAGGCTACTAAAGCAGTCTTTAATGCTGGTGCTACTGGTTACCTTGACGGCTCTGCTTCGAGCGTATCTTCTGAGCAAACAATAAAAGTGGTTGAATCCGCGAAGAGCATTACCAAAGTAGCTGAGTAAGCTGATGTGTTGTTTGCCAACCGTTGTTCATCTTGCAATCGCAGCACTACGGACATAATAAGAAGCATGAAAACTTACACAAAAAGTACATGGAAACTATTAGATTCATATGACAATGGATTCTGTGGTGTCTCGTTAATAATAAGGTTATGTCTGTTAACCCAATAATATTATTTTTTATTTCTTGCTTTCTCAATTAAAGGATAAATGTCTTCCGAGAGAGCGCCATCAAGAATTGAGTAAAACTCATCAGATAATAACAGGTCGATAGCTGCTTTGAATTTCAACTCTGTCAGCAGGTGAGCAGACCTTTCTGTAATCTTCGGATAACCTGATTTATCTACTTCATCACATCCGTAGGTGATAGACCTTTCAAAAGGTACCTTACTACAAGTATTTGTACATTTAACCGTTTTAGGAAGTGCTATAGAGAAAGCCGAGATAAACTCTTTACACGTAGACTCTTTTTTGGTTTCTTTGCACTTATCATATTCCTGAAACAATGAATTACATATTTTTATGTCTACAGCCTCGCAAGTTTCCTTGCAAATATCAGAACTAGTTGGCTCTACAACTTTAGGACTAGATTCAAAACTATTTGAAATTTTAGGTTCTTCTTTTTTTATACAAGAAAGTAGAGTCCCACAAAAAATTAAAATTAAATATTTTTTCATGCTTTATATTTGAATATTGAAATTCTCTTTTGGTCAATGATCTAAGCAAATTGGAACGCATCAGCTATTAATTTAGATAAATCAATTCTGTAAATACTCTGACTGCTATGAGCAGAATACCCTACAAGTTAGGTATGTTGCAATTCACGCTACTGTTTTCGCTACTCTAGAGTAGCATTTTGCTACTTATTTCCTGCTACTCTTAAAATTCACACTTCATCTTAAGCCTAAGTAACAATTCAATTTTTATCAAAAATTCAACAATTCAAATCAAGTGGCACGTCGTTGCTCTTATAGATCCTCTAAACGGGCTTAGCGCCCATAACCAAAGGAGGATCGAACATGAATAAAGAAACAATAAAAAAAGAGAGCCTAAATCTCATGGTTCTTAATGGATCTATTGAGGCTTCTAAAAAAACAAAGCCAAGATTTTGGCTTGAGAAATTTCTAAAGCCAATTTTTGTAAGCGAACAGCAGATGACCTTAGAAGAATGGGATCGTCTTGAATCTAAACCTCGAAGGTCAAATATCAATCGATGTCCGACGTTCAGTAGATATTTTTAAAACGGATTTATTATGTCAAGAACACACAAAGACAATCCAAACTACTTTAAAAATATCAAACGAAAAGAAAGCGATCAGTCTCCCAAATATCGAAAGCACAAAAGAGGAGAAGACGTTGACTATATTCTCTATCCAAAAGCAAGGGACGGTTCAAAGTTTTATCACTGCGTAGAGCGGAAAATGCCAATCTTTTATGACGAACTAGATATGTCCGAGGGACTCATCGACCAGATGGATGCATTTAACGATAGAGATAATGATGCAAGCTAAACAATCAACAGGAGGAAATTATATGAAGGATAACGTAATTCAATTAACAAAAGACTTTAGACAAAAAGTCGAAAAACATTTTGTCTATCTAGGGAAAATGTCTTCTTACGGAGAAGTTGAAGAAAGAGAGGCCGTAGGGATCGCATTTCAGAGGGATGGATCAAGCCAATTTAGAATGAAGCTATGGATGTTTCATAAAACTCCATATTTCTTAATCCCTGCAAAAGATGACCGCACAAAGTACATCGTTTATGCAGTCGATGATCACCCACAGAATAAAGAGCTTAAAAGTTTTTGGAACAAAGTGGGAGTTGCAAATCTTTGTGGGAACTATCTCAAAGTAAAACTCTATCTCTTACAAGAAGATCTTTTCTTAAGTCTCTTCTCATCCAATCAACCCAATAACTATCAGGAGGCCTCATGATGAATTATTTTTCAAATCCACTTTTTAAGAAAATATCTCAAATTGTATTACTAGGTCTAATCCAGGCTATGACAATTATCCTAGCTGTAAGCTTTGTCTTGGCACTTCCAGAAGTGTGTCACGCAAGCCTTGAATCATCCTTACTTGGTATGAAATCAAAGCTCACAGGCTTTATCCTTCCGGTGATGGGAGTTCTTGGAATGGCTGGTGCTGCCCTTAGCTTCTTTGTAGGACATGAAAACGCTAAAAAACACGCCATCTATGCAGCAGTCGGTTGTGTGATCGGATTTGGGGCTCAAGCTATCGTGGACTTCATTTCACAAACGGTGGTGTAAGTTGAATAATAACGAAACACCACTTCTAGTATCAACGGTACCAAGAACATTGGAGGCAAAGAGTAAAATCTTCGGATTTGAAATCTCCGATGTTCTTCTCTTATTCCTAAATCTTTCAATTCAAAATCTCATCTTTGGAACCACACCTTTAAAGTATCTCATGGTTTGGGGTACAACTTTATCTCTAGGCTTAATCCTATTTTTTGTAAAACGAGGAAAGCCTGATAATTATCTTCAGCACCTTGCTCAATACACTTTTTCATCTGCAATCAAGTACGCAAATTTAAATGATAGAAAATATAGAAAGTTTATAAAAGAAACTAATGAAGGAGGTTCTGATGACAGACTATAATCCTCTTTGCGAAGAATTACCATATTGGGAGCTTGAATCTCATATTTTAAATCACGATGGATCAGTTTCTTCTGGTATAGAGATTTCTCCCCTTGATATTGATTGCTTTGATAATGATAGAATCAATCAGCTTACTGGGTCGTTACGTTCTTTAGTAAATACGGTTCCAGAAAATTACACCCTGCAACTTCTTGTTTCAACAGATTCTGATTTTTCTAAAATTCTAGATAGGCATAAAAATTTAATAAATACCAAAAGTGAATTTTTATTAGATCTAGATGAGTACAGACAGAAAAGAATTCTGGATCAAATTGAAAAAAACGATCTTCAAAGAACAAGAATTTTTCTATTTTTAAAATCTCCACAACTTCAAGTAAAAGTGGGATTATTTTTTAGAGCAGTAAAATATTTCTCAAAGAATTTTAATGAAAATTTCTCAAATCGACTTCAGGAGTTAAAAGAATCTGCTGATAGTATAAAAGCGTCTTTAAGCTCAATGGGGTTTTCTACAAAAACCCTTTCAAAAGAAGATATGGTTTTTTTAATCTACAGATACCTTAACCCTGAAAGATCAAAGAACATTCCAGCGCCTGAGATCTTTTCACCGAAAGAAGAAGAGTATGACCTTGAGTCCGTAAATAAAGAACCAGAGCTTTCTTTACCTTCGCCAAGGTCACAACTTGTGTTTGGCGATCTCATCTTGGATAAAGATGACTTTGTCTTAGATAATTATCGTACAAGAGTCTTAACACTTAAGACTCTACCTGAGATCACCCTCTCAGGCCAAATGAAATCGTTTCTTAAGTTTGATTTTCATTATGATCTTCTTTTTACTTTTAAAGTTTCAGATCAAGGAAAAGAAATAAAAACTCTAGAAAGACGAAGAAGGACTGCAAATTCCTTATCACAGGCAAGACCAGGCCAAGTCACTGATCTTGAAAATGAATCAAAGCTATCGACGACTGAAGGTTTATTAAGAGAGCTCATTGATACGGGACAACGAATTTTTGTATCAGAACTTTCAGTCATTTTAAGAGAAGAAAATTCTAAGTCTGGTATCAAAAATTTGAACCAAAAATCAAGAGAGGTTTTAAGTAAATTCAAAACACTCAGCGGCGCTGAAGCCATTCAAGAAAGCTATGGAGCTTGGAAGATTTTTAAATCCAATATGCCAGGCGCTCCCATAAGGCTTGAGCGCGGAAAGCGTATGAAAACCAATAACCTTGTGGACTTTATGCCACTCTATGGTCCTAGACTTGGAGACGATATACCTGTCATTCTCCTGTACAATAGACAGAACTCTCTTTTGAGTCTTAACCCTTATGATTCTAGCCTTTCAAATTACAATGCATTAGTTACAGGAGCCTCAGGCTCAGGAAAATCGTTTTTTAATAACTGTCTTCTGTTTCAGCAAGTAGCACGCGGAACAAAGTCCTTTATCATTGATATAGGCGGGAGCTATCAAAAACTAACCTCTCTACTTGATGGCCAGTATTTTGATGTTTCCTTAAACGAGAAATACGCCATTAATCCTTTCTACATACAAGATATAGAAAAGGGACCAAGCTCAGAAAAATTAAAGGGTATTTCTTCTATTATCGAGCAAATGGTGTCAGATAAGGATTCAAAGCTTTCCAGATTAGAAAGAGTTTTAATTGAAAAGACTTTAGCTGAAACTTTTGAAAGAGCAAAAGCTAAAAACGAAGTTCCAATTCTTTCTGATTTTAAAAATCTTTGCGAAATCTCAAAAGAACCGGAACTTCAAAAAATAGCAAAGCTTCTTTACTCTTGGGTTGGAGATGCTCCTTATGGAAGACTTTTAGATCGTAGAGCCTCGATTTCAACCGAAAAACTTGTAACTACTTTTGACCTCAGAGGCCTTTCACAGTTTCCGGATCTTCAATCCGTTATGATCTTGATTATTACAAATTTTATTCTAGATCAGGTAGAAAACGAAAGGTCAGTTCTTAAAAGAATTTTACTGGACGAGGCATGGCAACATTTGCAAAGCCCTGCTGCAACTTCTTTTATGGAGTATGCAGCAAGAACTTTTAGGAAAACCGGAAGCGGAATTACATTTATTACTCAAGCTGTCGATGAAATCGTAGCAAGTCCTATTGCTAGTGCAATTTTAAATAACACTGCAATGAAGGTTGTGATGCAGCAGCGTGGAGATATCAATGTTTTAAAGGATTCTCTCAAACTAAATGAGCAGGAAGTTGCTCTAATTCAAAGCCTAGAGCAAAGAAAGGGAGTTTTTAGCGAAGCCTTTATGATCGAAGGAGATCATAGGCAAGTTATAAGAGTATTTCCTACGCCTCTTGAGTATTGGGCCTCAACGAGTGATTCAAAAGATAATTTGCTTTTAAGTTCTTATCAAAAAGATGGGCTTACTTTATATGAATCAATCAAGAAAGCATCTCAAGAATATCCATATGGAGTCTCTCAAAAAAAATCTGAAGTGGAAGTGGCGACAGTATGAAAAAATTAAAAAACATTTTTATAATTATCGTCGTTTCATTTTCGTTAATACTTACACCCTACAAAGCGAAGGCAGATCTATTTGGCGGAGACGTGGTAGTCCTTACGCAGATTCTTGCACAGACAATAAAGCAGTTGGTGGAACTAAGGGCTATTCTAAAAACCGAGAAAGATACCCTGGGACTACTTCGAGATATCAACTCTGGAGTAAAAACAGGTATTGCGCTTATTAAAATTATTAATCCTAATTTTAACCCTGGTGTATATGGAAATCTCAAAGACTCTAGGGCCGTTCTAGAAGCTATCAAAGATTTATATGGAGAAGCTCCGAAGAGTGCAGATAGTGAGCTTTTAGAAATCCAAGATCAAAGCGTTGCTGAAACGATTTCTATGAATAGAAATATTTATGACTATGCTGACCAAGTGGATTTAGAAAGAGAAAGAATTCTAAACCATGCGCAAGTTACAAGCCCCCAAGGATCTGCGAAATTGCAAAATCAATCTTTAGCTATTCTTATCGGAGTCACAACTCAGCTCTTAAGAACTCAAAGTCAGATGATGAAGCTTCTTGCTCAAAATATGGCTCTAGAAAATAGAAAGGAAAAAGCCTCATCTCAGCAATTTATGGAAAATTACAAAAATATTTCTTCAGGTCTTGGATCAATTCCCAAAGAAACAAAACTTCCTACTCTTAAAAACGGAGGTGACTAATGCCGCAATTTGAAGTTTTAGGAACTTTAGTTACAGACATCCATGGGATGCTAACAAGAATGTATTTTCTAGCACTACCAGTAGCAATTCTTGTCGCCGTCATTGTCGGGTACTTTAAAAGCGGTGGCGGAGATCATGTAGACACTTTAAGAAGATCCTTTGTAGCAACTATTCTTTTGATCTCATTTCCTGAGATTTCAACCTTTATTGTCAATATATGTGATGGCGTCGCCTTAAAAATTGATGATATGTCAGGCCTTGATGCCTTTCTTAAAATGGTCCAAGAAAAGAGCGAGAGCTACTCTATAGGAAAAGAAGTTTTACTGCTTCAATTCAATGACCTTATTGTTGCTATCTTAAGTTTTTTGAGTTTTCTTCTAGTCTATATTGCAAGATACATCACCATAGCTATGTACTACTTCTACTGGGTATTTTTATCAATTCTATCACCCATTATGATTCTTCTTTATGTTTTTCCCTCAACTGCTCACATCACTAAGAATCTTTTCAAGAATCTAATCGAAGTAGCAAGCTGGAAAATCGTGTGGGCAATTTTAAGTGCAATGCTTACGACACTATCACTAGGAAATATCTATAGCACAGAAGGAAGCTATATCACTCTGATTGTACTAAATTTCGTCATAGCAATTGCCATGATATTTACGCCACTACTTGTGAAATCCATTATCGGCGAAGGAGCGACCGCTGCTACTCAAGCGATTGGTGGAGCTGCAGTTTCAGCCATGGTGAGATTACCCACTAGGATTAGTGGTGTCACTTACGGGGCAAAGTCAGCTGCATCAAATGTTAAAACATACACCGTTCATAAAATTCAAAACTATAAAAAATAAAAGGAGGACTACACTATGAATAAAAAACTATCACTACCACAATTTCCAAAACTTGTTACTGACCTTGCGGCTCAGAATCACTACTTAAAAATCCTAACCTACTCTATGCTTGGAATTTTTTCTGTGATGCTTATTTCATTAATCTTTATGGCTGCGCGTGGACCAGATGTTATTGCTCTTGAGACATCTGGAAGACTTGCAAAAATTGGAAACACTATAAATGAAAACCATGTCTCATCAGCCGTAGAAGAATACATTCTGTATCGCTACAACTGGGATAATGCTTCTATTGATAAGCAATTGTCTTTTTCTGAAGGGTTTATCTATCCATCACTTCTATCATCTTTTCGTAAAAGTATGGAAGAGGTTAAAAAATTTGTTCAGAATAAAAAAGTAGCTCAAAGAGTGTATGCTCATAAAATCGAAGTCGATCTAAAAAAGAAAACTGTCACCCTCACTGCTGACCGAATCAACGAGTTTGACTCACTGAAAGCTGCGACTGTTTTAAGGGTAAAATTTAACATAGAGCTTGATACTCCGACTGCGATCAATCCTTGGGGTGTTTTTATCACTAAAGAGACCGAGGGTGGTGAATAATGAAATATCTTAAAATAATTATTATTCACATATTTTCAGCAAGTCTTGCGCTAGCCTCTCCCAATAAAGTTAGAAAAACCACTGTGGCTATTGATGAACTAATCACAATCAAAGCCTCTGTCGGTATCGCAACCTTTATTCAACTTCCAGAGGTTGTGCAAAAGTCAGTCGTTGGAGATTCAGCAGCATTCAGAATAGAATTTTTAGGAAATGAAATTACTCTAAAACCTTTAAGATATGGGGCTAAGACAAATCTTTATATTATAACAAAAGAACGTAGATATAATTTTAGGCTTATAACAGTAAATCAGGATCAAGCTGATTATGTAGTGTACGTACAGCCAAGAATTCTAAAAACTCCTAATTCCGTCATTTGGAGAGAATATAGAAGAAAAGCAGAAAATCAGAATCTTACTTTTTTAACCAAGCGATTAGGAAAAACCAAAGACGGATTTTTACTTTTAGATTTCGAACTAAAATCAAAGGTCGACACAAAAATTGAAGTTTCGAATTTCTGGATTTATCAAGGGCAAGAGAAAAAAGAAATTCATACGCTTTTCCTATCAAACCTAAAAGCTTCAAAAGATAAACCAATCACAGGAACTGCCTCCATTGCCATGAATGATCTTCTATCTCAAGTGGCAGGCTCTTTTGAGCTAAGACTCAGCTCCAAAGAAATTCTAAAAATTGAACTTCCAAGAGAGATTTTATGGAAAAGATAAAATCTTATCTTATTAAATTTAACTTTTTAAATCAGGAAAAAATAAAGAAGAAAATTTCAAATTTTCTATTCAACTATAATGAGGCAACCTCGAAAAAAGACCTTCAGTGGAAGAATATTATCACTCTTTTATCTACTGGATTTATTTTTATGATATTCATTGTTTTTCTTAAGCCTGAACAAAGTCCAAGAAAATTTAGAGAGGTCAACAGCAACCAAACTCTAAATAGAGATGAAGAGAAAAAAGCTGCTAGTGATAATAAGAAAAACCTGTCAGATATTTGGAAAAATCCTCCAAGGTATCAGGCAATTCCTCAAAGTGGAGGCGAACCAAATCTAAACACACCAATGATTGTAGGATCAACTAACAATTCTCATTTGCAATTTAACATCGGTACAAAGATTAGAATCCAAATTACAGATACAGTACTTGCGAGCGGTGAGCCAACACCCGTGATGGCGGTAACTATTGAGGATGCTCAAACCGAGGCAGGACTTTTACTTCCAAAAGGATCTCAGCTTTATGGAGAAGCTTTTCTAATTCCTGGCACATCAAGAGCCAGATTTGATTTTAGGCAGCTCTCAGAACCAAGTGGTCGAATCCGTCAACTTCAAGGAATCGTTACAGGGCTAGATGGCGAAAAAGGTTTTAAGGGAAAACTTCACTCAGATGCAGTTAAAAATTCTTTTGGCCAAGCCATTACGACATTTGTTGGAGGCCTTGCTACGGGCACTGTTGAAAGAGATTTTATGGGGCAATCTAAAGGTGGTCTATCAAATGGCCTACTTAATGCCGCCTCAGAGATCGCAAAGGAAAGGGCCACTCAATACGGTGAATCCTTAAAAGAAGCTAGAGAATGGGTTGAGGTACAAGCAGGAACAGACGGCTACGTCATATTAACTCAAAGCCTTCCAATGATTGATAGCGAGGCTCGTCATGAGTAAGCAGAAAAAATCAGATGATTCTAGTGTTTATTATTTATTCGCACTCTTATGCCTTTTCTTAATATGTAAGCTTATAGAAAAAGCTACTCCCTATGTGGTTCAGATTTATGAAGACTACTGGGTTTTTGTAATGTTATTTTCCATGATTTCTGTCGCAGTCATTGTAAATAAAATCTGGAATAAGGTTTCACATAAAAGAACACTAAAAGTTTCTAAAGACCAAGTCACAAACGGAAAAGATAGTAAAAATTCAGTCTTTGCTGGAATTGATGATAAGGGTAAGGAAATTTTTATTAATTTATCTTCTAGAAGAATGCACACCCAAGTTATCGGTACAACGAATGCCGGAAAAACTGAATCCGTAATTATTCCCTGGGCCGTTGATGATATGTCAAAAGAGAGAGGATTTTTAATCCTAGATGGTAAGGCCGAAAGAGGCTTTTTAGATAAGCTTTATTCTTATATTCATAAACATAAAAGAGTTAAAGATTTTAAGTATTTTTCTCTCACCAACATCGAGCTTAGTCACACCTTCAATCCTCTAATGGGAGGAACCCCTGAGGAAATCACAGAAAGAATCTTTAATGCCTTTACCTTTGATAATGAATATTACAGAGGAGTTCAATACGAAATCTTTGGTAATATCTTAAGATTATTTGAGGATTCGTGTGAAATACCAACTTTTTTAAAAGTTTATGAGGCAATCTCTGTACCTAATAAACTAGAAAAAATTGTTAATAACTGTAAAGATGAAAACCTTGTTTCTTGGGCCATGCGGTTTATGAACGAAAAGCCCGAAGACAGAGAAAAGAAAGTTTCTGGTATTTTATCTCAGCTTAGCCAATTTAGTTTTGGGAAAACGGCTTGTCTTTTTAATACCGAAACTCCATCTATAGATCTTGATAGCGCATTAAAAAATAGTGAACTCATCTATTTTCAGCTCCCCGTTCTAAGACTTCCATTCCTAGGTAAAGCTACAGGAAAACTTATCCTTCAGGCATTGCAAGCTGCAATTTCTGAAAGACACAATAGTGAATCAAAAGAGCTTACATTCTTTCCGTGTTATCTAGACGACTTTAGCGAGTTTATACCGCCTAGCTTTGTTAGCCTTTTAAATAAATCAAGGAGTGCAAATATTGGTATTACTTTTGCCCACCAAGCCCTTGGAGATTTAAAGGCTTTAGGTGAAGACATTGAAAACACTATTCTTGTAAATTCAAATCTAAAAATTTTTATGAGAACCAATGAGCCAGAATCAGCTGAGTATTTCTCTAAGGTGATTGGAACTAAGCTTGGAGAAAAATTTACGGAACGCCAAAGTAAAAAATTTTTACATAAAGAAAACACCGGTGAACGTTCTGTCAGACAAGTCGAAGAATTCATCTACCATCCACAGATATTTAAAGAAGACTTAGGCGTTGGCGATGCCATTGTTAGAATTCCATACAACTCAGGAGTCGTGGTCACAAAGCTTAAGTTTTCAACATTACCTGATTTACCACTCATCTCTGTACCGAAATTTGAAAAGTCAGAATCAAAACATCTTACAATAAAGGAGGCCTCGTAATGAATAAAATTATAATTTCACTATCCCTAATCTTAACCTCTTGCTCTTCCATAACCAAAAAATCAGTCTGCGATTACTCAAGTGGGCAGCCCAACGCAAAATATGTGCTTGTTGGCTCATGCCTAAAAATTAAAGGAGTAATAAAAGAAGTTAGATGGGTTGAGCAAAAAGAATCAGGAAGATCAATTGAGCAGGGCCATTTTGTAATTGATACGGCACCAGAGAAAACAGGAGAAATGCTTTGAAAATTCATCCAGAGATTTTAGAGGCCGTTCAAATTTCAGCAAGATTTGGATTTATCAATAGAGAAATCTTTAATGAGTTTGTTACAAAGAAATCTAAAAGAATGTCCTATTACATTTGGAAACAAATGACGGACTTTAAGATTTTTGAATCTATCAGCTGTAAACTCATTTCTAAAGATTATCTAAAGTTATCAAGGACGGGAAAAGCTCTTGCCTTAAGAATGCACTTACACCCTGTCTCTACTCCCCACATCGGGGTTTTGAGTCACGATGAATTTTTAATGAAATTAACTCTAGCAAACGAAAGTATTTCTTTATTTAAAAATGTAAAGACTGAAAATGATCTTAAATCTAACCCACAGTTTTTTGGAAGAAATTTTGGTATGAGTAACCAAAAGTATCCTGATCTTTATGTCAATATTGATGGGTACAAGGTAGCAATCGAATATGAGCGGACAAGAAAGTCATTTAGCTCATATAGGCAGATTCTAACATCTTATTCCATCTTTAGAGAGGTCGATCTGGTTCTCTTTATAGTAACAACTGAGGCCATTAAAAATACAATCACCTGCATGGCTAAAAGAATTCAATATCCAGTAGAGAGAAGACCTATTGCTTTTGCCATGGCCACTGATGTGTCTAAAAACTTATTTTCATTTCCGGTAGCCATTAATGAAAACACTGTTAGTTTTGATAAGCTCATTAAAGATTTAAGAGAAGCCAAGGGAATAGCCGCATGAAAAGAGTAGATAGTTTCATTGCAAAAGGATTGCAAATCAGTGCAATGAATTTGAACAAAGAACAAGTGTTTTTAAAACTTAGAAACTCTTGTTTTTACAAAGATATTCAAAAAAAGTCCCACCCACCATCATTCCCCTGATCGTCCGTGACCCCTCCCTCCCAACGATGTTGTAGAGGAAGGGGTCACGGACTGGTGAATGATGGTGGGTGGGAGATAAGTAAGTAGTAAATATAATAATTAATTTAATAAAAAATGGAGGTAAAGATATGGAAGAAAAAGAAATAAAGGCAGAGGATAAAGAGGAAAGCATAATAAAAATAACGATAACTAGAGATGCAGAAATAGCGGTAGCAGAAGTTGTACGTCGAATAAACAGCGGCTTTGAGAGCGGGAGAGTTAATAGGCAAGATGTAGCAAGCTTTTTACTATTGCGCTCATGTAAAGATTTTTCTGATGCCGATATGGATTTAATTCGTAATCAATTTACTAACAATGCAACACTTCTTGAGGCGGCTCTTAAAAGATATAAAGAAACTGGATACATATCAGAAGCACTTAGAGAGGCTCTTTTAGGTCAAATAGGCTTGAGTATAGCTTCAAAGAAGAGTAAAAAGAGCTTGCGAGGCAATTGTATCAATGATACAAGTAATGAAGGTATAGTATGAGCCCAAGTAAATTTAAACGTATAAGAGAAAAGCTTGGACTATCTCAGGAAGAGCTTGCACAAACTTTTGGAATTGTAACTCGTGCTATTGATCATTATGAAACCGGATTTAGAAATCCCAGTGCCTTGATAGCGGCACTTATGAATATATTTGATAACCTTTCAGACAGGGATGCAAAGGGGCTTATCAAACTTATAAAAGCTAATCTTCCAAAAGAAAAGAGTAAGCGGAGGGTGAAAGAGCATGAATAAAAAAACTTTCATTCATACCATACAAACAGAGAACTATTTCCGTTTAACCTTGGTTGCATTTCCTAATAAAAATCAAATCGAAGAAGAGGGGCGTATGAAAGAGGCGCTTGATATTTTAAAGCAAATGAATGAGCGGGCTAAAAAAAGAGGGCGCCCAAAACTTTTTGAAGAAAAGGAAGTGAAAAATGCAGCGTAAAATTGGTGCATATATAAGGGTTTCCACTGAAATGCAGGCACAAGTTGTTGAAGGTTCATTGGAATCTCAAAAACATCGTATGAACTCTTTTGTAGAATTCAAGAACTCTCAAGAAAAATCTTGGGGGAAAATTGTTGAGTATTATGTGGACGAATTGTCCGCGAAAGATACCAAGCGTCCTGTCTATCAACGAATGATGAGAGACTTAAGAGAAGGAAAAATTGATGTTATTCTGGTAACGGAGATATCTCGTATTAATCGTAATGTATTAGATTTCCTTTTACTTAACGAAGAGCTTAAAAAACTTGGTGCAAAGCTTATTTCGATCAAAGATCAATTTGATCCAAGTACCCCTTCTGGAGAATTAATGCTTCTGATGATGATGAATCTTGCGCAGTTTGAAAGAAAACAAACTTCCGAACGTGTTGCTGTAAATTTCCATTCGCGTGCTGTGCGTGGTTTTCGTAATGGAGGTGAGATTATCCTTGGATATGAAAAAGATCCGACTAGTCCTGCGACATTAAAAGTAAACGAAGAAGGAGCTCGAAGGGTACGTCAGATTTTTGAAATTTTTCTAGAAGAAGGTACTTGTGGAAAAACAATTAAAAAACTTGAAGTGTTAAGTATTCGTCCTAAAGAACGAGAAAATAAAAAAGCAAGGCTTTCAAATCAAGGCAAGTGGAGTCGTCAGGCTTTAATTTCTCTTCTTAGAAATCAAGCCTACATAGGACTTCGTGAGATCAATACAAAGAACAAAGATTCAGATCAAAAAGAATTGAAACCTTGGCAGCAGTACCAAGTTGTGAAAGCTTCGTGGCCAGCCATTCTTGATAAAAAGATTTTTGAACAAGCTCAATCTGGCATCGCCAAGGCTGAGCTTGTTCAAAGACATAGACTTGAAAATGCATCTGACCCTCGTGGTTACTTCCTCACGGGCATTCTTCGATGCCATGAATGTACTATGCCCTATAAAGGGGTCTCTTCTCATGGTAAGATCAATGTTCATAGATATTATGAACATCGCAAATTGCTTGATGGGACCGTAACATGCAAAATTAAAAGAATTCGAGCAGATGATGTCGAGGCCGATCTTTTAAGAAGACTAGAGCTGTATTTGAGAGACGAGGGGCTTTTAGAAAAAATTGAAAGTAAAATTGATGAAAGTAGTAGAATAAAGCTAGCTGATTATGTGGCTCAACTAAAGTTTATAGAAAGTAAAATAAAAGAATTAGATAAGGAAGCAAATGCAGTTTTTAAATTCCTAACTGAGATGGGCTCTGAGGAAGGCGGTCAGTTTGTTAAAGAAAAGATTGCCACCATTTCAAAAGAAAAATCAGCCTATCAGGTACAATTACTAGAAATTGATAATTACATTAGAAATTCACCATCTGGAAAAGAAACTAGAACTCAAGTCATCGAACCAGCTCTTAAAGAGTTTAAAAATACTTGGAAGAAGGCATCACTTATTCAAAAAAAGAATCTATTGAGTGTTCTTTTTAAGTACATCATTTTAGAACCTGAAGGACTTGGAGTGAGGTTTAAAAGAAACAATGAGGGTGAAGAGATGGGCAAAGTGCTTCCATTTAATAGCTCTGCATCTTTAGCAAAAAGAACTATCGAAACAGATTCATGTGAATCCGCTCGAAGCTCTAAGGAATTTAAAATGGCAAGTGGATGTCTAACGGACGCTGGTTCGTCCATTGACAAAAGTGGTGGATATGTCGGGTTCCTAATGAAATCATACACTTAAGCCAAATGGATACCAGAAAATACTCCACTACTTTAGTCCACTATTCCTAGCCGCTCACAGTCCGAAACAGGCTCCGCACAAGATGCCATTTTTTAATAAGAAAGTCATATACCACCTGCTAAATCCTGCTTTCCCAGACCTCTTTATTCTAATATTATTACCCACTTGAAGTAATTGGGTAATAATATTAGAATATAACTATGAGAACTAGCAAAGCCTTTAATAAACTCCTGAAGCGTCCCTCATTTACCAGTAAGGATGCC
The DNA here is from genome assembly GCA_031374125.1 of Bdellovibrionales bacterium. Classification (GTDB taxonomy): domain Bacteria; phylum Bdellovibrionota; class Bdellovibrionia; order Bdellovibrionales; family JAEYZS01; genus JAEYZS01. The sequence goes on from JANMFM010000101.1 coordinate 15,055, forward strand.
AAGGCTGTAGGTATCAAAGCCAACAGTCTCTCTTATTACGCCCGTATAGGCGTTATAGAGCGTGTATCTCATGGGGTCTATCGAAACCCCGCAGTTGATAGCTCTGCGCCGTTCGAGTGGCAAGACCTACTGGAAACTGCCCAAAGCATTCCCGATGGAACCATCTGTCTGATTTCGGCTCTTGCTTATTATGGACTAACTCAAGAAATCCAAAGGCAATACTGGATAGCCGTTCCTCACGAAGGCGGTCTTATTAAAAGACCAAAAACAAAAATTATTCGCACTCGCAATTTTAAACTGGGACGGATTCCCCTCAAGCTTGGCGAATATAAGACCCATATTTTTGATAAAGAGAGATGCGTGGTCGATGCTTTTAAAAAACTCTCGAAAGAGTCAGCGATGTATTCCCTAAAAGCATATCTAAAAAGAACTGACGAACATAAGCCCGATCTATCGAAGCTCGCCCGCTATGCGAAAGAACTACGGGTAGATATTGTACCTTATATTGAGGCGCTGACATGAGGACACCAGCATGAACCAAATCAACACCAAAGCCATGGAACAATCCACGAAAGAAAAAGTAAAAAGCATCGCCCAGAAACAGGGGCGAACTTTTAACGACGTTTGGCAAGAGGTCGTACTTGAACGATGGCTGGCGCGACTTGCGATTTCCCCGTATAGGAAGAATTTTATTTTTAAAGGGGCAATGTGTTTAATTCGGTACATTGAACTACAACGAGAAACACGGGATTTGGATTTCTTAATTAAGGATTTAACAGCTACCACTGATGACGTAAAAAAATATTTAACGGAAGTGTCGGCACTTACTTTGAACGATGGCTTTACCTTTGAAAATTTAGAAGTGGGACCGCTACCCCATGCCCACATGAAATATCCTGGGCATCAAGTATCGGTCATCGGAAATCTAGGTAATACAAAAACCAAAGTGTTTATTGATATTGGAGTCGGCGATGCCGTAAAGCCCACCGAAATCACGATGAAACTTTTAGGAACTGATAAGGCTCCACTTTTTGAAAAGGAAATTCATCTTTGGGCATATCCCGTCGAAAGTATTTTTGCTGAGAAATTGGAAACCGCTGTGGCAAGAGCCGACCAAAATAGTCGGATGAAAGATTACCACGACCTTTTGCTTTTAGTTCGGGGAGATGTGATGGACAAAAAGTTGGTGAAGACCGCAATCAAAGCCACATTCACCAATCGAGGCACAAATCTTCAAAAATTATCAATTCCGAAAGACCAAATCGGCACCATACAAAATTATTGGAGCATTTACCTAAAAGCCCTTGATGCCGAAGCACAAAAAGAGCTGGAAGCAGATATCCAAATTGTGATGAACGAAATAAATAATTTTTTAGACGATGGTATTTTATAATTACGACACGAATATTTTGAATACAGACATCTGTTAGGTAAGAGAAAGTTATTCCGCCATAAAAAATAATGATTTTTTATGGCGGAAAGTCCCTCGACTGACGCGATTGGATTACCCAATCTTTTTAGATTGGGTTTTGAACCATTTGATAAAAGACTTAATTTCGGCTTTGACCTTGCTACTCATTTTTTCCTTTGAATAAAAAGATTGAAGACTCGTTTTAAGCTCATTGATTCGTTGGATTGCCGATTCATCACCTTGAATCTTCGTAGCAAGTGCCGGGTCTACCTTGCTCTCCTTTTGTTTCTTACGTTTTCTTCGGTTCGGATTGATTTCACAAATCAGTTTTTGAATCTGACGACAAGAAAGTGCTTCTAACTTTTTGATTGGATTTTTCTTTAAAAACTTTTCGACGTTAAATCTGCTTAAACGAGTCAATTCTATAAGAACCGAGAGGGGCAAATCCAACTTATTAATGTCTTCCCTTTGGGCGAGAGACATATACTCATTGGTTCTACTTTTCCCTAAGCCAAACTCAATGCTAATAAATCGATAGTATAGGCTACTTGCGAAAGTAGATGTATACTTACTCGCTGGTAAAGCGTTGACAAAACATTCGTGGATTTCGCCAAGCTTTTGTCCAACCTTGCCAGCCACTTTGGACTCAACACGAAATAGCTCTTTCAGGTCGGCAATTATGTTGTTGGTGTCCCTGCCAATCTCAGGGTAATATTTTAATAGCTTCGAACCTTGGTCAGAGATAGCTGGCATCTTAAGATAAGCATTCTTAAGTGCTTCTTTAGTCTCTTTCTCGGTTCGGGTTTTAGTTTCAGTAGAATTAGAGACCTTGCTACTATTCACGGTCTGGTTCGCAGGATTTTTCATATCTTGCTCCTTTTATTTAGCCCTCCTTTTAAAGTTTAAAGCCCTAAACCATTTTAAAGCTTCTCAACACGGCTGGTGGAGTTCGTCCCAGCTATAAAAGAACTTTACAAAAGGCTTGTAGGTATTTTTGTAGGTACGAATGTAGGTAGAAGTTGCTATACTGTGATTGAGGTGTGCAGTGGCTAAGGGAAACTCTCGGGCTCAAAATGAATTGTTTATCAAAAATTGCGCGAAGGTTCTGATGGACCAGTACAACTTGGATGAAGACAAAGTTTTCGAAATTTTAAAAAAATGTTCCCCCAATACGGCACCGTCTGAAGAGCAAACGCAGATCATGGACTATGAAAATCTTGACGCATCAGGTGACTACTCTCCACAAATTCACTCAATTAGAAATTATTTTTCGCCGAATTTCGTTCTAGCTTTGCGAAGCATGGAGCCCGCGGAAGCCGAAGAACTATTTTTTCGTGAAGACCCAAGCGTCCTATCCAAGATTGAACTGTTCTTTAACCAGATACTTCCGACTATTCCACTGGTATCAAAAGATGAAATCAACAACGAGCTATCAGCGTTCTCAGATTTCATAAGAGATAATCACGACAAGTTTATTCTTTGGGGCGAAACGGATTCAATATTCAAAAGTTGTTTTTGGCTTCAGGCTGGTTTAACCAACTGCTCGCTACAGTTCTTAAAAGAGCCCGAGGATAACAAGGCTTACTATCGAGAGCGTGCAAAGAAGAAAATTGATCCACCGAATCTCAAGGCACCTACGAGGTCTATTTCTTTGCCAAAGGAACTCGATTCGTCTTTTGTTTCTTCGCTCAGAATCAACAGCTCAAATAGAAAAAAGTATCACCCATTTATCGGCGACAAATGGTTTCAAGACGAAGAAAAAGAGCTAAGAGAAACAATTGTTTCTTTTTATAAGAAAACATTGCAGATCATTTCTGATTTTATAGCCAACCCTGATTTTTCGCCTTCAGAAAAATACCTTCGATTAGCCGAACGAACTTTTTCAGTGCCTGAGCTCGAACTCCTACTTGGCAAATCAATACGATTCTTTAGCTGGCCGCTTAGACTGAATGAAACAACTGAATTCGAATATCAAAATAATTTTTTAGCCAACGGACTCTGTTTCCTTTCTCATTTCGAACTTGAATGTGAGTCTGGAGCCCTGACTGAAACCGCAGGGCTCTTCTCGAAAATTGCTAGTCAGGGTACTAGGTGCCAGCCGATTTGCTTAAATAGCTATGAAGCCATAAGAATGTTTGGTGGCTACAAACGTACCGTCGAGGTCACGAAATCATACCAGGCACTAGAGCCTAGAATTAGGTCAGCCCAAAGTAGAGCAAACAAAAATATTAAAATCTTAAAGAACCTCATCAATTCAAAACGCTCTTTAAAAAATGATAGCGAAGGATTTATTGAAGTTAAGGCGTCGATAGTACCAAAACTGAAAAGCCCTGATGTGCATGGCTTTAGTTCTGACTATTCATTGTTCTACCCAAAAGGTAAAACAACTTCGCCACTAAAGCTTTACCCAAATCAGATTCGAGTTGTTCAGTTACTTTTAGATAAAGAAGCCACCAATGCTCAAAGAGCAGTTTCGAAAGAACAAATTTTTAGAGATATTTATGAATTGACCGCGCCAGAAATGATTCAAAAAGTAAAGGCGGGAGACGAAAAAGCAACCAAGCAATATGAAATAAAGCTCAAAGCATTTCGGCTAGATAATTATGTTTTCGACCGAGGCGATGCCTGGAAGGTCGGTTTTATTAAATCGCAAAGGAAAGTCGATCAACCTGGCTTATTCTACTGGCTAGATCTCGAGTACTATAAAAATCAAAAACCAAAATCCACAACACGCACTACCCGAAAGAAAACGTCCAAAAAGTAATAGAGATTTTTTTATTCTGGGTCGCTTGCAGGCGTCTGTAAGCTTCGCTTATAATCCGCCTCAAGTTTTCTTAGTTCAGCATCAATTTCAAATCCGTTCTTACCTTCGTTGGACAGCTTTTTCATTATTGAGAAGCATTTTTTTTCAAATTCACTTTTTGGATTCTTTGCGACCATTTCATATTTTTCAATAAGCTCTTTGATATATTTCTTCTCAATTTCTCCAGCTAAATAGTCGGCAAGAATGCCGTCCTTCCAGGCTTTGTAAGCACTGACGTGGGCTTCAAGATAATTATAATTCTTGAGAACATAGATGCTGGTATTATTCTTTGCCATTTGTTCGGTGCGATTTTGCCATGTGCGATAATCTTGTTCTATTGGTGGTCGCACAGGATCTTCTATTTTCTTCTGAGCCTTTGGAAGCTCGATGGCATACTTAGGATAGCAAATATTGAACGAAACCAAAAAGCCATAAATATTTGGAAACGCCTCATGTTCAAAAACCAGATCCTTTCCCGATATTTTTTTAGCGTGCCTGGCTAGAATTTCCTGCATATTTTTTGTGACACGCCATTTTTGCGGGTCTGCCACGAAGCGGTAGTGGTTGGGTCTGCGTTTATGACCTGACTGAAGCTCGATAATTTTTAGATGAACTAACTTATAGAGCGATCTATAAAAGGCGAGCTCTCCACAGACCAGAATATCCTCTGTTAAGCGGTTCACCGAATAATACAAAGTATCTGGATAAAACGAAGCAATCTGATAGAGCAAGTCTCGATCATTTTTATTAAGCAGATCAGTGGCTCTTAATAAGACCGTCGGCACGGGCGTAAAGTAGTAATCTAATTTCTCTCTTTTTTCATTCATCGTTTACCCTCCTCCAAGGGTTACTAAATAAATGGAAGAAGCCTTTAAATATCTAAATTTGCCGTTGAGAGCCCACACTGGTCGGAGTTTTACCCACACCCGAGGGAACCAGTTAGAAAAAGAACTTAATAACTGAAAGAATTGGCAAACGCCCCTTAAATGGGGACTATTGCCAATCAATCTGGGTCAGTTAGAGGCTCCAGTAATCTTGATCAAAAAAGGATGCCCTGAATCTTTCAGCCTCTTGCAAAATGAGAAGCTGGTCAGTGATTGATAGATCTTGAATCTCATAAACTTTATAAGCCCCGTCTTCAAATTCTATAAATGCCTTGGGCTTATCGTCGGTGTTCTTAAAAATCAAAAAGCAGGCTTTGTCAGGTAGCTCTGGAATTTGACGAAAATGAAACTTTGGTAATTGATTGGTCATAAATGATCCTCCTAAAGACTAAATGGAAAGATCATCAAAAAATGCCGAGTCTTCTAAAATCCAAATGTTTATATATAAAACCCTAGTCAGAATCCTGAATTTTTAAAAAATCCTCCGCAGATTTCGGAGCCCCTTCAAAATTTAGACTCAGTCTTCGCCTGATCTCCTCCCAGTTATAGTCTTTCGACTCATTCACAATGAAATGGGTCTTAGTTAAATCAAAGACATCTAAAATAATTATTTTAAGCAATATAAGCTCTTTCAGAGCTTCAGAGATATTTCCGTAGGAACATTTGGTTATATCGGTCAGACTTTCCCTCGTAAACCGATGACTTCGACGGTTCGGGTAGGACTTTGCCGACTGATAGAAAAGTAGAAAAAGCCTAAGTGCTGTAGGTCCAACGACGGACTTGTTTAAAAAGAAGGGCGGTAAACGCTCCATAGAGCCTCCTATAAGGCTTAAATGGATAAAGCCGACCCATTCCACCATTTAGACTAAAGAATGAAGCACAAGGGCTATGATTTCGTTTTTAATGGGTTTGTAAGAATATGGCTTTCGGCTCTGTTCATTGTTTTTATTAGGCC
>JANMFM010000122.1:0-3193 GCA_031374125.1 Bdellovibrionales bacterium
TGATGATTGGTGCAAAAATAGGCGTCCTACTAGCGCTAGCTTTTATCTGTATTTCTCTCTTAAGATATGCTTTAAAATTCAAAAGAGTAGCTTACAGAGGTTTTATTTTAGTTTTTTTTGGATTTATTTTGAGGGACCTTGGTTTTCAACTTTTTCCTGAGATGAACACCTTGGCTAAAATTACGATTGTAGCTGTGTATTTGACCTCTATTTGTTCAATCATATTAGGGTACTATATTTTGAAAAAGGTATGGCCGAATATGTCGCCCATTTTTTCAAAATATTGACCTAACCCCTTCTGAATAACACAAATTAAAACCAAGAAAGCTTTGGATAGATGACATTATCAAGAGCTCGATAAATCTAGCGCGTAAAGCCAATTGTGCGACGCGTTCTGTTCGACATTCGGATGAAAAGTGAATACGAATACCTTATGTCGATTCAAATTCTTTCAAAAGAAGTTATCAATCAGATCGCTGCGGGCGAGGTCTTAGAAAGACCCGCAAATCTTGTAAAAGAGCTCGTGGAAAATAGCCTTGATGCTGGAGCTACGGAGATTGAAATTGATCTGGATATCGGCGGAAAATTCTTAAAAATTCAAGATAACGGTTCTGGGATGAGTAAAGAAGATTTGAATCTTTCTTTGAATCGCCACTCTACAAGTAAATTAAAAGATTTTTCTGATCTCTGGAGTTTGAAAACTTACGGATTTCGTGGCGAGGCTTTAGCTTCCGCCGCAGCTGTCAGTCAAATGTCTATCGTCACACGACAAAAAAACGCCAAATCGGCATTGCAAATCAAATCTGATTTTGGAAACCAGAGTGATGTTTTTGAAATCGGCGGAGATCATGGAACGCAAATCACGATTGATGAGTTATTCAGTAATGTTCCCGCACGACTCAAGTTTTTAAAATCCGATTCCTCTGAAGTCACACAAATTATGAAGGTGATAAAGGCTTTTGCCCTTTCTCATCCGCAAACCACTTTCAAGGTTAAGCAAAAAGGTGTCTTAAAAGCTTTCTATCCAAAAACAGATTCTCTGCTTTCGCGCACTTTGAACGTTTTGGAAGTGACGGAACTTTTTGAGAACACAAGAGAAAATACTCAGATGAAAGCCCATGCGATTCATTCTTCTCCAAACCTAGTTGCAAAGACTTCGCAACACATTTGGATTTTTGTGCAGAAAAGATGGATTCAAGATCGCGGACTTCAAAAAGCAATTCTAGATTCGTATAGAAATCTTTTGATGCACGGAGAATATCCTTACGCGGTTTTACATTTGGATTGTTATCCGCAATTGATTGATGTGAATATCCATCCTGCCAAATCCCAAGTGAAATTTCAAGATCCAGGTATGGCTTTCAGAATGGTTCACGGATCAGTAAGGGATTCTTTAGAAAAAGCTCCATGGCTTAAAAATATGTTTGAAGGAGCAGCGAATCCGGCATCAGAAGATCGTGCCGCAAATATTGAACAAGCCGTCCATAATTATTATCAAAACTCGGTTGTTCAAGGTGATTATAGTCAAAATGCTTTTAAATCAGATTCCGCAGGTTTTCATCATACGCAGTTTAAACAAAAAAATTACGATATGTCTTCCTTGGAAAATTACGAGACACCTCAACAAACCTACATTCAGCAGCCAGCTCTTGCACAGGCAAATCTTGACGGTGTGGGTGCGGATCCTATGTGGGGAGGATTGCAAGTGCTAGGCCAAGTGAACCTCACGTACATTCTTGCCCAATCTAGACATGCTTTGTTTTTGGTGGATCAACATGCTTCTCACGAGCGAGTGAATTTTGAAAAGCTCATGAAGTCTTTTAAGAACGGACAGTTTGAAGTTCAAAATTATTTACTCCCACTCAATCTAGATTTTGAGCCGGATAAGTTTGAAGCGATTCTAAATTTAAAAGATAGCCTTACAAAAATCGGAATCGAAATCGAACAAGCAGGTCCGACAACAATTTCGGTGAATTCCGCACCGACGTTAGTAAAAGAAAAAGCACTCTCAGAAATTTTAAACAAAATGGCAGAAGACGCTTATGAACAAGGTGATTCCTATTCTCTCGAAAAAAGAATTTCTGATGTCTTTGCCACGATCGCCTGCCATTCTAGCATTCGAGCCGGGCAATCTCTTTCGAATGAAGAAATGAAAGAGTTATTGGAAAGAATGGATGAATTTCCACTCTCAAGCTTCTGTCCTCATGGTAGACCCGTCTTTAAGCAATTGAGCTTTAGAGAGTTGGATAGAGATTTTGGAAGAATTGTGTGATTGATGCGAAGAGCGCAATCCGCGTGGTATTTATTCTAGGACCTACCGCCTCCGGAAAAACAAATTTAGCAATCAAAGCGGCGCAAAAACTGGGTGGAGAAATCATTAATGCCGATAGCATTCAAGTCTATAAATCTCTAAATATTGGATCAGCAAAGCCCACAAAAGAAGAGCTAGAGGCAGTTCCTCATCATTTGATTGGACACCTCGCGGAAGGTTCAGCCTATACAGCGGGACAATTCCGTAGAGAAGTTCTCGAGGTGATCGAAAAAAGATCAAGAGAAGGGATCCAGAAGTTCTATATCGTTGGTGGTAGCGGTTTTTACATCAAAGCCTTGATCAATGGGCTTTATAAAGTTCCAGACATTCCAGTGGAGATTCAAGAAAAAGTTAAAAACGAAAAAACCATAGACCTTTATGAAGAATTAAAGCGTGTTGATCCAGAAAATGCCAAAATCCTAAATGCCAATGACTCGTATCGAATAGCAAGAGCCATAGAAGTTTATCGCGCAACGGGGATTCCATTTTCAGAATATAAAAATAAATTTTCCGAAGAAAAGTTTCCCTACAAATACCTTAAAATTGGTCTAAGAGCTGATAAAGAAAATTTGAGAAATAGAGTCACACATCGTATCGAAAAAATGCTTAAAGAAGGTCTTATTGAAGAAGTAAAGGACCTTGTCGAAAAAGGCTTAGAAGAATGGGATGCACTTCAGAGCGTGGGCTATAAAGAAGTGCAACTCTTCTTAAAAGGTTTTCTCCCTGAAGATCAACTGCGTGAAGAAATCGTAAAAAATACCATGGGCCTTATAAAAAGGCAGATGACTTGGTTTAAAAAAGACATAGACATGACATGGTTTGATGTTTCATTGAGTGAAGATCTTCAGGCGACTGAAAAAATCGTTCAATTTATTGAAGAAG
>JANMFM010000181.1:0-5528 GCA_031374125.1 Bdellovibrionales bacterium
AATTCCACCCAAGGCCGGACCAGCGATGCGCGCCACCTGCATGACCGAAGAAGACATCGCCGTGGCTTTGAGTAAGTTCGCTTTTCCAACTATTCTAGGAACAGAAGCAAAGATGATGGGTTGAGAAAATGAACGAGCAAGGCCGGTTAAAAAAGATGCGCTATAAAGCATAAACACTTGCATATTGAGCGACAGTTGCGCCTGATAGATATGTTCGAGCAATAGAATTACGCCTGAAAGTAAACTCACTAGCAAAACATAACGGTAAACAATCAATGGACGGAGACGATCGACCAAGTATCCTGCATACAAAGCCAAGCCAATGGCCGGAACGGCTTCCGTAAGTCCTATAAAGCCCAAAGCCAATGGATCTTTGAGTAATTCCCAAATTCTCCATCCAAGAATCACCGCCTGCATTTGCACACCAATGGTGTAGAAGAATCTTGCCGTAAGTAGTTTTTTGAAATCCAATGGCATATTTTCACCTTGTACCGAGAAACTTGTAAGGATCTTTAAATTATCGTAGATTGAATCCTATGTCTAATACTGCTTATTTTGAGAAAAGAATTCCGATCATGCTGGAGTTGGGATTTAATGAAATCCAATTGCCGGTCCTTAAAAAATATATCGATTTTCTTTGGGAATCGAACGAAATTCTAAACCTCATAAGCCGTAAAATGACTTTCGAAGAGCTAATTGATAACCATTTGATTGATTGCTTACTGCCTCTTAAAAATTTTCCAACGAATATTCAGAACGTTGCAGACTATGGAACTGGTGGCGGACTGCCCGGCATTCTCTATGCTATTCAATTTCCAGAAATGAAGTTTCACCTTTACGAAAAAAGCAATTTGAAGTGTGACTTTTTGGTAAAGTGTCTGGCCTTTGCCCCCAATATTATTGTGCAAGGAGATATTCCTTCCGATTTACCTAATATTGATCTTATCATTGCTAGAGCCTTTAAGCCCATCGATGTGCATTTGGACATGAGTCGTAGCTATTATCTTAAAAAGGGAAAGTACTTTCTTCTCAAAGCGAGAAAGGAAAAAATCGAAGAAGAACTCGTTCTCGCGCGCAAGCGATTCAAAGATTTAAAAGTTGAGATCATTCCACTTCAATCTCCAGTTTTAGAAGTTGAACGTCACCTAGTTCTCATCTAATTTCACGGTCATTTTGACACCAATAACGCGAGCCTACATTTTGCATTATTCTCTTTCTACTTATGAAAAAATGGATTTTCATTAACGGATACTAGGAGGGAAACTATGTTTAAATTGTTCTTCAAGATGGCTTTGATCTTTGTATCAATGACATCTTTTGCAAATGCATCTAACTTCACAACTCTAAATCAAATGGCTTCTAAAAAGATTTTGGAGTCCAACGGAATAAAATTTGAGGCAATTAAATCTCCATCCGATGACATTCTTCTATCCTACCCTAGAGGATTGATCGGCCAAGGAAATATGTTTGGCACCTCGATCATCAAAGTATCTGATAAAGAAGACGTGGCTCTCGGAAACCTGAAGCTCGCTTGGTTTGCAAGCCTTGCTCGTTCGGAATTAATAAATACCAATACAAAACAAGCATTGGTTTTCAAAGGCTCCTTTGGTGGTGAAGGTTCTGAAACTCAACCCTTAAAAGTATTGGCAGAAATCCCGGTGACGGAAGTGACAGATTCTACAGTCACTCTAAACCTCTCTGCTTTGGGTAAAGATCTAGACATAGCCCCAATGTTTGTAAAGCACAGTGGCGAAGAGATGCAAAATTTCACTCACCTGGGATCAAAGACCGTGTCTGTTGATTTTTCCGTAAGCACTCTGGTGTTTGATGTGGAATCGACATATAAAATCGAGGCTACAAATCAAACCACCAAGGAAATAACTTCTAAAGAAGTTATGATTACAACAAGATGGTTTGTGCGATTGAACTCTGGCATGACTCCTTATTTTGTTCCTAGAAAGAATACTCCTGGAGTAGGTTTTTTCACCAATGGCGAAAGTAGCAACGATTATATTTCTAGATTTGCCATCACAGACCTCGCTACAAATCCCGTGAAATATTATGTTAAGAACGTTCCTCTTGAGCACCGGCCAGCAGTTCTTGCGGGGTTTGAAGATTGGAATCACAAGCTTCAAAACACCCTAGGCCATAATCTTTTGGTTTACGAAGTGCTTGAAACAAATGATCCTCGCTATAACCAAATCATAGCGGGCGACGTGAGATACAACGTTCTCGAATGGGATATCGATAACAAAGCAAGTTATGGCGGCCTTGGCCCTTCGATCAAGCACGGCACGACGGGTGAAACCATTGCCGGTCATACTTTAATTCAGGGACCAGAAATTCTGGGTATCTATAAAAAATGGTTTAAAGTGAAAGAGCAAGTTGCATCTCTCAGTTCTCGCGGTCAAAATGATCGAGCAGAGAAATTAAAAATGGATTTCGTAAAAGAAATTTCAGCAAAAGTAAATTCTCAAAAAAATGTTAGAAAATATAAGCTTTCTTTCAGAGATATTGAATTGCAAATTCCTTCGCAAGACATCAGGCTGCATGATGCTCTCGCAGTTGATCCATTAGATTTTTATGAAACACCCGCTGGATATACCTATGAAAATTATATGAATGGATATTGGAGAGAAATTATTCCTCATGAATTGGGCCACAACCTTGGCTTAAGACATAATTTCCGAGGAAACTTAAAAGACAAAGGCGAAGGAGCTGTAGGTTCCGTTTCAAGATCGGTAATGGAATATCTTGGAAGAGGTCATAGATATCTGAATAGAGTTTCAGAATATGATATCATGGCGATTGCATATGGATATCTTGGAAAAAAACCTGCGCACAAAGATTGGTTTTGCACTGACGGAGATCAAGGCATCTACAGCTATACAAATTCGGCAGAGTGTTCAAACGGAGACGCCACATCTGATCCATTCAGTTATATGGAAGGTAAAATCAATCGAGGATTGGATCTCTTGCTAGCTAGAAACACTTCGGCTGCGCCAGAGTGGACCATAAAGGAAGCAGCCGGACCCGTAGGAGGATTTTTTCTTCATCTCACGGCTTACGCAACTACGGCTCAAGCTTCTGCAGAGAAGTGGACCAATTTTTTTGGCAAAGAAGGTCGTCCGGCAACCCCAGAGGAAGTTCCCGCTTATGTTTTAAATAGACTCAATGATCTTATTTGCAATCCAGAACTAGATGCGCAAGCTGCGGCCAAAGACACCGAAGAGGGAAAAACAATCGCTGCGAAAAATTTAGAAGATTATCGCAACCATGCCTTTACGGTTATGAAAAACGTGCCCGCACCTTGGTCCATTGTGAGTAAACAGAATTTTAGTTGTTACAAAGAATAGTATTTTAAATAAAAGAGCCAACTTTTGGAGCTTACTATTACCCACATCTTTTGTTAAGTGTGGGTAATTTTTTTTGACACAAAATTTATAGTAGTTCACGGCCATTTTTCACTGATTATCAAGTCAGCGTCTGTTTGAAAATATCTTGATCATAAAACCAGAGTTTTAGAGCGCGCTTATTATTCGAGATCGCCAGTCTGCTCACAACTTAAATTCAAGGAAAACTCAACTCCAGATGTATCCACCAAACTTCCATTGGCTTTAAATCCTGGTTTTAATTTGAACTCAAGACTCCACATATTTCCACCCTCAACATCTTCCTGGCTAAGAGCGAATAGATATTTATATTCCTGACCTTTACCTAAATCTTCTGTAGCAAATTCTTTTGTTTCAGGATCAATGATACTCTTTAATCTAACAACTTCAATATTCAAATTTTGTTTATAGTAATCGGTAACAGCTTGAGATTTTACTACTGCCCCCATGCCTTTCAGAATGTGGCTGAAGATAATTACTTCATCTCCTTTTTCGGTTCTGCAATGATAACCCGCAAAGCTGTTTACCCCTGTTAATACTATTAATGAAAAAATAAAAAATTTTAACATAAAACCTCCCTATACTAATATCAGGAGCGTTATAGCAGAAAATCATTAGTTGTAACTAGATTCTTGTTTCTATCTAAAATTAGCCAGCATTTAATAAGAAATTCAGCATAGATGACCTGGATGTCTTGTAAAATAAAGAAATTAGTGTGTAAACAAGTGTGAACAGCTTCGGCCAGAATTTAAACTCTCGATGAAATACTGGCGATTAAATTTTGTAGAAATAATACCACGAGCCAGTCCGGGATTGGATTCCATAAGCTTTCCTCTGCGCAAATCAGACCACATTTCATCCATGAAGGAAGGTTTGTGTTGTGCTATGAAGAGTAAAAATTGCTTCGCCCCTTCGATTAAATGAGGGTTTGGGTATATCGCAATATACATTGCCTTTTCCAATAACCTCCTTGCCATATTATTATCAAGGTTCGTTAGAAGAGCGAGTTCGTTAATCATTTTGTATTTAAATAAATAATTATATTCACCAACTACAACCATTTGTGCAGCAATTGGAAATTTAGCTCGAAATTTTTGTAACCACTGCGAAAGAGATTGCTGTTGCCGTTGATAAAGAAGCCATTTTTCTTTAGTTCCCGAATAAGTGCCATCTTTCTTTCTAAGAAAATAGACCGGAACGGAATCTTGACCATCACTAAGGAATTTACGAATTTTTGCAATGTAATGTTATCGATAAAAACTCCAATTTGCAGTTAGCTTCTCATCCCAATTCCAGTGCATATCCTTTTTATCATATATAAAACCGGGATTCTCTAAAAGCCGTAATTGTTCTTCAAGTATTGGACGCAATACTTCAGGATCACCTGTAAATTTTTTTATTATGTCAGGATTGGTAATAATCCACTCCTGATTATTCTCATGAAAAATTAGGTCAATTTTAGAGAAATCGACATGACGCTTAACTTCATCTTTATCCACCATTTGCCCATAATTATTCTCTGATACAGATATCTTCACTGCTCTAATACGTTTAAGATCAAGTTCAAAAGCTATGAGCTTGTCGCCATAATCCTCTTGTTGTCCCCCGATCATACCAGTTACAGGGTGGTGCCATGTGTATAGGTAGCCATGTCCCCTGTCTGCCTGAAGTTGATTTGTAAAGACATCTGAAGGACTCAAAATTTTCCAAAACGACCAGCGAGTGTTGAAATCTGTATTGCTCGACATCGATTCAAGTGATTGATCACGAGTCCAATGGAATAAAAATTGTGGAGCACTAATTTCTTCCACGGTGGAGCCGGTAGCCGCTGAACTTTTATAAAGTATTTTCGATTGGGCAGTGAATGGAACAAAAACAAAAACAAAAAGAAAAACAAAAATTAATGACAATTTATGTTGAACTCGCGTCAAAAAAATCGACACATCAATGACCTTAAAAAAATGAGATAGATAGATAAACATATTAGGTTAAAGAATTGCAAATCTGACACCAACTTTGGGCGAGAAGTCTTATTTAATTCTAGATGTCAGTCTGAATACCGCTCAAAACATTTGTTGCTAAAGTGTTGTCTAAAAACTGGAATGAGCCCCGTATTAGACACTGTAGCCCCATAGT
>JANMFM010000184.1:0-3375 GCA_031374125.1 Bdellovibrionales bacterium
GTAACGAATAAAATAGCGGTAAGCAGAGCTTTAGAAAATAATTTCATTTTATTTCTCCCTTAATTTAATTGTTTAAAAATAAAGTAATAGCAATTCGACATAAATGCCTCTAGTATTAATGCATTGTCGCTTGAGATGTACATTTTGTTTGAGCAAACGGCCCAACTTCAATCTCCAAGGTGCCTTTGCCTTTTTTAATATCGTTACCTTCAATAATAAGGCCGGAAATAACTATTTTCTTTTTGCCAAAGTCGCCAGATGCACTTTCAGTAATCTCTTGTGGAATAAAATCAATCCATTTTGAAAACTCTTCTCCATCCACTCTAAGAGGACCAGAATCGCCATCCAACATTTTTTTAACGCATTTAACAACTTCATACTTAGTTAATATGCTTACGATGTTGAAAGCCTCTCTATGGGTTTTGCGTGTCATAACAGTTTCTTCGGCGAATCCAATTGAGGTCATTAAAGTAATAGCTAAAAGCAAAGTAATGCCTTTCATAAAAAGTCTCCAATCTTAGTAAAAATTTAATCACAACTCTGCCTCAACCTCTTGAATGAATGTTCTTTAAGGGGTTTTGCAAGGATTGTGAAGTTTTGCTTTGTACGTGATCTTTGTTGGATTCATCATAGAAGGCGGAGCAACGAGTTCACGAGTTTCCGCGATTTCTAGTGTTAATACACCACAGGCCATATCTCCACCGATGACGCCCATTCCTGATAATTTATAAATTGTGAGATCTTCCATTTCGTTTATAGTGACTTCACTGATGTAAGCGTAACTTTCCAATTCCTTTAATTCTTTACCGATACTTTCTTGTGCTCGCGCTAAAACATTCGCAATTTTTGCCGCGTCTTCAGAAAGTTGTTTTTCTTCCGCCAATGCCGAAATCGAAATCATCATCGCGAGAACAAACAATACTTTTTTCATAATAGCTCCTTTAAGTTATATCGATTTTCAAAAATCAATATTTGTGTATGAGATCTTGCTCTTTATATGCAGACGGATTATAAGGCATAGCGCAATAAAAAATATATTAAAAAAAAGTATATAATAAATGGAAAATATATTAAATATAAACGATATGACTATCATATATCGTCAATGGAATTACATCGAAGCTCTTGAAGAACTTTTTCAAGCACGCAAAAGCCGCGTAGGCAAATGGACACTCGCCCGTATGGGTGAGGAGATTGGTATTCAACCTAGCTATATCACCAATGTTCTCAAAGGACGTGCTCACTTGCAGTCTGATCAACTTTATGCAATTGCAGAACACTTGGGATTAAAGTCCAACGAGAGAGAATATCTTCTTTTACTCTTAGACTATAATCGTACCGTCAGCGCCGCAAGAAAGACCGAGCTTAAAGCCAAGCTTTTACAATTTCAAAAAAAGCTTTTGAAAAGCGAGCGGCACATTTCGGCTAAGACCGTAGAAGGCGGAGAGAACTTAAGTGAATATTATCTGAACCCTGTCTGCCCGATTGTCCATGTGTTTTTGAATTTTGAGCAATACGCAAAACATCCTGAAAAAATTGCGCAACAACTAGGGATTGCCAAGAATCTTTTAGGGGAAGCTCTAGTCATTCTAGAAAAATTAAAATATATCGAAAAAACCTCAAAAGGATATACGGTTTTAGTTAAAAATCGTCATCTCCCCAAAGATTCTTCTCTCTGCGAACCTCACCAAACCCTCATGCGATATAAATCGATTGATCAAATGCAAAGAATACCAAAAGATGATAAATATTCTTTCTCCGTCACACTTTCTTGCACTCTCGAAGATAAAAATTTAATTCATCAAGAATTTTTGAATTTCTTAAAAAAATCTGAAGCCATCGTTAAGAATTCTAAACGCGAAGGGATTTATCAAATTAATTTTGATTTGTTTCCATGGAGTCTAATTTAATTTTGTAGCCGGCATCACGGCAATAGGCTTTAGATTTTTGCAGAGTATGTCCTTCTAATTCAAAACTCATCATTGCTTTTACAATTATATAATCGCAGGCTTTAACCATCGCATCTTCTGCAATCTTTTTAAATTCTGGATCAGGCCAGTACACACTAACGATTTCTGAGTTCGGAAGATCGGAATGCTGATAAGTGATTGCCCAACGGTAGTACAAAAGAAAAGCTTCTTCATTTGTGAGTTCCAACTTTCCACTAATGTAGTCTTTAAGATTTTCAGCGTGGCATTTTAAAAAATCTTGCCTTGGTGAATCGGGGCAAACTTCCATCGCAGCTCTTACCTTTTGGATCATTGTTCGAAAACTACGATAACGTGACTCAGGGCTAAAAGGCGCAGGATTCTTCGGTAAAGGCGAGGAATTATAAAGTACGTGAATGTAATCACCAAAGCCAAAATTGATTTCGTTTTGCACTTTCATGGCTAGATAATCGGGATCTGAAATAGACCAAACAACTTTATTCATAAGTTTTTTAACCAGTGCCCTAGTATAGCGCGAGTCTTTGTGGCCAGATTGTTTACTGATCAAATAAATTTCCTCGTGGAGCACTAAAATGGCTTGGTTCGTTGCATCGAGTTTTTCCCACAAACGAGAGTCGAAGCTCACTTTGACCGGAGGAATTTTTTCTAGAGGACTCGCTTGAATATAGCGAACCGCCAACTGAATAAGACGACAATTGGGATTTGCTTCTTTAACATCTCGGCTGGGATAAGCATCATTGATCACTTCAAGCTGTTGGCTTTTGTTCCAAGAATTGACTTGAATTAGCGCGCGCACGTCATACATTTTTTTTTGCAAAAAGTGCCGCGCTCAATCTTAACCGCCGATGAACTAAATCAATGATTTCTTCAGAACTTTCGCCAGTTATCCATTCAAGATCAGAATCTTCCCAATACTCTAGAGTTTTCAAGGTCTCAATGGACGCAACAACTTCATCTCTGAGTGGGGATTTGGTCGCAATTGCCGTATCGTACTCTTCGGCAGCCTGAGGTGTTTTAAAGCAAGCAACGCCCGAGCCTCCGCTGGATTCCCAATCTCCTCCAGAAGTTGTAGAAGTCGTACCATTACCCGAAGCATGGTGATTGGAAGTGTCGCTACAGGCCGCAAGGCTTACTAATAATGTGAATGAAATTAAAAAATTTTGCATTACACTACTTTATCAGAAAATATAAAAAATTAGAAAAAGAGTATTCGCAATGTAATTACTATAAGATATGAAAATAACTAAGCCTTGCCGGTTTGGTCTTTTTTTTATAATTACCAAACAAAAACGCTGATCATTTGACCGGCGTCTTCTTTAACAGAATATGATTATTAAACAAGATTAGTGGCCTGAGCCCCTCACATTAGACAGTGCCTTAAATAGTTATTGAACAAGACGGTTGGCCTAACTACGGAACCTTGATA
>JANMFM010000210.1:0-6238 GCA_031374125.1 Bdellovibrionales bacterium
TCTTTCGATACAACTGCACACGGTACAGTTGAGATTGATCACAGAACTGGAAAGTTCTACTTGATCGGTCGCGGTTCTAAGATCGAGATCATGTCTAGAATCGATCTTCATAACTTTGTAAACAGATTCGTTCAACTCAAAGGACTTGTACCAAGCGCATTCACAATCGGCGAAGAAACTAGCCCCATCTATTCTCAGCTTATCGTTGGTCAATTGACTGTACTGAGATAATTCTCGACGATTGTTCCCTATACTTGGACATACTATTCTTTTGCGCGGATGGCGTACGCGCCTAGTTTTTGTAGTTTTTCTTCTAACTTTTCATAGCCGCGATCAAGATGATAGACTCTCAAAACTTGAGTTTCTCCTTGAGAAGCAAGGCCCGCTAAAATGAGAGACGCTGATGCCCTTAAGTCTGTTGCCATAACCGGAGCACCTGTGAGTTTTCCTTTTTTCCCTCTGACAATTGCGACTTGAGTTCTGGATGTTATGTCGGCGTTCATTCTTACTAACTCTTGAACGTGCATGAATCTGTTTTCAAAAATATTTTCCGAGATGATACTTGTACCCTCTGCCACAGTCATAAGTGCCATAAACTGCGCCTGAAGATCTGTTGCAAATCCTGGATATGGAGTTGTTTGTACATCCACTCCTTTCCATGAAGAACATTTTCTTACAGTAATAAAATCTTTTCCAGTATCAATTTTAAATCCGCTCTCCTTCATTTTTGCGATTAAAGCGTCAAGATGAGTTGGAACACATCTCGTCACCGTTACCTCACCGCCTGTGATTGCACCTGCGATTAGTAAAGTTCCTGCTTCGATACGATCTGGAATCACCGTGTGTTCTGCGGCTTTTAGTTTTTCAACCCCTGTGATTCTAAGAATGCTTGATCCAATACCCTCGATCTTTGCGCCCATCTTTACCAGATAATTTGCAAGGTCATCCACTTCCGGTTCTTTTGCGGCATTTTCAATTGTAGTTAAACCGTCTGCAAGAACTGCGGCCATCAATGCATTCTCAGTTCCACCCACGGTCACGCCATCGAATACTATGGTTGCGCCTTTTAATTTTTTAGCGCGGGCGATAACATAACCTTCTTGAATTTCAATTTCGGCACCGAGAGTTTTCATCGCATCAAGATGTTTATCAATAGGGCGAGTTCCAATGGCACAACCACCTGGTAAGCTTACAACTGCTTCTCCATATCTTGCTAGGATCGGGCCCAAGCAAAGAATCGAAGCTCTCATTTTACGAACAAGCTCATAGGGAGCTTTCTTGATGAGCTCGCCTCTACATTCAACAATAAAGTTATCGCCTTCCCAGCTTACCTTGGCACCCAAGTGCTCTAGCAGCAGTTGGGTCGAATTGATATCTTGAAGCTTTGGAACATTTTTAAAAACATGCTTTCCATCTGCGAGGAGCGTAGAAAACAAAAGTGGGAGTGCAGAATTTTTTGCTCCACCAGTGTGTATTTCACCATTGAGTTGCTTTAAACCTTTTACGACGATTTTATCCATGATGTTCCTAAGTTGGCCATTTGGCGCGACTGATCTCTATAAGGGTGACTTAATTAGAGGTATTTGTCAAAAGGCTCTTTCTTGTGGCGATCACAAAACGATCATAGCCTGCATAATCTTGTGCCACCTGGACATTCTCAAAAAATCCGCATTCGGTGACAATCTTTTGTGCGGCCTCGCCTTGTGAAGCTCCAATTTCAAAAATCCATAAACCTTTTTCTCTTAAAATAGATCCCGCAAGGTTAGTCCATTTAGATATTTTCTCAAGACCGCTCTCTTCACAATACAAAGCTTCATGGGGCTCAAATTTCTTTACATTTTTTTCTACAAGCTGATCATCTTTTGCGATGTAAGGAGGATTTGAAACCACCACATCAAAAAGTCCCGAAAATCCTTTTGGCTTTAGAAATTCAAAATCTTTATAACTTAAAAGATCCGCATCTTTTTGTAGAATATCAATTTTATCTGAAACTTCTAAGTTCTTTGCGTTTTCTGTTGTGGTTTCTACTGCCTTATCAGAAATATCAATGGCTACGACTTTCATTTTGAAAACTTCTTTAAGAAGCGAAACACCAATGCATCCAGACCCACACCCGAGGTCTAAAGGCCAAATTTCTTTTTCCATTTTTTCTTCTTCAATCCAATGAAGAACGTATTCGACTAAAAGTTCTGTTTCGGGTCTTGGAATCAAAACTCCCTCTTGAATATAGAAAGTGTAGTTTAAAAAATCTTTTTTATTTGTGATGTAAGAAACAGGTTCGCCTTGGATTCTTCTCTCAATTTTTTGCAAACACTCTTGAAGATCTTGCGGTGCCAATTCTTTTTTAGAATGAACGTAAAGATCTGTTCGTGGGCATTTTAAAACATCTGCAATAATAACTTCGGCATCAAGTCTTGCTGAGGGACTCTTGTCTTTTAGAAAGTTTGATGCTGTTAATATTAAATCTTGGATTTTAATACTTACGTTCCTTGAGAATTTTTTAAAGCCTCAGTTTGGTAATGTGTAATGAGTGGCTCAATCATCAGATCAATTCCACCTTCCATTAAGGTGTCGATTTGGTAAACTGTATGGTTGATTCTATGATCCGTCACTCTCGACTGAGGGAAGTTATATGTTCTAATGCGCTCTGATCTATCGCCTGTTCCAATTTGCGCAAGTCGTTTATCAGATGCATCTTTGATTTGTTTTTGTTCTTCGGCATCTTGAATTCTGGCAGCCAAGATTTTAATCGCTTTATTTTTGTTCTTTAGCTGTGATTTTTCATCCTGACAAATCACCACGGTGTTTGTTGGAAGGTGGGTCACGCGCACGGCTGAATCCGTTGTATTCACCGACTGGCCACCAGATCCACCCGCTCTGAATACATCGATCTTTAAATCATTGGGATGGATATTGATCTCAACTTCATCCACTTCGGGAAGTACCGCTACGGTGATGGTAGAAGTATGAACACGACCTTGAGTTTCAGTCTTTGGAACTCTTTGCACCCTGTGAACGCCGGATTCATATTTTAGACGGCTAAATACTTTATCTCCGTTAATACTGGCGATAACTTCCTTAAAGCCGCCCACGGGCGATGCCGAAGTCGAAAGGACTTCTACGCTCCATCTGTATTTTTGTGCGTAATGCGTATAGGCTCTAAAAAGTTCTTCCGAAAAAAGGGAGGCCTCGTCGCCACCGGCGCCGGCTCTGATTTCTAGAATTATATTCTTGTCATCGTTAGGATCTTTGGGAAGTAAAAGAATTTTAAGTTTAGCAGAAAGTTCTTCTACATTTTTTTCTAATAGCGGCAATTCTTCTTTGGCCATAGCTCTAAGATCTGCGTCTTTTTCTGTCTCTAAAATATTTTTGCTGTCTTTGCGTTCTTGTTCGATCTTTTTGTATTCACGATATACGTCCACAATCTCTTTGAGAGTAGAATACTCTTTCATGATCATGGCGTATTTTTTGTTATCGTTGATTACGTTGGGATCTAAAATCTGCTGGGCTACGCCCTCATATTTCTTTTCAACGTCGTCGAGTCTTTTAAACATATGAAGGCTTACCGAACTTTCCTAAAGTAAGTTTAGGATTATTTGCTTTTAGAAGAAAAATTAGCGTAACGTTTTTTGAACTTATCTACGCGGCCTTCTGTATCTACAAGTTTTTGTTTTCCTGTGTAGAACGGATGACAGTTGCTACAAATATCAACACGAAGTTCTTTCCTCGTAGACTTTGTCATATATGTATTTCCGCAAACGCAAACTACGCTTGAGTCAAAATATTCTGGGTGGATTGCTGGTTTCATGGTTTTTCCTTTGGTCTTTAATGCCGGTTTCAATTCGGCATGAGTTGGAGTTTCTCTCATTTTTCTAGAGTAAAATCAAGTTATTGGGAGAATATTTCAGACCTAGACCCCCCCTCTTGTTCCTACACAGAGTTATCCACATCAATATGGGAGCGGCATGGCAATTGTCGATTGTCACAGCGCTCCTTTAGATCTGCCTAATTATTAAGTCATTTCGAGGGGTTACTTTCCACCCATATTAGCAAGGAACTCTGTATTGGACTTCGTTTCCGAAAGTTTGCCCAAAATAAACTCCATACTATCCACAACGTTCATTGGCGCTAAAACCTTTCTGAGGATCCAGATTCGGTTCAAATCAGCCTTATCTATGAGTAAATCCTCTTTACGAGTACCCGATTTATTGATGTCCATGCATGGGAAAATACGTTTTTCCATGAGTTTTCTATCCAAATGGATCTCTGAATTACCCGTACCTTTGAATTCCTCAAAGATAACTTCATCCATTCTTGAACCTGTATCGATAAGCGCAGTTGCGATAATTGTTAAGCTTCCGCCCTCTTCGATATTTCTTGCGGCACCAAAGAATCTTTTTGGCTTATGAAGGGCATTTGAGTCCACACCACCAGAAAGAATTTTTCCCGAAGGAGGAACTACCGTGTTGTAAGCTCTTGCTAAGCGGGTAATAGAATCTAGAAGAATAACAACGTCATGTTTATGCTCGACTAAACGCTTTGCTTTTTCAATTACCATTTCAGCAACTTGAACGTGACGAGTAGGTGGTTCATCGAAAGTGGATGAAACAACTTCGCCCTTCACAGATCTCAACATGTCTGTCACTTCTTCTGGTCTTTCATCAATCAGAAGTACGATTAATTTTACCTCTGGGTGATTCGTAGAAATTGCATTCGCAATTTCTTGCATCAAAACTGTTTTACCAGTTCTTGGAGGAGCAACGATCAATGCTCTTTGGCCTTTTCCAAGGGGAGACATAAGGTCAACCACTCTTGTTGTGTAGTTGTTGGGAGCATATTCAAGTTTTAGTCTTTCTTCTGGATAAAGCGGAGTTAAGTTATCGAATAAGATTTTATCTTTCGCTTTTTCAGGAGATTCGTGATTGAGGGTTTCTACTTTTTGAAGAGCAAAATATCTTTCGCCGTCTTTTGGTGGACGAACTGTTCCGCTCACAGTGTCACCTGTTCTCAAACCAATTCTTCTGATTTGTGAGGGGCTCACGTAAATATCATCTGGACCCGGGAGATAGTTGTAGTCCGGAGATCTTAAAAATCCGTATCCATCAGGCAATATCTCAAGAACACCGTGGCCGTAGATATCTCCAAATCTTGCCGCGCGTTTTAGAATTTCGAAGATCATATCTTGTCTTCTCATTCCGGCCGCATGAAGGATGTTTAATTTTGTCGCGAGTTCTAATAATTGGGTGATGTTTTTAGTTTTAAGATCTTTAGAGTTAAGCTCTTTTCTTTCCTCTTCAGTTAACTGAATTTGAGTGTCTTCTTGATTTTCGTCGTCGATTCCGTGTCCGTTTTCTACGCTATTTCCAGCAGATTCTTCTT
The DNA here is from genome assembly GCA_031374125.1 of Bdellovibrionales bacterium. Lineage (GTDB taxonomy): Bacteria > Bdellovibrionota > Bdellovibrionia > Bdellovibrionales > JAEYZS01 > JAEYZS01. Next base: position 5,380 of record JANMFM010000210.1, read on the forward strand.
CTTGATGTCTGTCTCTATGGTAGTTTTTTCTCTCGTGATCTCTACCGCCGCCTCTGCCAGCGTTGCGATCATTTCTGTTGTTATCTCTGCGGTGATTATTGTTTCTACCGCCGCCTTCGTTTCTGTCATTTCTGGTATCGTTTCTAGTTTCGCTTCTGACTTCGTTTCTGTGATTTTCTCGTGGGGCTTTTTCGCTTGGAGCTTCGACTCTTGGGGCCTCGGCTTTGACTTCAGGAATTGCGGCTGACTCTTTTTTGGGTGCAGCTTCTTGTTCTGATGACTCTGGCTTTTTGGCTCTGAATGATTTTTTCTTGGTGCCTTCGTCAGCGTTTTTGTTTTCGTCAGACATTAAATTTATCTCCTTGTAGAGTGAATTGAGAACTTAAAAATTATTTGATTTGAATTTTTATGGTGTTTTAGTTAACCGGCCCAATTGATCGTTATTTAGTTTGGTGGGTATTTGATCTTTTTCTAGATCTTTATATTATAGGTTAGATGCTCTTGAATTCCTCTATTTTCTCCATATTAAAGGTTTTGTCAATGGGGATTTATTTTTTACCTCTAAGTATCTGATACTAAAAGTGAAATTTCTCCATATGAGACAGCGATTGCCTCAAAATGAGATTGCTAAAATTACACATAAAAATACCGATATGTCTATATAGCTTGAGGAGTTATTTATGATGGAACCAACCAAAATGCCCGCGAGAAGAATACATTTACAGCTCGATATTAACTATAAGAAGTCTTATGCCCGACAAGATTCGAAGGGTATCCTTTCGAATATTAGTCTTACCGGCGCATTCTTAAAAACTGATGCATCGACTGTTCAACTCAATGAGAAAATCGTACTGTATTT
>JANMFM010000247.1:0-11989 GCA_031374125.1 Bdellovibrionales bacterium
ATGTAAATGAGAATAGACCTTTTATACTGATTGATACAGTTTCAAAGGGTGCTGAAAATGATCAAGGAATTCTTGTAAGTGGAAGACAAGGAAGAAGGCTAATTCAAGCCGTCTATGAGGCTTGGGTTTCTGATCCAAAAAATAATCCGAAAGACATACTAAAATATTTCAATATGATCGGATTGCAGGTTTCAACATTTGATACTAGTAACATACACAATCAGGCTCGCTACGGCCCTCTCTCTGATCTGAAGAAAATTTATGATACAAATAAGCAGCTTCTAATAAATCAAACGGCAGAGACTAGAAGCTTCGGAGATAACCTAGTCATACCCTTAATACCTGATACAAGAGAATTATTTAATGAATCTGGGTATGATCATTATACTGGGGCATGGCATAATAAATTTGGTCCGCCAATTGTTGATGGAAAGAGACTACTGCCAAATACCGGGAGTCTCACGCACCCAACTATCAGAAATTCAATTTTATGGCTTCAACACCAAATTATAGACATAGTAAAAGATCCCAATTTTAAAAGAGAGGTAGAAAATTATGCAAAAAAAAATAATGTCCGCTTTAATATATCCTGCAAAGCTATTTTTGGACTAGATGATTTATGATAAATAAAATACTTTATATATTTCTATGTTTTCTATTTTCAATTAATATCTACGCTCAAAACAAGGCTCAGACAGAACTAATAGAGAATAATACCAGGCCAGATATTCACTTGTTTTTTTCAAATAAATCTCTTTTAGAAGAATATCAAGTCTCAGATCTAAATAATTATGAAAATACTAGACTGCCCGTATATAAATCTCAATTTTCAAACTTGATTATTTCATTAGAAAAAACTTTTCCTGGAGGAACCTATGCATTTTTAGGGAGAGATACGGCAATGGTGGCAGATGCAGTTGAGGCTTTTTATCTCTCGATAGGTCAAAAGGGAAGGGTAAAAAGAATTAACATCAGCACACCAAGTCTTCAGGGAGCAACTCCTCAACTTTTAGCAGAATTTTTAAGTCAAGAGGGCTTAAAAATTGCCCCCGAACAGTATTCGTCAAAAACGTTCGTGCTTATAGATTCCACCACATTCTCATCTAAATCTCAGTCTACAATTATATTTAATTCTGTTATTGAAGAAATGTTGAGACTTGGCGTTCCTTCTGAAGAAATTTTAAAAATATTTAATATTGCTAGTTTTAATCGTACTTCTGTAAATGCTTTTCATCCTCTTGAAATTAAAAAAGAAGATGTTGAAAGAGAAATTATTGAGCAGCATAAATTTTTTAGAGAAAATTCAAGAATTGACCGAATGGCATTTTTATATGTCTCTCAAATGAACTATGATTCGGAGTGGCATGACAAATTTGGCCCGCTAACGAGGAATGGCGAAGGAAAGCTGGTAACTATTCCATACAATTATTTTTCTAAAGAAAAAAAAACTGTGATCTTTCATAATATTTTGCAGGTGCTGCGAACGGTATTATCTGCGGATATGAGGCATGAGATATTTAATAAGGCCCAGGAACATGGCGTAGATTTACCGAGCAGATCCTCCTTGAAATCCTCGATAGAAATGTCGAAACCAATTAAGGTTGATTTAGACAGAACCTTTCAAAGGTCTTTAGAAAATAAATTTAAAATTTTAAATCCGCTGAGTGATACAGATAAAGATTATGAAAAATTTAGAATTGACGGTTCTTCGCAAATCAAATTAACTCAGAACGGTTACGTTGTATTAAGCACATTAAACAACTCTACATATTTGGGAGATAAACATTTTTATGAGATATCTCTGAGTAACTTGATCGAGCTTTACGAAAGTAACAAAATTGGAGCGAGAGATTTTAGAAGAATTTTTATCCACATTCTAGGTTTAAAGCCAATAGAGAATAAAGAATTTATAACAATGGTGCAAAAAAACTATTTAGATATTTTACCTTTAGATATTATGTTGGCGCGTTCACGTGAAAGAGAGAAGTACTCTTCAATGGGTGGAGTGTTAGAAGCGAATTATAAGTTGTTAGTGGATAATGGAAATTTGCCGTTGAGTTGTAAGTTTTTATTTTTTGACTAATTGGGTAGACTTAGTTGGGGTTTAAAAATGAAATTTTATTCTACAAATTTATTGATGATTGTTTTACTGGCAATCACATTTCACACATCCTCTAGATCCAATGCTGCCGTATCTTGTCGCTCTTTTTTTGAAAAAGCCCGTGTAGATTTTTATTCTTTTGATTTAGTTAGACAAATGAGACAAAAAATCTCCTCATCCTCAAAGGCCGAGGAGATTTTGGATCAAATAATAGAACTACTTAAAAATGATGAAATTGTTGATATTAGATTCCTCGGAGGCGGAGCCACAGCCTCTTACTTAGTCACACTCAAAAGTGGCATAGAAGCCGTTTACAAACCTATTAATCTTGAAAGACCTAATCAGATTCAAAGGGAAGTTGCCGCTTATAAAATAAGTAGATTATTTAAACTGGATATAGTACCGCCAACTATCTTACGCTCAATTAAAAAATCTACCAGCGAAAGTGTTGGCGATGAAGTACAGGGATCCTTTCAGCTTTTTGTTAAAACAGCAAAACCTTTGGAAAAAGGGATTAAAGACGATCAAAAAATTATTTTCATGAAAAATGAAATTTTTTTAGTTGAAGATCATCTTGCCGGAAGAAGATTAAGAATTTTTGATTGGCTTATTAATAATCATGATAGAGGAACTAATGCCGGCAATTATCTTGTTTCAGAGGTTGATAAATTTATTATAGGTATCGATCATTCAACATCATTTATCGGCCATGATAAACAAGCCAGAAAAGACAAGGTACCCTTCTATAAGGGTGAATTTCTTAATGATAAAGAGTTTTATTTTAGACTAAAATCTGCCTCAGAAAACGAGATACGAGGGGCTTTAAAAGATTTAAATCCTGTGAGAGTTGAAGAGTTCCTAGAAAGATATAAAATATTGATAGAAAATTTTGAAAGAATCTTAAAAATATAAAATGTGAGGCCGGCGTGAGGGAAATCTATAAATTAAATTTTTTATTAATAGTATTTATTATATTTTTGAGTAAGGGGGCCGATGGTAATCAAGATTTATATAGTTCGCTTAGTTTAAAAAAAATCTTACAATCTAACCATTCACAAAACATGGGTTTTATTGGCGTACGATCAAATGCCCCAATTATAGAGAGCCTATCGAAGACATATAAAATAGATTATATCGCTAATACCGTAGAGGAATTCTCTAATGGAAATACTTTTGTAAGATTGAGTATGAACGTCGAGGATAAAAATATAGTGCTCTTTATACCTGCAAAGTTAAATTCAAATGAGCTAATGGAGACACTTCTCAAAGCCTTTACTCTAAAGAAACTCGGTGCAAATTCAGTTACTATATTCTCTGAAGGTCAACTTGGTATGGCTGATTTAGTAGATCTAGAGAAGTCAGTCAACATTGAACCTTGGCTAGAAAGCGCTGGTGTTGACTTTCTGGCAAATCAATACAAGCAAAGAAAAATATTTAATCATAAGCGAATTTTTAAAACTAAGCCGAGTCTAAATGCTGTGGTTTTCGGAATCTTTCATCCGGAACTAGTTAAAGACTATGCACAAAAATCTGGGCTAGAAGTGGTAGCAAGTTTATCTAAACAAAATATAAGTGGAAGAAAAATTAAATTTATTGCCCCATCTACTGAACCCGTGAATACTTCATTTTTTAAAAATTTGCTAGTCGCCCAAAGACTACAAAATCTGGGAGCTGCGAGCATAGAATTTATTACTCCATATCTTCCTTATGCTAGATCAGACAAAGTAGACCAAGATGGCGTTTCGGTTGCAGGAAAGCTTGTAGCATCGCTAATAGAAATGAGTGGAGCCACTTCAGCTATTTTTGTGCGAGCTCATGCTCCTCAATCAGAGGGCTTTTTTAGCATACCAACAAAAAATTATTCTGGAAGGAATACAATCAATGATTATTTAAGATCATTGTCTGTAGATATGGTTGTTTCTCCTGATGCTGGTTTTCAAAAAGATGCTACTTTGTATGCTGACGAGCTGCGCATACCATTAGTAGTTATTAATAAGCAAAGAGATCCCTTGACTGCCCAATCTAAAATTGTAGGAATTTCTGGCCCAGATGTTAAAGGTAAAAATTTGGTTATAATTGATGACGAAACTTCTTCAGGAGGTACTCTCGGGAAGGCAGCGGGGTACCTGACAAGTCTTGGAGCTAATAAAGTTTATGCAGTTGTTACCCATTTAACAGGAAACGCTAGGGCTGCGCTTGACAGCCCCGCTTTGGAAGAAGTTGTTGTTACTAATACTATGCCTATTTGGGCAAGGCATCCAAAACTTAGAGTTTTAGATATTTCTGAGGAACTTAGTGGAAAAGAAAATAAATCCAGAACAAAACTTTCATGTCAGAAAATTTTTCAGAATGACTAAATTTTTTAGTGTATATCTAGTGAGACTGCTAACCGTTTTAACTAATTTATGCACGATGCACTTTTCCACCATTTTTAGAAATATCCTACGTCATTCTCAGTTTATTTTCATTTAAGGCCGCACCTGCAATAAAAGAGCGTTCAATTCAGGCAAAACATCATTAAAACATTCTTTTTGAGGTACATGCCCACAGTTTTTTAAAAGCCTATAATAGGAATTTGGAGTAGCACCAACATAAGTCTCTGACCATTCTGCGGGTATAACCTGATCCGCATCTCCCCACACATAGCGAACAGGAATTTGAATTCTAGAAAAATATGGCTCTAAATAATCCTCATTTGTTATCGACTTGAGTTGTTCAATTACAGTTTGCGTTTTTAATCTCGTCACTACTCTTTCAAAAATAAAATCAGGAACATTTTTAGGGTTATAATATAGTTTTTTATAAAACCCTCTCGCTCCCTCGACGGTGGGATTTAAAAAATAATCTGTAAGATATCCATAGTCTTTTTTGAGGCCGGCAGGAGCTAACAATAAGAGTCCTTTTATTTCTTTCAAATTCAGGGCCATGAATACTGCCATCCATCCACCGTAACTGTTTCCCACCACAATCCATGAATCACATTTTGGAATAAAAGCCTCGGATACCAAGCGTGCCATATTCTGCACATTATAATCATCTTGTGATTTAAGCTTGGAACTAGATAAGGAGCCCGGAAGATTTGGGGCAAAAAAGTGAACGTCCTTAGCAAAAGAAGACTTTGGCTCTGAAAGCATGTTTCTCCAAGTGAGAGCAAAATCACCCAAGCCATGGATTAAGAGCACGCACTGACAGTTTTTTTCATCCGTGCAGTTGTTCTTCTCAAAATAATGAAAATTCTCATCTACGATACTAGAAACACCATTCCACTTCATTCTCGCAATTTCAATTTGTTGAAACGATTGCAGTGTAAAAAAATAGAAAACTAGACCAATTGATAAAAATATCAACGCAACCACATACAAAAGCTTTTTCATTTTTGACTTATCCATATCTTCCTACTTATCATATCCTACTACTATAATTAAAAACACATCCTGGAGGATATCTGTGAAATTAAAAATCGCAACGTTATTAGCATTAAGTTTATTCTTTGTATCTTGCTCTTCAAAAGAAAAAGCTGCAACACCTGCTGCTCCGACAAAACAAGAAACTAACAAAAAAGACACCAAGAAAGATGCTAAAGGAGCCACAACAAAAGCTGCCGCAGCTAAACAAGCTGGCTCTTTGGTTTGTAAAAATGGATCTGACACAAGATCATTAGAAGTAATCACGAAAGATGGCGGCTGCGAACTTTCCTATACAAAGTTTGACCAAACCACAACGCCTGCAAACTCTGGAAACGGAACAGCACACTGTGAATCCGTAAAAGAAAAAATCAAAGGCAATTTAGAAAATTCTGGATTCAAGTGCGAATAATTCATTCATAGGTTTTTAAAATAAAACTTTAGGACGGTATAAATTTTTATACCGTTCGGGGTTTTAACTTCAACTTCATCATCCAATTTTTTCCCCAATAGAGCCTTACCTACGGGCGATTTCCAACTCATCTTGCCTTTTTCCGCATCAATCTCATCTTCGCCAACGATTTGATATTTAAATGTATTCCCATCTTCGTCTTCAATTTCTACAACAGCACCAAAAATAATTTTATCTGATTTGAGCGTAGAAACATCCACTACTTCTGCGCGCGACAATTTGTCATTGAGATGACCAAGCCTACGATCAATTTCTCTTAATCTTCTTTTACCATAGATATAGTCTGCATTTTCTGAACGATCGCCATTACTCGCAGCCCAAGCAACGGTCGTTACAAGCTTTGGTCTCTCCACATGAAAAAGATGCTGGTACTCTTGCCTAAGAGCTTCTGCACCTTCCTTTGTAATGTAGTTTTTGTTAAAGCTCGACATGGTTTACTCATTTCATACTTTAGGAAATATCAGGAGAAATAAAAAAAAGCTTCCCTTTCGAGAAGCTTTTCTTAATGTTTTGAACATTTCAGATTGGTTACTGTCTTAAAGAAAGTAAATTAGTACTCTCTATTGAAACGATCGCCACGTCCGCCGCCGCCTCCGCCGCTACGTCCGCCACCACCAAATCCACCACGTCCGCCGCCGCCACCGCCGCTTCGTCCGCCACCTTCTTGTGGTTTAGCTTCAGAAACCTTCAAAGCTCTACCTTGAAAATCTTGACCGTTAAAACGCTCAACGCAATCAATAGCTGCTTGATCGTCTTCCATCTCAACAAAACCGAAACCTTTGCTTCTGCCTGAATCACGATCAGTGATTACTCTTGCAGATGCTACTGTTCCAGCTTGTCCGAATAATTGCTCAAGATCTTGGTCCTGAACCGAGTAAGGTAAATTCCCTACGTATAACTTCTTAGCCATTTGGGCCTCCTGTTAGATAAAATCTCGCCAAATTAAAAGGCCCTGGGAAACGAAAACCGTACTCTTAGACCTGGTCTGAACATGGCGATAATGTTCATGGGTAGTGTTTTAGCATAGGTCCTAGCCGATTAGAAGTACTTTCTTGACGTTCATTATTCATGTTCTCATAATTGGAATATATGAGAGTAAGACCATGGCCTATCATTATAATCGCTTTAATCCATATTTTTGCGCCAATTTTTAATATTTATTTTAGCGCGCAGCTAAACGGAGTCCTCTTTTTTGACTATCTCGAATATTTATTTGTGAACAAACATATTTTAGAAAATATCTTCTGGATGCTTCTTCCTCTCATCACGGGTTTATCAATTTTTAAATTTAGAAAGTGGAGTTATCTTTTATTGATGGCCTTCACTACGGCAACGAGTGTTTTGTTGATTCAAGAGTGGGCGACTTCACCCAAACTCCCTCTTCAAACATTCTTAATTCTTGAAAGTGTGAATGTAATTATCTTCTGTTATTTCTTACTTCCCTCTGTCAGAAATGTTTATCTAAAACCCTCTCTCCGGTGGTGGGAACAAAAGCCAAGATATTTGGTGGATGTCCCTACTCTTATTGAAACCAAGAATTCTACTTCTACTGGAACAATACGAAATATTTCAGAAGGCGGAGGAATGATTGAAACCACTCTCGATTTTTCACGAGGAGATATATTTAATATCTCTTTCGAATTATTTCAGAAAAAATTCATGATGGAAGTTCAAGTCGTATTCAAAGGTATAGATGGATTCGGAACATTCTTCACAAAAGTTTCTCCTTCGCAAAATGAACTCAACAAAGTGATTGATCAGCTGACTACTCAAGGTTATCCGCTCAGAACTGAACGCCCAAACTTAAAGGACAGTTTCAAACAGTGGATAAAAGGTGCCGTCAAAGGCAAAGGACTTCTGCCTCAACCAGAAGTACGCGGTCACGCGGTCATTAGATCCACTCCAAAAGCCAGCAAAGAGTCTTAAAAAATATCTAAATCTTTCAAAAAATGTCTCAATGATGTACAGCATATGTTATGATTTCATACTACCATCTACACATATGTGTAGATGGTTTTTATAAGTAAAATCAATTACTTATAATTAATTTTTCTGAATGTGTGCGATTCTAAACAATTAATATATTGGTAATTTTAGATGCCTAATCGATAATGAATATGTTCAAAACTTCATGTATGTGTACGTATGACACGCTACCTTACATGTAACAACGGATGTTTTATTTTTAAAGGAGTTATTAAATGAATAAAATTTTATTAGTCGAAGATTCAGTGGATTCATATCAACTGGTTGATCGCGCCATCGGTGGCTCAAATGAACTACACTGGGCCCAAAATTTACAAGAGGCGATGGAGTTGGTAAAACAGCACCCTTTTGATTTAATACTTCTTGATGTGATGCTCCCAGATGGTGACGGCTTTAGATTATGCTCTGTTTTACAAACAGACGAAATACTATCGCAAATCCCTGTTATCTTTTTAACAGCGAAAAATTCTGTATCAGACAAAGTCCTTGGATTCTCAGTGGGTGCGGATGATTACATCCCAAAACCATTTGATCCATTAGAATTAAAAGCTCGCATCGAAGGTAAGATGCGTAAAAAACAAAAGGAAGCTGTTCAAGCTGATATTATTAAAACCGGAGAAATCGAAATCAACAAATCGACTCAATCAATCAGAATCAAAGGTCAGCCCGATTCAGATCGTATCGAGTTAACACCTATCGAGTTCAAAATTTTATTGATGTTTGCAAAAGCTCCAGGGAAAGTTTTCTCACGCGATGAAATTTTAAATCACGTATGGGGAGAGAATATTCATGTTTACACGCGCTCAGTCGACACACACGTGAGCAAACTAAGAAAAAAATTAGAACCATACTCTAACTATGTACAATCTGTTCATGGCAGCGGATACCGTTTTCATGTGGAGAAGCATGACCCTTTACTTAGAGCTGATGTTGGAGGAATCGCACAGCTTTACTAATCTTTAGTGATTAGCATCTAAGAATATGCACCAATATCAGTAAAGGTTAAGGCTGGACGATTGTCTGGCCTTTTCTTTTTTGGTCCTGCACACCTTACGAATCTACGCACTTTGAAATATCCTAGTAAAGTGGAATCCCAAGTCAGTATAGAAGAAAATTTAACACAAAAAAACTTACGGTACAGCATTCTCGATGGATGCTCTTATAGTTTTATGGTGGGACTTGGCGAGACTTATATTGCCGCTTTTGTTTTGACGAAAGGTTTTTCTCAACTCTCTGCAAGTTTAATTTCTACAATTCCACTCTTTGCAGGAGCAATTCTTCAACTTGCATCTCCCTACGGCGTGTTCCATTTAAAATCTTATAGAAAGTGGGTCACAAAAACTTCTTTCCTACAAGGGATCAGTCTTTTTGCTCTTGCAATGACGACATTCATTCCTGTTCCTGTAGAAGTACTATTTATTATTGCAGCCTTGTATTGGGCCGGCGGAATGTCGACCGGGCCAGCGTGGAATTCCTGGATGACAAAGATTGTTCCCGAGCACTCCCGACTGAAATTCTTTTCTAGTAGATCTATGTTAAGCTCAAGCTGTGTCTTTATTGGACTTGTGACCGGCGGATTAATTCTTCATGTGTTCTCTGATCACAATACAATTTTGAAAGCTTTCTTCGGAATTTTTGTGGTTTCTGGAATTTTAAGAATTCTATCTTCTTACCTACTTTCGCTGCATACCGAAAACGAAGAAATGACAGCTTCGATTGAGAAATTTTCATTTCGGCATGTTTGTAAAACAATCTGGAAAAGAGATTACGCTAGAACCTTGAAATTTATTTTTATATTTCAATTTGGAGTTTATTTTTCTGCCGCGTTTTTTAATCCCTTCATGCTTAAGGAACTTCAGTTCTCTTACCGCACCTATATGATTATGCTAGCCAGCTCTTTTATCGCAAAGATTATTGCTCAGCCTATCACTAAAAAAATCATTGAAAGCGTTGGACCGCAGAGAACTTTATTTTTTGCTACATTGGGGATCATTCCTCTACCGCTCGTTTGGACCGTGAGCCAAGACCCCGTTTACTTGGCTCTGATGCAAGGAGCTTCGGGTTTTATGTGGGGAATGTATGAGTTGATAACTTTTCTCATTCTCTTTAACCAAATTCCGCAGAAAGAAAGAACTGAAGTACTTACATTTTTCAACTTTGCCCAAACTCTGTGTATTATTGCGGGTTCGGTGATCGCGGGGTTTGTGTTTAAATTTTTCGGTGCGAACCACCAAGCCTATATGATCGTGTTCTGCGCATCTACGGGGCTCAGATTCCTTGCATTGTTCCAGTTTCCAGATCTCTCACAGAATGTTACAGTTATTCGCAACTGGATCATGCTAAAGCCTTCAGGATTTAGACTCTCTAGAGTGGATTTCTTTTCACAGCCGCTCTTTATCAAAGAAAAAAACGATAAGATTAAGTCACAACCCAAAAAATCTGGTGATTCAAAAAAAATTTCTTGATATCCTTATTCACTAAGAGCTAGGTCTCTTAGTATTTACGCATTTTATAACAGGAGAACTTTTTTATGAAAATTGATATTGGAATACCAGATGCATCTCGAAAAGAAATTGCAGATGGTCTATCTCATTTTTTAGCAGATTCTTATTCACTTTATTTAAAGACCCACAACTATCACTGGAATGTGACGGGACCAATGTTCCAAACTCTTCATCTCATGTTCGAACAACATTATAATGAACTGGCACTGGCTGTGGATAATATTGCAGAGAGAATCAGAGCCCTTGGATTTTATGCGCCAGGAACTTATGCTCAATATGCAAAACTCACAAAAATCAAAGAAGAGGAAGGCATTCCTTCTGCTCACGACATGATCAAAAATTTAGTTCATGGCCATGAGACTGTAGCAAAAACTGCCAGATCTGTTTTTCCAGCGGCAGAAAAAGGAAGCGATGAGGCAACACTTGATCTTCTGACTCAAAGAATCCAGCTCCACGAAAAAACAGCGTGGATGCTAAGAAGCCTTGTCGCTGATTAATGACAAAAAGACTCATAGAATTTTTTAACAATGAAGCGGCAGGAGGAATTCTCCTGCTGTTCACTGCAGCTCTGGCGCTTATAATTTCCAACTCTGCATTAAGTGATTCCTATTTTTATTTTATCAATTTCGAAGTTTTTGGATGGACGCTTCATCACATTGTGAATGATGCGCTCATGGCAATATTCTTTTACGTTGTCGGATTAGAAATTAAAAAAGAAGTTTTTCAAGGAGAGCTTTCTGATCGCAAAAAATCTTCTTTAGCGATTTTTGGGGCTCTTGGAGGAATGATTGTTCCTGCTCTGATATATTATTTATTGAACGCCAACGATTCTATAGATAAACATGGTTGGGCTATACCTATGGCCACTGACATTGCTTTTGCAGTAGGCGTACTTGCCTTGCTAGGAAAAAAGGTTCCTGCTGAATTAAAAATATTTTTGTTGGCACTAGCAATAGTTGATGATCTTGGAGCTATCCTTGTCATTGCCTTATTCTACACAAAACAACTTTCAATTTTGCATCTCCTCTTATCCATTATTCCTTTCGGCATTATATATCTTTTGAATCGTTTCGTTCCTTTGCATAAGTTTGTCTATATTACCCTAGGAATTTTAAGTTGGTTCTTGATTTTTAAATCAGGCATTCACGCAACGATAGCGGGAGTTATTCTAGCCTTCTTAACTCCCTTCCAACTTGAGAAAAATGAATTGCGCTCTACAACTCCACTCACACATTGGCTTCATACACTTCATCCAATCGTGACCTTCTCGATCATGCCCATCTTTGCATTCTTCAACGCAGGAATGGTTTTAGAAGGGATTTCACTTACGGATATCTTCCATAGTAGCGTTTCTTTAGGAGCTATGCTTGGTCTTGTGGTTGGTAAACCTTTAGGAATTTTGATCTTCTGCTTTATCGCATGCAAACTCAAGATCGCGAAGCTTCCTGAAACTATCGATTGGCTAGAGATGACTGGTGTTGGCCTCATCGCAGGAATTGGATTCACGATGTCATTATTTATC
>JANMFM010000259.1:0-6687 GCA_031374125.1 Bdellovibrionales bacterium
ACTAAATTCATCGATAACAGCGTCTTACCGAAGAATGAGGAGCTAAAAAGTATAGAAAGTCCGGAGGTTTTTATTTCCTAGCCGAAGAAGTATTAACCATTCATCTTTTAGAAAAAAATGTTGTGTTTAGAGATTCTGACAATAACCAATTAATGATTGGTGACAGTTCTGAAAGAACAGCCTATGCAGTAACAATTATCTGTCAATAAAACTCTTGTTTGACGAAAAAAGCATGCTCGACATTGCATGCTTAGCATAACAAAATATCTGGACAGGTTTGCGGTGCAAATCTGTTTTTTCTTCGGTACAAATCCCAACGAAATCTTTTACTAATTTTTTTACTTGTCTGCCGCCAAGTGCCCACTGCGCTACTTCTGCCCATATAGGGACTTATCACTTTTGCACAGCTTTATGGTAGATAACCTCACGCTATCATGTCGTGGCGTTCCGCTCGAGTCTTCTGGCCTTCGTTTCTCGAGTGGCCGTTCGATGAATATCCGTCTCTTCCTTAAAATTTACCGATGAGCCCCGGCGAGTGTCGTCTCTCTTTCGGGCGAGTACCCGATGCTTTTATTTCACGGTCCACTAATTGTTTGTTTATAAACTTATTGAGCTGATGTAAATAGAATTTGCCGCAAGTGAAATTTTTCAATAGAGCAGAATTTCTGTTCGTGGCTTTGCTTTATCAAAGCCATATGGAATTCTTGTTTTTTTGATGGCAAAGAAATCTCGCTTAATGTGGCGATTTGAAAAATTCGTTTTGCATCGAAAGCCAATTCAAAATTAAAATTTTTGGCTTTAGAACTCGCTAGAAATAAGCCAGATTTTTGTTAATATCAAAGCTGATTCGAAGGTTTAATTCGTTAAATCGCATATAATCTCAGGTAGTTAAAATAGAAAATTGAAATTGCTCTGGTCATCAAACACTTCTTTATGGTGGAAAATCTAGAAATGGAGCTGAAATTGCTAAGAACACAATTCTATTTAAAGAAGTTAGAACTATTTTTGGATTTGCATGAGACCTTGGCGTTTTGGAAAAAAATCTTTTTGCGGGAATGAAGCGTCGAAAGCAGCCCAAGAAACTGAAGGCTGCTTTAAATCATCCCGAAGCAGATAAACTTCTTTTGGAAGCTAAGAGACGAAGTCATCCATACTTTAAGATATGGCTGTTATCCTTGTTTTTTGGATGCCGAAGAAGTGAGCTTGCAGGTTTGAAATGGACAGATATTGATTTTGAAAACGGTCTTGTAAAGTTCACTCGACAAAATATCCCTGGCGAGGGTCTTGTAGAGAAGCTGAAAGATGAGGACAGAGTAGTTTCCATTCCATCTTCTTTAACTCCTTTACTTAAGGAACTTCGGTTCCAAGCCACTTCAGAGTGGGTAATTGATATTGACTGCCACTACTGGAAGAGTGGGCATCAAGCGAGGGTTTTAAGGAGCTTTTGTAAGGAAATTGGAATTAAGGAGATTACTCATCATCAATTGCGGGCATCCCACATCACCTTAGCTTTTTTTCAAAGAAGCTTTAGTATTGGTGAGAATTATGTTGTCTGAGGACAAGATGTTTTCTAGCATGTTCTTTTACCGAAAGGTCACATCATGAAATTCATTTTAGTTTTAACTGCATTATTCTTGGTTTCTTGTTCTTCGGCTCCTAAAAATCCAACTCAAAAAACAATTGTCTTGATTCATGGGGCTCATATGGATGGATCGAGCTGGAGTCAGGTAAAAGTAATTTTGGAAAATAACGGTTTAGAGGTCGTTGCTCCGACAATGCCAGGAAGAGATAACAATAAAAATGTAGATCTCAATACCTATGCTCAAGTGGCTTGCGATCAAGCGCCTGACAATTCAATCATTGTAGGTCATAGCCAAGGTGGTGCGATTGCAAATCAAATGGTGGGTATTTGTCCTGAAAAAATCTCAAAGATTATTTATGTCACGGCCGTCGTTCCGTTGAGTGGTGAAAGGCCCTTTGATCTTATGGAAAAACGTGATGAGAAGGCTTACGCAAAAACTGTGGTTTTCAAAAAAGACAGAGCTGAACCTAAAAATAAAAGAGCATTCCTAAGAGCCATGGCTCAGGATTTTGATTATAAAACTACAAAGTCTCCTGTGATATATTCTGAACCAACAAAGGTTGCGGGAACTTTAGTAAAATTTGAGGCGGAAGATTTTGACGCCATTCCGAAAGCTTACGTTTTTGCCGAAGCAGATATTATTATCACTCTAGCCACGCAAAAGAAATATACCAATCGAACCGAGTTCCAAGAGACCTATACCATCGTGTCGGGCCATCTTCCCATGGTCACAAAACCCGCGGCTCTTGCTGATATAATTTTAAAATCGTCTACTCTCTAGACACTCTAGTAGTTTTTTCCTTACCCTTGTGATTTTTTACAAATTCAACGGCAAAGCTAGTAAAATGGCATTCAATTATCAGGAGATAAAATGAAAGCGCTATTTACAAAAACTTTCGTAGTTTTAGGATTAATTTTTTCTAGTTCTGCTTATGCGGAAATGGACAAGCATTGTGTTATCAACATAGATGTCGATGGGTGGAAGGATCTTGAAACTGTGTTATTTATCGCTGCTGGCGGTTATGCCATGACTCATGATTCATCAAAAGCAGAATATAAAGTGCAAATCGATGAAGTTGAAGGGCAAGTTAAACGTTGCCTTTATGGATGTGAGGAAAAACAAGATGTGTTAATGATCATGTCCATAATGAATACTCAAGGTGATGTTGTTTTCACTAAAAATAAAGTTGCTACAAAATACCGCTCTCAAGATTTAATGGATGTAGGAAGAGTATCTAATGACCTTCCAACAAAAATGAATCTTCTGAGAGCCATTCCTGAATGTAAAGACTTAAGAGCCTTAGAAAACTTAGAGGATATGTAATATTTAAGATTTGAGATAACCTTTGATGTAGTGATAACCAGAAATCACGCTCAAAGCCACGCTGACCCAAAGAGTCCAATAGCCAATTTGATAGATGGGCAATCCAAATAAGGGATAGTTAAAAAGAATGCAAGGAACCGCCACCATCTGTGTAGCGGTTTTCCATTTTCCCATCTTCGCTGCGCTGATGATCACATTTTGGGTAGCAGCTACTGATCTTAATCCATCAATGATGGAATCTCTTGCTACAAGAATAATCACCATTATTGTAGTAAGGCGATCTGTTGGAATAAGCATAATGAGTGTGCTCGAAACCAAAACCTTATCAGCAACGGGATCCATGAATTTTCCCATGTTGCTGACGATTCCCCATTTGCGAGCAAAGTAGCCGTCATAATAGTCCGTGATCGAAGCCAAAATAAACAACCCGCACGCAATGATTCCAGATTGAGTCGTATCAAGATAAATAAACCAGATAATGAATGGTACAAAAGCCATGCGAGAGTAGGTCAGTAAATTAGGTAAATATTTTTTCCACTGCATACAAATATTTTTTAGTACTTTATCCTAATAAGCAATAACAAAACATTGCCAATACCCAAAAGATTTTATGTAGTATGTGTATGAAGATTTTAATTGTCTTGATGCTTATATTTTTCAATTGCAACGCTTATGGACACGCTGAAATTCGGCATCCTCAAGATTTTCATAAACCCTTTTGGAAGACTAAGCCTGACGTACAAAAAAAGATTATCAATGATGATTTGATCGTAGTTTCTGCGGATACCGACAAAACCCAATATAAGCCTGTGTTGTATTTGATGAAGGTCGTAGCCGGTGGTGCGGTAAAAGTGCCTTTGGACTTTGCATTCCGAACTATCACGGATTATGAAAAACTTAAAAACGTCGACGATCATTTTAAGGAATCAAAATACGACAAGGAAAAAAAGACGCTTTTTTTGCACTTAGAAGCTTTGGGATATCACGCACGCATGCATCTGAAGTTGAGTGAGGCAGAAGTTTCAGGATCGAAGGGCAAAGTAAAGCAGATTCACTGGGAATGCATCCAAGGGCAGTTCCTCGGTATGAAAGGTGTCTTTCAGGTAGAAGAGATAGAGCGTCAAAAAACTGAAATTTCCATGACTGCGATTTATAAGTCTGAGACATTACCTTTACCTAAGGTTTTAATGGGATTAGGTCTCGAAATTGTCGGCCGTCAAGTGGCAACAAAAATGAGACAATATATTTTTGATCAATACAAAGACAAGTGAGACATCGTATGGATAGAAACTTAGCCCTAGAATTTATCAGAGTCACCGAAGCCGCCGCAATTTCATCTGCAAGATGGATGGGAAGAGGTGATTCAGATCGCGCCGATCAAGCAGCTGTAGATGCGATGAGAAAAGCTTTTGATTCAGTTCATATTCGCGGAACAGTAGTCATCGGAGAAGGGGAGCGTGATGAGGCACCGATGCTCTTCATCGGCGAAGAAGTCGGAAGTCGTGATCCCAGTGCTCCTCAAGTGGATATTGCTTTGGACCCTTTAGAGGGAACCAGTATTTGCGCCAGAGGCGGAGTGGGAGCAACTAGTGTTATCGCAATTGCAGAAAAAGGAAAATTCCTTCACGCGCCTGATACCTACATGGATAAAATTGCGGTCGGTCCAAAAGCCAAAGGAGTTGTTCATATCGACGAAACTCCCGAAAAAAATATCAAAGAATTAGCAAAAGCTTTAAACAAATCTGTTTCAGATACGACTGTGGTGATTTTAGAAAGACCAAGACATGAAGAGTTGATTGCTAGTGTTAGAAAAACTGGCGCAAGAATTCATTTGATCCATGATGGTGATGTTTCTGCGGCCATTGCTACAGCTTGGGGAGACACCGGCATCGACATGCTATTGGGTGTTGGTGGTGCGCCTGAAGGTGTAATTTCCGCAGCGGCCATGAAGTGTCTTGGTGGAGATTTCCAAGGAAGATTAAAATTCAGAAATGACCAAGAAAAAGCCCGTGCTCAAAAAATGGGTGTTAAGGATCTTGATCGTGCCTATATGATCGATGAATTGGCTCCCGGCGATGTGATGTTTGTTGCCACAGGCGTAACTCATGGTCCGCTTTTGGATGGAGTGAGATTCTTAGCTAATGAAAGAGTCCAAACGCATTCGATTGTGATGAGATCAAAGACTGGAACGATTCGAGAAATTCGTGCCTATCACCACCTCACAAGAAAGCCCCTTTAGAAAAATACAGAAGAAAGCTAATAAGAAAATTGCGGAGAGGCACATAAAATGTTTTGCTTTAAATGTCAGGCAGAAATTTTAACGGTTTCGGGAGTTCCCGTAGGGAGAAGAGAAGACTGTCATTCTTGCGGCTCAGACGTACATGTGTGTATGAATTGTACTCATTATGACAGAAGTGCCTACAATGAATGTAAGGAGTCTTCTTCGGACTATGTTAAAGAAAAAGATAGGTCTAATTTCTGTGATTATTTTACGCCATCGGACCGCAAAGGCTCCGCTGGAAAGTCCAAGGACGATCTGATGTCTGCGGCGGAAGCTCTCTTCAAGAAAAAGTAACTTGATCCTAGCTCCTTTTTGGCAAATAATCGGGTATATAGCGCAGAGGAGATAGTGGTTGCATCAGCAGCTGCTGAAATAGGTATGGCAGGCACGCAGACTACAGAAATATTCAATTGTACAAAAGACGAATTCTTTAAAATCATCGCGGATTATGAAAAGTATCCAGAATTTTTATCTGAAGTGAAAGACTGCAAGGTCGTAGAAACTCAAGGCGATACCAAAAAAGTAGAATACACGGTGAACGTGATCAAAAATTTCAAATACAATCTTTGGATGTCTGAAAAAGGCACAGAAAAAATCGAATGGGAATTTGCCGGTGGAGACCTTTTTAAATCTTCCAATGGTTCATGGGTTTTGGAAGATCAAGCTGGAAAAACAAAAGCAACTTATTCGGTGGATGCGGAATTCAAAATGTTTGTGCCAGGCCCCGTAGCAAAAACTTTAATTTCTGTAAATTTACCAAACATGATGAGTGCATATCACAAGAGAGTTAATGAGCTATATGGCAAATGATAAAAGCAAAAAAGACGACAACGAAAATGAGTCCTCCTTTCTAGAAGAAGACGACGATCTTAAGAAAAGCGGTCTATCCATTGCAGATATCGCAAAGAAAGTCGTAGCGGTAGGTGTGGGAGCAGCCTTTCTCACCGAAGAAAGCATTAGATCTGCTCTTGGAGAAGTAAAGCTTCCAAAAGAAATCCTTAATCTCGTTCTTCAAAACGCATCAAAAACAAAAGACATAGTTGCCGATCAAGTGACAAAAGAGATCGTAAAGCTCGTCTCAAAAATTGATTTCGTAAAAGAAGCTTCTAGATTCGTAGAAGACCACAAATTCAAAATCGAAATCGACATCACCAAGAAAGATAAAGCACCAAAGCAATAACTCTTTAGTTATACAAGCTATAACCATCATCATATTTTACTTATAAGTAATTCTGAACTATTTCTCTACTTAGGGAAAAGGGGAGGAATTATGAAAAACAACATCAACTACCACAGAAGAAATGCATTAAAAATAGGCCTAAGCGCTTCGGGATTATTACTCGCGATGGCACCAATGACAAAAGCTCTCGGGCAAGCTTGTTTAGGCAAGACTCCGGAGCAACCTGAAGGACCATTCTATCCAATTCACGATCAGCTGGACAAAGACAACGATCTGACTTCCGTGGCTGGTAAATCTGAAAGAGCTAAGGGCGAACTTAT
>JANMFM010000260.1:0-8520 GCA_031374125.1 Bdellovibrionales bacterium
TATCTTTTTTTCTGGTTTCACAAGTGTTGCAACTTATTGAAAACACAGTTTGATTGAGCCACTCAACCTTTAAATTTCAACTAAACCTGGGACATGCCCCAAGTGTCATCTTTAGAAAAAATAACAGTAATAATTTCATGTTCCACTGAAGTTGTAATTAGTAAGAAAGTTTTTATTATTGGCCGATTAGAAGTAAAATTGAAGCACTTGTCTTAGATCTTTTGAATTCTTGGAATGCCAAATAACTAAATCTGTGAAAACGTTCTCATTTAAGGTAATCTGTTTTTTATTTTAAATCTAAGAGTTTCGCTTTTGTTTTTTATTTTGGTTGTCACCGCAATGTCTGTTGTTTCCTTAAGATCGCTCGGTTCAGAAATAATAAAATAACCATCTTGTAGACTTGTAGTTAAGGTGCGTCCCGGATAAGGTTTTAATCTTCGAACAGTCAATTCAAGGCTGGACAAATCCAACTTGGCTTCTTCTTTACCTATAACAAAAATTCTCAAAGGCTCTCCTTTTACAATTCGGATTGAGACAAGCTGTCCTTCTTGCTTTAATTCTAGCACATCAGATCCAGCAAAAAGAAGTGGGCGTAAAAATTGAGTCATTATAAAAATACCAAAAATTAATTTCTTCATTGTGCCACCAAGAACTACCTTGTTTGTAAAATTTGTTGTTATCAAAAAACCTCTGATCAATTATTATTCGCTTTAAACTTTTAATATTAATGTGGGCACTCTGGACTCTCTGATAATATTTCTAGTAACACCACCCCCGAGCAGCGCCGCCATTTTACCTGATTTTGCAGTTACAATTGCAATATCCGCATTCACTTTTTTTACAGTATCGAGAATTGACTGGCTTGCTGATTTTTTCCAACTGGGTTCAATAAAAATCTCACAAGGAATCCCTCTTCTTCTGACAGTTTGCTCAATTTGAATGGCAACATCATTTACATATTTTCTATAAGATTCTGCATCTTCATCAGGACCTTGAAAAGAAAAAGAATAATTCGATTCTGGTACGTGAACAATGACGAGGGAGGCATTCCATTTATTGGCGTAGTCAAGAACCTGTGGAAGTCCATCTGCTCCCTTTCTAGAAAAGTCATGTGCATAAACCAATTTTTTTGGAGTTTTACTGAGTTTCGTTTTTTGATTGTACAAAAGTACATTCGTCTGAGCTGAGTGGACCAAACTTTCAGCAAAGCTTCCTAATATAAATCGAGGTAGGCCAACTTTGCCATGAGTGGATATAACAATAAGATCAGTCTTAGATTCTTTCGCAAATGAAGCGAGTTTTTTGACCGATGCTGTAGTGGACATACTTAGCTCAGGTATTACAACTACATCAATTTTCATAAGATTAAGTTTTTTCAACTCTGATTTAATTAATTTTTTAGGATAAATAGTAAACCTATTCTTCTTAGGAACATCAAAAGCAGTAGTTAAATTTATTTCAGAACGCGAAGCCATATATACAGCTTTAACTTTGTCTGACTTATCAAATAAGTTCAGAAGCAACTTTTTACCAAAAAAGCGAAGTTGCTTATTTTTTTCAAAAGGATCAAAGGTCCATAATATTTTCATGACAACTCCCTTACTTTACATTGCTCTTGTCAACGCCATAAATTTTAATACTCAAATCCTTCAGTTCTTTTTTAATATCACCAGGCAAATGAGTTCCGCTAGAACCAGAATAAGCTAGGATCATATTAAGTTTATACTGCTCAAAACATTTTTTAGCAGTTGGATGAGCTGGAAACTCCTGCATGCACTGCTTTAGATAAAGATCTGAAAGAGAGTAAAATAATGTTTCTTGAAGCTGTTTATCAATCACAGCAAGCCAGTATAAAATGTCAGGTTTAATTTTGCTTTCGGGATGTGTATTTAGATATTCATAAAGAATGCCGGATACCGTTAGATTTTTAACCAGCCTTGGATTAGAGGCATCAATCATATCGTCCCATAAATTATTTTTTAATTCTGTAGTTACATATTTTTTTATAGCATTATCATTACTCTTTAATGGATCAGGAAAACCCTCGCGAATCTGTATACGGAATAACGCTATCCAGGCATTCACATTTTTTACTAAATATTCTGGCAAATTCTTATTTTCTTTAAGATCATCATTAAGCCCTTTTATCCCCGCTTGAAAATCTCTTCTTACTCTAGAGTAAATCACAATTTTTCTTTCGAAAGATTTTTCAACATCCATTATGCGAGCTTTATTTTCAGGAAACTTGCGTATAATTTCATCGTACATTTTAAGAGCGGTATCAAAGTCCCTACCCATAAAAAGAAGTTCTGCCTTATTAAAATTGCTAGTGGCACCCTTTGTTAACTCTGCTAGATCCCAGTGACGCGAAGCTGAAGGTGATTGAGTGTGGCAGTTCATGCACAAAGGAACTGTAGAGTTGAGTTGCCAACGTGCAAAACTTTTATTGCCTAATCTAAAAATTCTATCTATTTCTGAAAAATGATTTTCTAAAACTTCTCTCGAAATTTTTAAGGTTGGACTATTCAATTCTTTTGTATGCTTAGCTTTTTTAATGAGCTCGGCGGATTCTTTTAATTTATCGCTTATTAATTTATCATTCTTCGGGTCAATAAATTTTTCTTCATCTGCCATGTAAGGTAGAAGCTCTTGCATATTGTAGAATATTTTATGCATTGTTGGCTGAATGTTGGCTTCAGCTTTTTTCTCACTTTGAGCGTTTAAATTAAAGCTCATTATAAAAATTGAATTAATTAAGAGAAATTTTTTCATTTTTTTTGTATTCCTATTTATTTAGACTAAAATAGTTTTTCATTAATTTACACTTAAATAATACCTCGAGACAAATTGTCTCAATAGAACTTCTACGCTGGCACAGTCCAGCCTTTAATACTATTTTTAATTATGAACCAAAGTACGCATTTCAAGAAAAGACGTTTTCATAAGGGCATTAAGCTCTTTAGTCGCAGACTAAATCGATTAATTACTCAGCCTATATTTATAGTATTGACCATAATTGGTAATTTGATAATTGTTACAGCAGCATATTTAGTTTATAGACTTGAGCATGGAATTAACCCTCATATAAAAGAGCCCCTAGATACTTTATGGTGGGCAGTATCTACCGTTACAACAGTAGGTTATGGCGATATAACCCCTATTACTCCTGGCGGAAAAATCGTTGGTATTTTTTTGATGATAATAGGGATAGCTATTTTTTGGTCTTATACTGCCTTATTTGCAGAGGCGCTGATTTCTAGAGAAATTTTAGATTTAGAAGATGAACTGCAATCTATTGATAAAGTTCTGAAGAAAATCAGTAAAAGTGAATTGCAAAGTAGTGAAAATTTAAAAAGCTTAGTGGATTCATTACAAAAACAATTGGGACAACTTAGAAAGCCTGACTAGTCAATATCATCTTCGCTGCCATCATCCACTACAAAACCATAATCTCTCTCTTTGCGGTACAGTGTTCTTCTGTTTACTCCAAGTAGCTGCGCTGCTTTTTCTTTTTTACCACCAGTTTTTTCTAAAATATATTTTATGTATCGTTTTTCTAAATCTTCTAGCGAAGGATCATCTTGAATATTTTTTCCTAAAAAGTCTTCAGAGCTATTATCTGATAGAGGGATGTCCTCGCCTTGAATTATAGGATGAGGCATGAGTATCACAATTCTCTCAATTAAGTTTTCTAGCTCTCGGATATTACCAGGCCAGTCCATAGACATAAGTTTTTTAAGTGCTTCCTCGCTAAACCCAAGTATTCGGCTATTATTAATAGCTGAATATTTCTGTAAAAAATGTTGGGCAAGAATAGGAATGTCATCAATTCGTTGTCTCAGAGGCAAAAGGACAATCGGCAGAACTGCCAACCTATAATAGAGATCCTCTCTAAAGTTGCCATCAAGTATAGCTTTTTTCAAATTTCTATGAGTTGCCGCAAGTATCCTAATATCAATATCTTTATGCTTGTTGGATCCTACGGCACGTATCTGTCTTTCCTGAAGCACTCTTAGTAACTTGGATTGCAGGGCTAAATCCATATCACCAATTTCATCTAAAAAAAGAGTTCCTCCACTAGCCTCCTCGAAAAGTCCTTTTTTTTCACTACTGGCACCAGTAAAGGCACCCTTTGCATGACCAAAGAGTTCGCTTTCAAGTAAATCGCCAGGAATAGCCGAACAATTAATAGCCACAAAAGGTTTTTCAGAACGTTCACTTTTATTATGAATTGCGCGAGCAATCAGTTCCTTACCTGTGCCACTCTCACCTAGAATCAAAACATTTGATTGCGTAGGAGCTATTTTTTCGATCTGAGCAAAAATATTTTTCATGGCAGAGCTCTTACCGATAATTTCCTCAAATTTCCAAGTTTTTTTAACTTCCTTGATAAGGGATTTATTTTGACGCTGAAGCCTTCCAAACTTTAAAGCTCTTTCTACCACCAAAGAAATTTCACTCAATTTAAATGGTTTAATTATATAATCAAAAGCTCCTTTTCTAAGCCCTTCAATAGCAGACTCAACAGAAGCATGCGCCGTCATTATTATAATAGGTACGTTTGGATTGAAGGGATGGTACTGTCTCAATACACTTAAGCCATCCACCTCTGGCATTCTTAAATCAGTTAATACAAGTTCAATAGCTTGAGCTTCATTAGAGTGAGAAAGCAAAAATTTCATAGCTTTCTGCCCATCTTCAAAGGGTTGAACCTGATATCCTTCCAATTGTAAATGGTCCACTAGCATCGACCGAACTTCTGGATCGTCATCTATTATTGCTATAAAACCTTTGGTATTTTTATTTGTATTCATTATGTGTTACATTTAATCACAGATTTTTTGTATCATGAATAAAAATAATATATTCGAGACATTATGTCTCCTTAGATAGGTGCATGGAACATACTGAGTTAAAAGATTATAAACATATTTTAAAAGAATTGGGTGACCAAAAATATGCCTTAGATCGTACTGCCATAGTGGCCATAACTGATACTAAAGGCAAAATTTTAAGTGTGAATGACAAGTTCTGTGAAATTTCTGGGTATTCTAAAGAAGAATTGGTGGGCCAAGACCATCGTATTATCAATTCTAAAACTCATGAAAAGTCATTTTTTAAAAACTTATGGTCTACAATCAGTTCTGGAAACATATGGAGAGGCGAGGTTTGTAATCGTCGTAAGGATGGATCTCTGTATTGGGTTTACACAACAATTGTACCATTTCTAGAGGATGATAAACCCTATCAATTTGTAGCAATTCGGCAAGATATTACGGAATTAAAACAATTACAAAAAACTATAGTTGAACAGCAGACACAGATGATTTCATCATCACGTCTTTCAGCCATTGGTGAAATGGCTGCTGCAATTACTCATGAAATCAATAATCCATTGGGAGTTATTTTAGGCAGATGTGAAATGCTTAAAAAAAACGTATCCGAGAGTGAACTAAACCGTGAAGTGATCACTAAAAATATAGAGGCCATAGAAAAAACAGGTCAGCGAATTGAAAAAATAGTCAAATCTATGAAGCTTCTCTCTTATCATGGTGAAAGCGAAGATTTTGCGCGTGTTAAAGTCAGTGAAATAATTAGTGATACCTTAGATTTATGCTCAGAAAGATTTAAAAATAATGGTATTCAATTGACTGTTCAAAACTCAGATCAAAGCTTATTTTTGCATTGTATCTCCTATCAAATTGTACAAGTTTTAGTAAACCTTCTTAATAATGCTTACGATGCCGTTGAAAATTTAGAAAAAAAATGGATAAAAATTGATGTCACCAATACTCCTGCGACTTTAGAGATTGCCGTAACCGATTCTGGCGATGGGATTCCAGAAAACATTGTTAAAAATTTATTTCAACCCTTCTTTTCGACCAAGAGGGTCCGCTACGGAACAGGTTTAGGCTTGAGCGTTTCTAAGAGCATTTTGATAAAACATGGAGGAGATTTAATTTTGGATTTATCCTCCCCCCATACATGCTTTAAGCTTACTTTTCCTAAAAAGTAAGCTTAACCAATTATGAATGAACTATAACTACTGGAATCGTAGAGTTCACAATCACTTTTCGCGCATTGCTCCCTAAAAATGCCTTTATAAGTTTATTTCTATTTTGAGTACCCATCACAATCATTGAATAGCCTTTAGAAGCTTTCTTTGTAATAAGCTGATCTAATGGCACACAACTTGATGAAATTATATAGTCACATGAAATTTTATTTTTCTCATATAATTTCTTTTTCGTCTTCATTTCCTTATTATAATATTTCTTCATTCCGTCCGTAGGATCATCCAACATCAGAATAGGTAATCCCGTAGATACCATTGTTTCTTGTAGATGCTTAATTTGTTCCCATTCAGAATATAATATTGTTACTTCACCTTTTAGTTTTTTTGCTAAACTGAGGGCATATTTTTCTGCTTTACTGCTAGTGCCTGTCAAATCTGTTGCTAATAAAATTTTTATTTTTTTATTTAGATTTAAATCTCTATCAATGGTTTTCGGACCTAAAACCATTACAGGTTTTTTTGAATTTCTTAAGACTTCTTCTGCAACGCTTCCCATAAAGAGTTTCTCTAATCCTTTCCTTCCATGGGTGCCCATAACTACAAGTTCAGGAGAATTTTTATTTATATATTTAATGATTTCCTGAGAGGGTGATCCAGCTTTAAAATGAGTAGATAAATTAGGAGAAGAATTTTTTATTTTTTGAAGCTCAGAAAGATGTTTCTCCTGAACTTCTTTGGCGTAATCAAGATAGACCATATCATTGAGATCTTCAACGAATAGGAGATCTGTCTTGGTCTTCAATTTTTTTGCTAGGTTTGCGCCCACCTGGCGTATAAGTTTTGAACGATTAATATCCGTCTTATTATTTGAATCAATATTATCTGTTATTAATAAATTAGAATGCTTCATGGGTACCTCGCTTTCTTTATGCGACAATCATACAAACATCTTATTTAAAAATAAATAGCGTGAGCTAATTTGTCTCGCTGGACATTTGTAGTTTGAGACAAATTAGCTCAATTTTACGAAATCAACAAATATAGAGGAACTGAAAGCTGGTATCTCTTTTGCTATATATGGCCGTAAATAACAAACGAGAGGAATTTATGAAAGCAATGCCAGATATCAAAAAATATATGACTATGGTTCCAAAAACTATTGGATTTGATCAAACCTTAAGTAAAGCTGAAAAAGTAATGAATGAATTAAAGATTCGTCACTTACCAGTATTGAATGGCGGCAAGCTTGTAGGTATCCTATCGCAAAGAGACATTAAGATTGTTGAAAGCTTTAAGGATGTCGATCCCTCAAAAGTTACTGTGGAAGAAGCCTATACGCCTGATCCTTATATTACAAACCCTAACGCAAGATTGGATGAAGTCGTTGAAATGATGGCTAGCCATAAATACGGATGCGTATTGGTAGCCGATGCCAATAAGTTAGTCGGCATTTTTACCTGGGTAGATGCATTGAATGCGATGAAAGAGCTTTTAAATAAAAGGTTTCATTAAATTTTAACAGAAAATTGGAATAGCATGACAAATAGTAGTAAAGGTTTAATCTCTGAATTGACTGCAATAAATCAAAAAATTATTAATGGACTACACTATAGACAAGTACTCGATTATGTTTTTGATTCCTTGCAAGCTTATATTCCGTGTGACCGCATTTCAATTGCTCTGCTGTCTGGCGAGATATTAACTACTCATTGGTTAAGATCCAAATTCCCAGTAAATTATATTAATGTAGGTTATTCAGCTTCAATAAAAGGAAGCAGCTTACAGCATGTTATCGAATCCAAAGAAACTCGAATTATTAAGGATCTCAGGCAATATTCTGAAGAACATCCAAAATCACCCTCGACAAAGTTAGCTTTGTCGGAAGGAATTATGTCGAGTTTAACTTGCCCTCTGATTTCACGCGGTAAAGCGGTCGGGGTAGTTTTCTTTTCTAGCGGAAAACCTGGCACATATACAGCCCAGCATGTAGAAAAAATTAAAGAATTAATAAAAAGCCTAGCGCTAGTAGTTGAGCAAGGTCGCCTACAAAAATTTTATGATGAGAATCAATATAAGAAAAAATTATATTCTATGATAACTCATGATTTAAGATCACCCATTGGGGTCATGAGCGGATTTCTTGATCTTATATATGAAGAGGAATGGTTTTCTCAACTTGAAGATAAAGATAAAGAAATTTTTTCGGTGCTTCGAAGAAATTGTGATTCAATGTTAGAGCTGGTAAACGACCTCGGCGATTCGGGTATTTATAATGACCAATTTAAATATAATTTTTCCGAAGTGAATGTACGCAATTTCTTCAGTGATGTTGCTCACAATGCCAAGATTATGGCATCACATAAACACATACATTTTAATGAAAATATATCAAAAGAAATACCTGAGGTGTTAATTTTTGATCCGTTGCGTTTGCGCCAAGCTATAGATAATTTAATTTCAAATGCTGTTAAGTTTTCTAAGGAAGGTATTACAATCGAACTTAA
>JANMFM010000284.1:0-4357 GCA_031374125.1 Bdellovibrionales bacterium
TCCATCCATTCCAAAACGGCAGACGTTGGATAGCGACTTCCTACCACAGAAATTTTATCTAGATTGAGACAAGAGAGATCTCCTTGCATTGAAAGAAATAACGGAGGTTTTTCTAAAGTCTGAAAATCCTTTGGATAAAGCGGATGATCGGGGTAAATATGATGAATATTATTTTTTTGAAAGAAATCATACTCATGCAAAACATTATCGAACCAGTTTTCGGACAACTTTTCAGGCAACCGGTCACCGAAAATCATTTGAGGATCTTTCTTAAGATCATAAATATCGATCAAGTTATGTAGTTTCTTAAAACTTTTTAAGTTAAGCCCTGAGACTTGTGTGCTCAGGATAGATAAAAATTCAACGGGTTTCATACTTTCACCACCTCTATGACGATAGAGCTGCAAATATCGTGAAAACCCTATTCCAATTCTAGCTCATCTGATTCCGATTCTTGTTCGTAATCTGTATCTTTGTCCGGAATAGCCTCATCACCAGCAGAATCTTGGTCTTCCGCAGTCTTTAGCTCTTCAGGCTTTGGGAGCTTTGCCTGAGAGCCTATAAAATCTCCAGGTCTGACAAACTGAGAAGAGTTTAGGACAATTGCGGTGGCCCTTTCGCTTGTTGTCTTAATGACTTTGATTTTTGCTATCTGTTCTTTTAAATCTTCAACCAGGCTGGATTTTTTTCTATCTCTAACACTTTTTAGAACTGTAAAGACCTGTCCTTCTTTAAGACCTTCATTTGAACCTTTATTTAAATAAACAAGATCTTGAAATCCTAGTATCTTTCTTTCTCCATCAAATGTGCTTCCTACGACCTCTGCATTGATCGTTGGTGATGGTTTTTCTGCATTGATATTTCCAACTGCCAAAGGACTTCTTGCAACAAAGCTTCCTATTTTTGCATTGCCTATACTCCGAATAACAAGCGCTTTATAAACGTCTTCTTTTTGATTCACAAGCTCTTGAATCTGAACTTCACCTTCTTGAATCACGGCATATCCCATCCCTCTGCCCGCTGTGTCTTTAATGCGAGGACCTAGGCTATGCACTGATAGTTTTTCGCCAATCTGTGCACCATTTGTCATTTGGATAAATACAGTTTCATAAAGAGTTGCCGTTTCGTCATCTTCTTCATTCATCTCTATGATTTTACCAACGTTGATTGGTTTTTCCTCTGAAAGATACGAAGTCAAATAAACTTTTGCAGGTAGAATGGCTGGTCGTTTATTTTGAATATCAAAACCATCTTTATCAAAGCCTTCTGATTTGGGTCCCATGATGTAGGGTAAACTTGGCGGAAGTGTTGAGAGAACAGGAGCATATTTTCTTTCTGGTGGAGGAATGATCGGTGTTGGCTCTCCTCTATCCGCAGCAATTGAAGGATCTTCAATTTTTGTAGAAAGTTCTGTCGTTCCTGGAACAAGCTGGGTCTCGCCATTTTCTGTGATTCTCAACTGCGGAGCTGTATCTATTTGCCCAGGAACAAACTTTAAAACATATCCCGTAGAAACCAAATGCGGATTGGTGATGCTATCATTCATCTGCCAAACCTTCGGCCAATAATGTCCATTACCAAAGAACGTCACACTGATATCCCAAAGAGTGTCCCCGGGCTGCACTGTATATGTTTCTTTAATTTTTTCGCCTGCGATTTGTGTCCATGCTGAATCAGATGTCGCCTCCGTATAAAACTGACTGTAAATACGGTGCATTCTTTCTTCGAAATCATCAGGAATACTTTCTGCATAAGCAGGTTCAGATTGTGCTGGCTCTATATATGGCGCAGGCTTTTCTTCTTCTACTACTGGAGTTTCCTCTAAGTTTTTTGCTGGAGGAGGATTGATAGGTTTGAAATCTTGAGCTTTCTTTTCGGTATCCATTGGAACAGTTTCTTCCAATGTTAATTCTTCATTCAGCTCTTCGGGGCTCTTTGTTTCTTCCACGAGAGGAGAAACTTCCTCTTGGGGACCTGCAATCTCATTCGGCAATTCCTCGGGAGCCTCTACAGGTTCTGGTGCAGCTTTTGTTGCTTTCTTCTGATTTGAAATACCAAACTCTTCGTTGAGCTCACTTTCAATATCTTCTGCAGATTGCGATGGATCTTCGGCAACAGGAGACTCACTTTCCAATTGACCACTTTCAAGCTTATCGATTTCGCTCGAAAGTTCATCTTGAGCTGAAGCGGGAGCAATAAAAAGTAATAAAATTACCCACGATGTATTCACTAAGATGCGCTTCACGGTTATTTCCTTTTAGTTTGTGGCTTTGTAGTTTCTAGCTTTGCTTCCGCTCTAGTTTCTAGCTTTGCTTCCGCAAAGTGCTTCTCTCTCGAGTGAGGGTAGTTTTTTCGGATGTCTGAGTAGATTTTCATAGCTTGGGGTTTTAAGTTTAATTTCTCATAGAGTTTTCCCTTGAGAAATAGAGCCTGTGGAGCGTATTCGCTATTCGGAAAAATTTTTATAAATTCGTCGTATGTAACAAGTGCTTGGCTATTTAAACTTTTATTCTCTTGAAGCTGCGCAAGCCAGAAGAACATACTCTCAATGGTCTGAGAGTTAGGCTGGTTGGCTCTCATAATACGAATAGCTTCTTGCAGCCTCTCTTCGTCTTTTTCTCTATACGCCGTTTTAGCTTGATCAAAGATCAATTCCTCAAACTCTGGAAATTGCTGTACCACCTCACCTTTTGGAAGCTTGTGGATTACTTTTTTTCTTTCGTTCAATGCTTGCATAAGCATTGAGTTTTGAACTTCGAGCTCTGATTTTTCTTTTTCTAGTTTTTCGATGAGTTTTTTTGTGTACCCTTCACCATCTTCTTCGCTCTTTTTTGCAATAATAACTGGTACATCTTTTTTTAGCGCACTTGGTCTTTTCGTGCTGGTTTGCTTTGGAGTAGCTTTGCCTGTCGGAGTGTGAGCACAACCCACGATAGCGAGCGTACTTAAAACAACAAATATAAGCGTGATAACATATTTCATTAAGCCTTATCCCTTCCCTAGGATTTGGATTTTCGTTCACTCTCAAATTTTAGCACGTTAAAGACCCAAATTTTGAGGACAATTTGCATTCTTCAGGCTATTCGTCCAGTGTTGCAAAAAACCATCACGAATGACTAAATATTACAGATTTCAAATACAATTTTTGGTTTTAATGCATCACACTTCCTACTAAAGAATTCTTCAGGGACTTTTCCACAAAAAATGTGGATCATTACAAAACCCAGACCTTAGACCTACTGTTTTACAGGGGTTTCAGCACTTTGCTTAAAAAATAAACACATCTAAATGCATGATATAACTATATTTATATACATATTTGACAAAACCCTAACATAATAAAACTGTTTCTTAAATTCGATCTTAACAACATCTGTTTGGAACTTTGCGTAACTATACAGCTCTTTCTGATCCGAATTTGCATTATATAAGATTCATGTGGTTCATAGCTATTATATTGACTCTGATTATTGGAATTTCCGAATTTGACCTTTTTGTAGGCATTTCGGACATTACGAATTCTCTTCAGTCTCAATGCTTAAAATTTACGCCAGATAGTTTTTACAAAGAAATTTACGCAGCCCTGGTATGTGGAAAAAAACTTCAATCCTCTGAGTTTTCCCAGAACTTAAAAAACTTGGGGATTTACCATGTGATTATTGTTTCCGGATCTCACTTAATCTTCTTAAGCCTTCTTGTGGAAAAATTTTTTTCTTCGCCTCGCTTAAATCAATTTAAGTTTATCACCTTACCCATTTTGGCCACTTATGCCCTAGCAACAGGAGCAGAGCCGCCAGTGGTGAGAGCACTCTTGAGTATTGGCATCGACTCTTACCAGAAAAATAAAAAATTATTTTGGAATCAAAACGAAGTGGTTTTTGTCTCGGTATTGATTTCCTTAGCTCTCTTTGACCCATGGAAAAAATCCTATTCTTTACTCTTAAGCTATGTGGCTTCCGTAACATTAAGTCTGACTGGAAAGCAAAATCTCATTGCAAAAAATATTTGGATTTATTTTTTGATTCTACCATTTTTACTCCCACTCTCTGCGCCTAACCCTCTAAGCTTTATTACCAATATGGCTTTGGCTCCGCTCATTGGCTTTCTGTTTTTTCCTTTAAGTTTTTTGTCTTACATCGTTCCCTATTTTTATTTGCTAGTGGATCCACTATGGAAAGGGTTTTTATTTATTTGCTCTACTGTTGGACCAGAGCTAGAGAGTTTAGATAAAGTTCAAATTTCGATTTCTTACATGTGGATAATGGCGGTGGCTTTAAATATCTACGGCATTTACCAAGAAAAGAAGGCCTTCGATGGCATTCCTTAGCTTGTTACTAATTCTTTTTCCTATAAAAAT
>JANMFM010000142.1:0-6417 GCA_031374125.1 Bdellovibrionales bacterium
AATTCTTCCTGGAACAAATTTTTCTGACGGAGAAAAAATTTCACCAGAAAAAATTCAATTGAATGACATTAAAAAAATCAATGTGGACATTTATAGCTCTTTAGAGGCAATCCCACCAGGCGCGCAAGATGCACTTTATAAAGCGGTTCCTGTGGAGAATAAGAAAAATGTATTCATCCATTTTAGCAAAGTAGATCAAAAACTCGTCAAACTTTCTAAATCTATTGAAGTGAAAGATTTATTCGAAGTCGCAGACAAAACGATTTGGACATTCGCAAAACTTATTTTTGCAATCTTTGCTTTAGGGTTTGGTTGTACATTCTATTTATCAAATTCTTTCAGCAAGAAAAGATCATCCGAATTAAAAGAACAAATCAAAGTTTTAGCCGGTGCACTTGCGGAAGGAAGTGGAAACAAAGCTACTCCAAGAACATCTCCTGCATTTACTCCTTCGATGCCGCAAAATCAAAATTTTGTGACGTCTTCATCAAAGAATCAAGATTCTATATTGGATACGCTCAGCACAAATTCTTTAAAAGAAATTTTTGCAGATTGCTATTGGACCGAGCAGGACGGCTATGCGAATTGGTTATGGAAAAACATCTCTACCGAGCAAAAGAAAGAGATCACATCAGAACTCCCCTTCTTGAAGGAATACTCTCTTTTCTTTGTCACAACAGCAGCAAGGCCTATGTCCTATCATGAACATCCTTATTATATGGAACCTTGTTCTCTTGCGCAAATTTCACAAAAAGATCTTAGTGAATCAGTAAAAAAAGACATCGGATTATGGCATGCCATCAGTCCGATGAGAAAAGAGAACATGAAGCTGGGTTTTGATGAAAAATTAAAAGCAATCCAAGCAAAGCCGTCTGTATCTGGATTCACCGCAAAAACCAAGAGCGCTCTAAGAACTTTCAGCGCCACTCCGACTTGGGGGGAATTGTCATTGACTGATGAAGCAGCAATATTCAATAACCCGCAAATGGTTCCTGACAATTTACGTAAACACGTAAAGACTCTAGCCTGGTTAGCTCTCAAGTCGCCAGAAGAAATAAAATCTGTACTTTCACAATTCGACACAAGATCTCTTGCCGCCGCGTGGATTGGGCCGGAAGAAATTTTAAAAGCATTAGAAGCTCACTTACCAGAAAAAAAATTAAAACTACTGTTGGTTTACAAAGAAAAATCCAATCCCAATCGCTACAATGACGTCTACCAACTCCTAGTCGATGAAGGATTAAAAAGTGAAGCTGCTTAGTCTTGCTGTCATTCTATTACTCTTTGCATCACCGGCGTTTGCCGTCGATATCGTTACAGAAATCAAAGAGACCAAGAACTACTTGTCTGCAGGTTTAGAATACGCACAGTTCAGTCTGGGGAGTGGGTCCATCACCGGAAGCGCCATCCGCGTTGATTTCACTCACTACTTTTCTAATAACTACAGTATCGAGATGTTTATCACCTCAGCAGTGAATGCCAGTACATCTTCTAGCTTTACGACTCTTGGTGGATACTTTTATTACACATTGACGGGAGATTGCTGTAGCTTTAATAAAATTATATCTCTCGATGGAGCACCAATCGTCATGGAAAGCACTAATAAAAAGAATTCTTTGAAGGTAGGGCTTGGCATCGATCAAGTTTTCTTAAATGGGTCCAAGTCAGTTTATTCCATCTCAGGTTTAGGTTTTGGGGCGGAATACGATTTCAAAATGTTTAACAAACTCTTCAAGGCCGCAAGTAGATATTCTGTGATGTCTTCTAACAATAATAGTATTCAAGGTTTATTTTTTAGTCTGCAAATGACTTTCGGTTTATGAGTCATTGTTTTGTTCAATACAAACTGAGATCTACCTTAGAACCATTAAAAATTTAAGCGAAAGTTAATCAAGGCACCGTTGATTTGCTTAAAATTTTCTTCTCGTTCAAAAACAACGTAAGGCTTAACTTCCATAGAAAGAATTTTTTTATAAATCACGGAATTGACAGTAATGTATCCGCCGTAGGCCGAAAGCATGTAACCAGCAATGTCGTTACCAAAGCTTCTAAAATAATGAGTGGAGACACTAAATCTATCGTTAGGAGTATAAGCAAATCCTGCAAAATGGTTTTCTGCTAAAATATTTCGTAGATAAAGAAATCTGGCGTCGTTCCCCTGCTCAAATGAAATCATTTTTTTATACAACCAATAGACAAACTTCAATGAAATCGAGGAGCCCGCACCATCATCGTGATTGGCAAAGAATTCGAGGCTGGGCTCAAAATTAAATCTTCCAAATTCATACTCTGTATCGGCCTCGATTGAATGATCTAGCCCTACCCCATCATTGATTGCAATTTGAGGTTTATATTGGACTTCAACACGATCCCAATTTTTCATAAAGCTCACGCCCAAGAAAACATCATCGTTTGTATTTCTAGTTCTCTGTTGCCTTGTCACCGAGCTCTGACCACGATCTCTTTTTTCATCTTGGTTGGCAAATTTGACCTTCCAGTATCTTTCAAAGCGAGGTAAATGCAACTGAACGCCATAGCGAAAGTTGGATTCAATATCGCCGTTATCTGCAAAATCTCCTCCTAAGAGGACATAGACTTGGGTTTCGTTTTTTCCAACCACGCCGGCCATTTTAGGAGAAACATTCTTGTCAATAATATCAGCGGCCTTATCGATTTCTTCTGAAGCAGCTTTATTGGCTCGAATTAGCTCTCTTGTAAATGGTGATGGGTTTGCACCTTCATCATCTTTGTCAACTTTTGTTGGCTTGTCCTTATTTGGTTGCGCCACTGATTCACTTTGTGCATATAGTACTGAAGGCACATAAACAATGAACACGAATGTACAGATAAAGCGAACTATGAAGTTATTCAAAAATTTTAAGCTAAATTTTAAGTCTACACTCATAATAACACTTTTAAGTTTTTATCCCATGGATAAGGTTATTGCTTCTTACACTCCTGAGGACGGCCGAATCACCTATCTTGCAGGATTTCTCGCCAACGCCAATTTCCAAGAGAACTTATTTCATAACAACGATAGTCATTCTAAGTTGGATCGAAGTCAAAGCTTTGCTGTGCTCGCACAAGCCTTGGGAGATCTCAATTCCAAAAGTAGTTTGCTCGCAGAGGTTACACTAGGAATACACAATTTCCGTAAAGAAACAGAATTGTATGTAGATAAATACACATTAGAAGCCATTTCTTTTGACCTGGGTTATAGGAGACACATTGCCGGAGATTTCTGGGCCTCTGCAAGTTTAGGCTCTATGTATCCATGGAGAGTGAGGCAAAGGTTAACTTCAAGCACGACAAATTTTGATAAGTCAGAATTCGATTCAATATATTCTGCTATCCTAGGTATCCAATACGAATCGACCCTTTTCGAACGCCCCGTCTCCTACGATTTGAGAATTAAAAAATATCTGAGCAGCCAATTCGACGACCAAATGTCTTTGGGCCTATCCATAGGCTGGCGCTTCGGCACGTAAAGATACTGTGAATGATTCTGATTGCAACCGGGATACTGGCATTTGCAATTGGTTTTTTGAAATATGTGATTCTTGAGTGAGACCTTAATTTGTCTGGGGGTTAAACACAAAGCCACAATATGGAATTAAAGAATATAAATAGCTTTGTTAGCTATATCATCCAAAGGATCAGAAAAACACTTTTCAAAATCTGAGTCAGTTGTAATGAGAAGAGGGAACTTACTCTTTGCAAAAATATTTGCTATCATAGCATCAGGGCCTCGGAGCCCATGTTTACCCATAACCTTTACCATGTCAGACCAATAAAGTGGCTCATTGAACTCATTGGAGATATTGCCTTCCATGATCTCAATAAAATTCAAACCAAGCTGTTCTTCGATAAAAACCCATTCGTTATAGAGCTTGTCTTCCATATAGGTTTCACAAAATCTTTTCCAACTCAAAGAACTATTTGCCTGCTCTAACTCAAATCGAATTTTTTTGAGACGGCTTTCATCCACTTTGTAGGAAGTGCTTTTACTTGCTGTATTTTGATCACGGACGTTCTTAAAAAGATTCCACAAGTTCTTGTGATTTGTATTTGAGGTCATATTATCATAAACTTGAATAATACCATTGGTTACAAGTTTACGAAAAATTAAATCTATGAACTCCATTCGACTGATGACATTGGCATAGAGTGGTATATCCAGATCCGATAAGGTTTCTAAAACATCGTGGGCAGATATATGAAGTCTATCGTCGTCAAAAGATAGAGCATATAGGAATCCCGTATCTGCGACGTATCCTTTTACATTATCTATATTTGCTAAATAACTGATGAGATCATTCGTTGATTTCAAAACTATCATTACATATCCAATTCGTTCTGTGGATTGATAGATACGGCAATTTTTTTGTCTTCAGATTTTTGAACATCAGTTTGATTCAAAATATCCATTAAATCTTTAGGTGGCTTTCGGCTGCCGATTTCTTTCAAGCGTTCAGCAAGTTTTCTCCACGCTCCTTTTTGGGGAAGATTTACTTTTTTCTTTTCTGTCATAAAAGCCTCCTTCGCTTTTGTTTAATTGTAACATACACCTTTGCATCCGTCTATCTATCTGATATTATTACACTATTATCCGAATATCGGATCTTAAGTTCGGAAATCGAATCTTAAAAACCACAGAAGCTCATCCGTGCTCCCAACAATGATAAATGTTTCTGTTTGTTATTTGCTTTGAGTTTTAAAGTTCAATTTATTAAGAATCTTTGGGATTAAGAATTCGAATATGTAAGAGTTCAGGAGTTGAAGCCATCTCTAAACTAAATGCCAAAATCCCGTCTAAACTTTTGTGCATTGGCGTTTTGTGATTCATGAAGATCGTTAAAGAACTCTGGATATTTGCGAAAGTATGAGACAGCGATCTGCTGCAACATTGGGAAATTCCTTAGATCAAAATTAGAATGGAACTTCAACAAGAAGAACCGTAGAACCTAAAATTAACTTCAAGCGAAGTTTAAAAAACGATTTGAATGGAGGTTTCAATCCGAAAGCCCTGTAATGCCGACAATTTATCGTACAAACAGGGCTTTCTAAGCAAGCCTTAGAACTACAGTACCGGATTATTACCATTGGCCTCGCGATAATGATAAAGACTGACAACTTTCTCCATGATTCCTTGATCGTTCGGGATGAAATCAAGTCCTTCCGTTGCGCCTCTCTCACCAACCCCAGCCAATCGAATATATCGTTCAGCCGTTTTAAGATCCTTCCAACCACAGATTTTCATCACTGTTGTTGAAGGAACCCCTCGAGTAATAAGATGAGTTGCAAAGCACGCCCTCAACGTATGAAAGCGCACAGATGGGATGCCGATTTCGCGACAAAACATACGAAGAACTTTTGCTTGATCGCCTTCCTTCCACGCCGAATGATGCGGAAGAAGAAACTTTCCATGTTCATCAGAGCCAAAGTTTTTTTGCTTTAACTCCGTTAAGATCATGTAAAGCTCACTCGATACAGGAACATTGCGCCAGTACCTTGCCTTTAGCGGGCCGTACTTTTTAAGTCGCTTATTCCATGATCTCGTTAAACGGATCAAACCAAAACTTCTTTCATGCGGTGGCAGAGTTTTTTGTCGACTAGCTTCTTCTAAAGAAACCATCCAATATCCTCATGCCGTAACCCAAACACTTCGCCGTTGCGACAGCCAGTTAAAACTGTGACTGCCCAAATCGGATACCACGGGTGATGTCTATTCCTCGCTTCTCGAAGGAGCTGTCTAATCTGCTCATGAGTTAGAATCTCAGGCAATTTTTCTGGCTCCTTCTTTTTCGTATCAAGCCCAAACACTGGACTATGATGAGGACCAACAATGAGTCTTTCATCAATACCCCAGAGATAAATCAGGTTGATAACGCTTTTTAGCTTCTTCTGATAAGAAGACGTATAATCCAAATCCGTAGCTTGATTCAGCAACAAGCGACCTTCACCGCGAGTAATCTCTGAAGCTGGCCGCTTAAGCCAACTTTGAGTCCACTTGCGAGCAAGTTTTGCGTAATCCCAAACAGTTTGCTTCGTGTATCGGTGAGATCCATAGAGTTCATTGAAATCTGACCATCTTTGAATCACACTTTCCCAAGAACAACCTTGAGCCTCGAGGCTTGCGATCTCTGATGACATTTGCACAAAATGAAATCGCTCTTCCTTATCTGCTTCCTTCTGAGACTTAAAACCACTGCGAGTTCGCTGAAGACGAACTCGTGGATTTTTTTTGCTGCGAAGATTTAAATAGTACCGCCAATATAATAAATTTCGGTTTTCCGAGAATCTTCTTCTCGATCTTCAGCGACTGATTTGTGTACGAAGTAGGAAGTGATAAGGCCAAGCGCAAGTCCTACGCTTGCGCCAACGGCTACATTTTCAAATGATGGCTGTCCACCGCTT
>JANMFM010000363.1:0-7531 GCA_031374125.1 Bdellovibrionales bacterium
GTAAGTAAGCCCTTTCTCAACTTCTACAAGAAGTGGCCATAAATATATTGAGTCAATACCCAAAAAGTGGCCTGCACTTTTATGTGTCGCAATTGCGTTATTTTAAAATATTTTTTCAGAATAAAGTTGGAGTGCGCATTCTTTGATGGATTAAATGAATTATGTTTGATTCTTTTTAGAATTTCTTTTGTTCTTTATTTTATCTTCGTTGCTGTTAATAGAAAGCCTTTATGTACATTTAATATCGTTTTATAAATGTGCATTTCAATTTTTAAATCTCTCAAATCTTTAAGTTTTAAAACATATGGTAAGCTCTCCTTATTCAAAGGAGATGCGCATGAACTTAAAATATTTTTCAAATCAAGGCTTGCTGGAAAACGTTAAAAAACTTTCTGCTGAAGAAAGAAAAATAACGACAGAAGTTCTTCACCACTTAAGAGAGATCGAAATCAGGAAACTCCATTTAGAAATGGGTTTTTCTAGTCTCTTTGAATATTGTTTAAGAGAGCTAAAGTACTCTGAATCTCAAGCTTACAGAAGAATTTCCGCGATGGCGTTAATTAGAGATTTTCCTGAAGTGGAAAATAAAATCAAAGAAGGCTCTCTGAGTCTTTCAAATGCAGCAAAGATTCAAACATTCATTAAACAAGCTAAGAAAACTGAAAAACCTTTAAATTCTTTTGAGAAGAAAGAATTGATTGAAAAAATTGAAAATAAATCAGCGAGAGAATGTGATTTAGAGCTAATAAAGATTTCTCCAGAGCCTATCATTACTAGATCTAAAGAAAGAGTATTAACCGCTGAATATACGGAGCTTAAGTTGACCATAAAAAATGATCTTAAAGAGAAGATAGATCATGTGAAGAACTTACTGTCTCATCAAAACCCAGACGGAGATTTAAATAAATTATTAGAGCTTATGTGCGATATGGTAATTAAGAAGAAAGATCCCTCTTTTCAACGCAAAGCTTCTATCGCGTCGCAATTAGGAGCTAATTTATTGACGTAATAAAGCTACACGTAATCAAGAAGTCTCTGAGCTAATTATAGGATCAAGAGTATTAGTTATCTTGACAGATTAAAGGCGAGCACTAGAATAATTCTTATGAAACTTTTATCTATGATAATAATATTCTACTCAATAAATTTATTGGCAAATAATGAAAATCCAAGTGAGTCTAAGTTTACGAATATTGGCCTTAAAAAAGGCCATACTATTAAGATTTCTCCTGAAGAGCTGCAGGATGCTAATAAAAATACATATAGAGCTTTTCAAAATAGTGACCCCAAAGTTAAAGCCGCTTTGATAAAAGCAAGTAAAGACTTAGCTGAAAAAAATAAAACTTCTCAACGGTCGAGACAACCAACTCCTTAACAATATAAGTTATGGTCATAAATATATTAGAAATTGACTATTTTTTGTTAGATTATTAGTGTGCAAAGAACGATTGTCTTTTAAAGGGGTATTTATGAAACTCATATTCGCTTTATTTTTATCTGTGTTTACCTTAAATTTTGCGGTGGCGGAAGAGTCGGCGGTTAAAAGGATTGATCGTTCTGCTCAGGAAGCTGTAGATGAAGTGAAGGTTGCGGGGAAGAAAATTGTGCGGAAGCTTCAGAAAGCTACGAACAATAACGACACTAAAGCTGAAGATAGTAAAAAAAAAGACCTGAAGGATTAAAGATGTCAGTGAAAATAGAGATCGCAACTTTAGCAGGTGGATGTTTTTGGGGAGTGGAAGAACTTCTTCGTAAACTCGATGGAGTTATCGAAACAGAAGTGGGCTACACCGGCGGTAAAGGCAATGCGCCAACTTACGAATTTGTGAAAACCGGAACAACGGGGCACGCTGAAGCAGTCCAAATTAAATTTGATCCTTCAAAAATTGGTTATGAAGAAATTCTTAAGTATTTTTTTAGACTTCATGACCCAACACAAGTGAATGGTCAGGGTAATGACCACGGAACTCAATATCGCTCAGCTATTTTTTATCACGACGACAATCAAAAGAAGATTGCGCAGACAGTGAAAGAAAAAATCGATACCTCTGGAAAATGGAAATCCAAGGTTGTTACCGAAATTATTCCTTTTGATAAGTGGTATTCAGCAGAAGGGTATCATCAAGATTATCTACAAAAAAATCCAAACGGATATACTTGCCATTTTTTGAGAGATTAAGATGTTAGAGGCAGTCGGAGAAAATTTCAATTCGGAATCTATAGAGAAGGCACGTAGCCGCACATGGGACTTGGTGAATGCCATTGCAAAAAGAGTTCGTCCCGGACAAACCGAAAAAGATATCGAAGAAATTTCTAAAGGATTATTCGAAGAATTTGG
Organism: Bdellovibrionales bacterium; assembly: GCA_031374125.1. GTDB lineage: Bacteria > Bdellovibrionota > Bdellovibrionia > Bdellovibrionales > JAEYZS01 > JAEYZS01. Next base: position 2,339 of record JANMFM010000363.1, read on the forward strand.
TTCAGAAAAAAAGTGGCATCCGTCAAAGCTACGCTTTGGAATCAATACTTTGAAAGCCTTCAGAGAAGTCTCAGAACCTAATGTGGTTTTACAGGAAAATGATTTATTCTTTATTGACATTGGTCCTGTATTTTCCGGCCATGAAGGCGATTGCGGAAAAACTTTCGCTGTAGGAAGCAATCAAGAACATCACGATGTGATCAGAGCGTCAGAAGAAATTTTTCATGAAGTAAAAAAATGTTGGAAAGAAACTGGGAAATCCGGTGCTGAACTTTATGAATTTGCAAAGGAAGCAACTAAGAAGCGTGGCTATGTGATGACATTGAATGGCGCTTCTGGACATCGCATTGGCGATTTTCCGCACGCTCTTCATCATAAAGGACAGCTTGTAGATTTTAAGAAAAAGCCATCGGCACAGAGATGGATTTTAGAAATTCAGATTAGACATCCCGAAAAGCCCTTTGGTGCTTTCTATGAAGACATGCTCTAGCTTTGACCGTTTAATTGTTTAGAACTTTCTCTAAAATCTTTTACGTAAATCGGTAAACAGCTTGAAGCCACCGCCAAGATTAAAGGTCCAATAAATAATCCTGGCAATCCAAAGATAATAATCCCTCCAAGAATTCCTAATAAGCTCCACAGCGGATGGACTTCGCCGGATCCACTGAGCATCATCGGGCGAATGAAGTTGTCGGATATTCCAGCTACAGTTCCCACAACCATCATTATAATCCCAGCCGTAGATTCACCAGAAACTAAAGCATAAGCACCTAAGGCGTAAGCCACAGGAGCAGCTCCCACAACAGGAATGAATGAGAATACAAAAGTTATAAATCCGACCACAAAGAAATTTCCAGTATTGGTGAGATGAGCTCCGGCGGCAACCACAATGGATTGAATAGCGCCAGTTACAGCATTGGAAACGATTACGGATCTACAGCTCACAATAATATTTTCGACAAGTTTCTCAGCATTCTTTGGAGATAAGAACGAGTATTTTTTTAAAGTGGTATAAATTTTTTCATTCTCAATCAAGCCAAAGTACATTGTGAGTAGCGCGATAAAGAATGCCAGTACAAAATCAGGAAGTTTTGTAAAGAAGTCGGTGAGTGCGGTTAGAATGAATGCGCCTATAGAGTTATAAATTTTATCAAACACGGCGGAGGGATCTGGGATATCAATTCCAAATCTTCCGGCAGTTTTTTCAGCAAAGTTTTCTATTTTTTGAATATTTTTTTGTTCTTCAGGTTTGAGATCTTGAGTGGGTTTTTTAGAATCTAAAGTTTTTTGTACAAATTCGGTTGTAACTCTCGCACCTTTTAAAACCACAAGAGTCGTTGGTACCGCAAACACCAAAGAAAAAACGAGCAGTGAGGTGAGTGCGGCTAGAGAAGGGTTCCATTTTTTCTCCACCATTTTTTTGTACATGGGAAAAATCACAACACAAAGAATTCCGCCAAGGGCTAATGGAAGTAAAAAAGGTGTGAGTAAAATTAAAACTGAAAGAGCAAGAAACACAATGATGAGACTTTTGAAAACCTGTGTCCATTTGAAATTCATTTTGTGGATCTCCATTCCTTATCAACTATCAATCGGGCGCCGCGCTTTAAAGTCATATAAGACCATGCCCATTGGAAAAAAACAATAAAGCGATTCTTGAAACCTATTAAATAATAAATATGAATAAAGAGCCAAGCCGCCCAAGCAAAGAATCCGCCAAATTGGATATTGTTCACCTGAAGAACTGCTTTTTTACGGCCAATGGTTGCAGTAATTCCTTTATCTAAGTAACGGAAATGTTCGGTAGGTTTATTTTGTAGTTTTCTTATAATATTTTTTGCTGCATGTTTGCCTTGTTGTATGGCAACTGGGGCAAGACCTGGTAAAGGCTTTCCTTTTTCATCAAAATGAGCCTGATCCCCTAAGACAAAAACTTCTGGATAATTAGGTATAGACAAATCTTTTTCCACCATCACGCGACCTTGAGGATCAAGAGGAGTGCCCAAGGTTTTTCCTAAGCTCGAAGGCAAAACTCCAGCAGCCCAAAGAATTGTTTTTGCTCTGATCACTTCGCTTCCAAGCTCAACGCTCTCCGCATTCACTTTTGAAACGCGAGACGATGTCCATATCTGAACACCAAGTTGTTCCAAATCTCGAGCTGCGTGTTTCGACATTTTTTCTGAAAATGCTGCCAAGACGCGGTTGCCGGCTTCAATAAGAATCACGCGAGTTCTTGCGGGATCAATATTTCTAAAATCTTTTTCTAAAGTATAACGGCTAATCTCAGCGATAGCTCCCGCAAGTTCAACTCCCGTGGGTCCGCCACCAACAATGACAAAAGTAAGAAGTTGTTTTTGTTTTTCTATATCCGTTTCTTTTTCTGCATCTTCAAAGGCGAGCAAAATTCTTCTTCTGATCTCGGTGGCTTGCTCTAGGGTTTTAAGGCCTGGAGAAAATTCTTCCCATTCATTATGCCCAAAATAACTGTGCTTAGCTCCGCAAGCTAGAATGAGATAATCATAAGAGAGAGGCTTGTTGCTACCATAAATGGTTTTATTTTTTAAATCGACGCGTTCAACATTACCTAGATATACAGTAACATTTTTTTGATCAGAAAATACGGAACGAATAGGCGTAGCGATGTCCGCAGGAGAAAGTCCTGCCGTGGCCACTTGATACAGTAGCGGTTGGAACAAATGATAATTTCTTCGGTCAATGAGAGTGATATGAACGTCTTGATTTTTTAGAATTTTTACTGCGTTGATGCCTGCAAAGCCTGCACCGACAACAATAACTTGTGTTTGCTTCATCTTTACCTTTGTCTGACCTCAGGCCAAGATGGAAACATAACACAAGCTGATGTTCGTGGCTAAATTTTTAAGATTATCTACCAACTACGCGGAATGTTGCTCTGCAACCACCCACAACCATGACGGAGTTGCCTCTCACTTGGTAAGTTACTCCCGCAATACATGGAGCTCTCGAATGTTGTCTTAGTAGATCGATTCTTTGCACTTGGTATAATCCTGTGTAGCAAATATTTGGTCTGCTGCTGTTGCTTTCACAAGTGATTATGTTTTCTCTATAGTATGGAACTGGTCCTGGCCCAAATCCTCCGCCGTGTCCTGGATTTCCTGGAAAGAATCCTCCGCCATGATGCGGACGATCATGATCTCTTCTGTCATCTCGACGATCGTCTCTTCTATCATGTCTATCGTCTCTTCTGTCGTCACGTACATCTCTGCGATCGTCGCGTCTATCTTCTCTGCGGTCTCTTCTATCATCACCTCTACCATCCCTATCGCCATGATCAGCAAATGCTGAAACCGAGATAAGTACCGCAAGAATTGCTAATAAAACTCTTTTCATATATCCTCCAGTTAAAACTAAGAACCCTATTTCTTAGTGTTGATTAATTGCGAGGTTTGCTAATGCAAGGGATACCAAAAAAATTTGGTGTCAAAAAGCCTTGGCACTAAAACAGAACTGAGATGGAGAATTTATGTCAGAACAAAAAACTGTGTATTCGTTTCATGCAAAAGGTCTAAATGGAGAAGATGTTCCTCTGGAAAAATTTCAAGGAAAAGCGTTGCTCATCGTGAACGTCGCAAGCAAGTGCGGTTTTACACCACAGTATAAAGGTCTCGAAGAAATCTATCGTAAATATAAAGACAAGGGTTTTGAAGTATTGGGATTCCCATGCAATCAATTTGGCGCACAAGAACCCGGTGATGCAGAAGAGATAAAAAACTTTTGCAGTTTAACTTATGATGTGTCTTTTCCTATGTTTCAAAAAGTAGATGTGAATGGTGATGAAGCTCATCCTCTTTACCAATATTTAAAGAAAGAAGAAAAAGGAATTCTAGGGACAGAAGCCATCAAATGGAACTTTACAAAATTCCTGGTAGATAAAAATGGAAAAGTCGTAGAAAGATTTGCTCCTCAAACAAAGCCTGAGGATCTTGGGAAGGACATCGAAAAGGTTTTGTAACCTTTTCGATTTAATTTTACGGAGTTGGAAGCTTGTACCAGAGATTTCCAACAGGGCCGAGCGGAAGCTCGAACGTCATCCATACAAAAATCATCGCTGACCAGAAAATAGCAAATGCAATAGTATAGGGAAGCATCATTGCAAGAAGAGTTCCTACTTTTGCATTTTTATTGAACTTATTCACAAAAGCCAAGATGAGCGGAAAGTAAGACATCAGTGGAGAAATAATATTCACTACGGAGTCTGCCACTCTATAAGAAGCTTGAGTCAATTCGGGTGCAAATCCTAAAAGCATAAACATTGGAACAAAGATCGGCGCCATCAAGGCCCACTTGGCAGAAGCACTGCCAATCACAAGATCAAGCAAGCAGGTGAAGAAGATAAAGCTAATCATCAAAGTGAAAGAACCAAGTCCAAGATCCTTTAAGTAATCAGATCCATGAACAGCCATCACCATTCCCATATTTGAGAAGTTGAAAAACGAAATGAACTGCGAGGCAAAGAAAACAAGTACCAAATAAGGAGCAAGTGTTGCCATTGCCTCTTGCATAGCATTTACAACATCACTTTGACTTCTGAATGTTTTGGAAGCAAATCCATAAGCAAGTCCCGTGAGAGATCCCATAAAGAAAATGATAGCAACAACGCCTTTTAAAACAGGTGAGTTTAGAACACTGAAAGTTTCTTTTTCTCTTAAAAACCCTTCTGCGGGTACCAATCCTAATAAAAGAATAGAAGTTAGAATTGCAAATACAATTCCAGCGTAGAGAAGACCTTTCTTTTCAAGTGTTGTGAGCTTAACAAGTGGAGTTTTCTCGGCATCACCTGTGTACTCTCCAAGGTAAGGGATTGTAATTTTATTTGTTACAAGAGTTCCAATGATCACGATCAGGAATGACGAACTTGCCATAAAGTACCAGTTTGAAAGTGGTGAGACAGTATAGCTTGGGTCAATGATTTTTGCAGCCTCTTGTGTAATACCAGAAAGCATAGGATCTGCCGTACTTAATAATAAGTTTGCAGCAAAACCACCAGAAACACCGGCAAAGGCACAAGCAATACCTGCAAGAGGATTCCAGCCAACGCTATGGAAAACCATGCCAGAAAGAGGAATCAAGATGATGTAGCCTACGTCACCAGCAGTGTGTGAGAGAACTCCGCCTAGTAGTACAGCAGGTACAATTAATTTTTTTGGAGCTTTT
>JANMFM010000370.1:0-14092 GCA_031374125.1 Bdellovibrionales bacterium
GTTTAGGATTAGCAGCTATTACGATTGCTGATGATACGTATTTATTACCCCCATTTTTTGAATTAAAACCTGCAGAACAAGGAGCCATTCTGTTTCATGAAGCTCTTTGGATAGTTAAACCAGAGATTCAATATGCTGAGTTGGTAAATGCAGAAATGATTATGCAAAAACAATTAGAGGTTCACGGTTCCCAGTGGAGTTATGACCCAGAATTTGTATCAATGATTGGAGAAATTCTTGGTTTGGAGTCTTATGTATTGGCAACAGCACTTATCCAAGACATCAAAATGGGGAGATTAAAAAAATGTGGAATAAAAATTAGAAGAGGCGCATACGATTTGTATGATTTGCTCCCAGATCAATACTCCATATGGAGCAAAGATAACTTGTCCTATGATCTTTATAAAGCAATCAACAAATGTCCGGATGTTACCTTTTTTAAATTAATTTATTCCTACAGCTCTACTCTCCAGTATATAAACGTGAGATTTATACCGGCAGATGCAAAATTTATAATTGGAGAGAGCGTAATATGGACAGGATATAATGCTAACAATTTTTCAATTCAATTTTAACAAAGGAAATAAAATGAAAAAATTAATTATAGTAATACTGATGATGATCGGGATGAGCGCTCAAGCTCACGGTGGAAAAAAATGTGGAAAGTGTTATCAGGCACATCCTTACATTCTAGCAGATAAAGTAGAAAGTCGCTGCATCACCGAAATTTCTGTCTGCTCGGTGAAACAAAATGGTGCTTCTTTCTTCTATCAATTTAAATATGGGTACAAAGAAAATCGTGTGATGATTTTTTCAAATGGAAAACAAAGTCGTTACACCGCGAGAGGCACAGAAAACACAGGAACATTTGTTGATCTTGCAGAATTAAAAACTGAGAACGCAGATGTTGCTAACAGTGATTCAAAAAACAAAGTGAGAGACGAAAAAATTTATGCGCTCGAAGCCTGTAAATCAGAACAAGAAGTGTGGAAACAGACCTACAAATTCTGTAAATAAAATTTCTTTGCTAAAGCCCTAATTTCATTAGGGCTTTTTTTATCTTGAAAAAACTTGAAAAAACAAGGTTTTTCACCGATACTTATACATATGGCAAAACTCACATCTATTTCTACCAATATCGATGCAGATTTAAAAAAAGCCCTTTCAAGCTATTGCAAGAAGAAAGGGCTCAAAATTCAAAACTTTATTGAAAATGCAATCCTTGAGCAACTCGAGGACCTTGTAGACATTGAGGATTATCACGCAAGAAAGAACGAAGAGACTGTTTCACTCAACGAAGTTTTGAAAAAATATAAGTAGGTCCCTAATTTATGCCCACTTATAAAGTTGAATTTAAAAAGAGTGCTTCTAAAGAATTTGGCGCTCTCTCTAAAAATATAAAAACAAAAATCCTCGATGCTCTTCAGGTTTTATCTGCAAATCCTTTTACGGAAATATTGAATATTAAAAAATTGAAAGGTTTAGAAAAAGCTTACCGTTTAAGAATTGGTGAGTACCGTCTAATATATTCTGTTGAAGCAAAAGTTTTAACGGTGGTCGTTATTAAAATAGGTCATAGAAGAGATGTTTATAAAAAAATCTAAGCATATTTGCTCAAATATCAGTATATGTAGGGTTTATGTTGCGGCGTATTCACTATCAGTAGTGGTCTAGTCTAGGTCTAGGTTTGTTGGGTATTTAAGCAGCAGTTTTTTTGAAGAAAGGCTGTCAAGTGCTTAAAACTATTTTGCTTTGCATTTTATTTGTCAAAAAATTTGCTTAAATTTTTCTCAAAACAATCAGTGGTTTTTAAAATTCTGAGTGAATTGTAGGGATTAGAAATTGAGATCAAAAACTAGCGGTAGTGGTCCCAGAGCTCTGTCTAGATTTTTAATTGTTTTTTTTAAAAGGCTATTGCAAATTTCATGTTTCGTGATTTGATTGGTTCCAACGATTCAGAGGGGGCTCAGGAATCGTTGACTGATGATCGATCCAATCGAGAGATCACTCTCTATTAACAAATTAAAATTTAACACTTTCAAAGAATGAGAGTGGCAAGGTAACGACGATGTCTACTTCAGAATTTCTACTACAAGAAAATAAACAAAGATTTGTTCTTTTCCCAATCAAACACAAGGAAGTTTGGGAAATGTACAAAAAAGCCGAGGCGTCGTTTTGGACCGCCGAGGAAATCGATTTAAGTCATGATCAAAATGACTGGGAAAAATTAACGGATAACGAGCGACACTTCATTTCGCACGTGCTAGCGTTTTTTGCTGCAAGCGATGGCATCGTGAATGAAAATCTCGCGGTGAGATTCTCCAACGAAGTGCAAATTCCTGAAGCGAGATGCTTCTACGGATTCCAAATCGCAATGGAGAACATTCACTCCGAAACCTATTCATTATTGATTGATACTTATATTAAAGATCCTGCAATGAAAGATAAACTCTTCAACGCTTTCGAAACAGTTCCTGCCGTAAAGAAAAAAGCGGACTGGGCATTGAAGTGGATCAACAACACAAATTCTTTTGCTGAAAGATTAGTGGCGTTTGCCGCTGTGGAAGGAATTTTCTTCTCAGGTAGCTTTTGCTCTATCTTCTGGTTAAAGAAGCGTGGACTAATGCCAGGGCTTACGTTCTCTAATGAATTGATCTCTAGAGATGAAGGATTACATTGTGATTTTGCGTGTCTTCTCTATAGCATGTTACAAGACAAACTTTCTGAAGACACAATTCACAAAATCATTAGCGATGCCGTTGCGATTGAAAAAGAATTCATCACGGAAGCTCTTCCTGTAAACCTTATTGGAATGAATGCTGATATGATGTCTAAATATATCGAGTTCGTAGCAGACAGATCACTGACGTCACTGGGTTACGCAAAACTTTACAATACAAAGAATCCTTTCGATTGGATGGAGCTGATCTCGCTTCAAGGAAAAACAAATTTCTTTGAGAAGAGAGTAGGTGACTATCAAAAAGCCGGCGTCATGAACGACAAAGCCGATCAAATCTTTACACTAGAAGCGGAGTTTTAAATGTTCGTATTAAAAAGAGATGGCAGAAAAGAAACTGTACAGTTTGATAAAATCACTTCACGTATCAAAAAACTTTGTTACGGCTTGGATGCAGATTTTGTAGATGCAGCCGAAGTAGCAATGAAAGTTGTCAACGGAGTTTATGATGGAGTTACTACATCAGAACTCGATAACTTGGCGGCAGAAACAGCAGCCTATCTAACAACCAAGCATCCAGACTATGCAATCTTGGCGGCAAGAATAGCTGTTTCGAATTTGCACAAGAATACCAAGAAGACTTTCTCCCAAGTAGTGGAAGATCTTTATAGATATATCGATCCTAAGAACGGTCAAAAGGCTCCGCTTATCTCTGACGAAGTTTATAAAGTTGTTATGGATAACGCGGAAAAATTAGATTCAGCGATCATTTACGATAGAGATTTTGATTTTGAATATTTTGGATTTAAAACTCTAGAGAGATCTTACCTTTTAAAATTAAAAGGCCAAGTGGTAGAAAGACCCCAGCACATGCTCATGCGCGTGTCCGTGGGAATTCATGGGACCGATATTCCGGCGGCGATTGAAACGTATAATCTTCTTTCGCAAAAATGGTTCACGCACGCGACACCTACATTGTTTAATGCGGGAACGCCTAAGCCTCAAATGTCTTCTTGTTTCTTGTTAACAATGAAAGACGATTCTATCCCTGGAATTTTTGATACTCTAAAACAATGCGCGGTGATTTCTCAATCGGCAGGTGGAATTGGACTGAGTGTTCACAACATCAGAGCCCAAGGAAGTTACATCAAAGGAACAAACGGAACTTCTAACGGTATCGTACCCATGCTGAAAGTATTTAACGATACAGCAAGATACGTGGATCAAGGCGGCGGAAAACGCAAAGGTGCCTTCGCAATTTATCTTGAGCCATGGCACTCAGATGTTTTTGAATTTTTGGATTTGAGAAAAAACCACGGTAAAGAAGAAATGAGAGCTCGCGATCTATTCTTCGCTATGTGGACTCCAGATCTTTTCATGAAGAGAGTCGAAGAAAACGGAACATGGTCACTCTTCTGCCCGAACGAAGCTCCAGGTCTTGCAGACTGTTGGGGTGAGGAGTTCGAAGCACTTTACACCAAATACGAAAAAGAAGGTCGTGCGAGAAAAGTAATTAAGGCTCAAGAGTTATGGTTTAAGATTTTAGAATCTCAATCAGAAACTGGAACGCCCTACATGCTTTACAAGGACAGTGCGAACAGAAAATCAAACCAACAAAATCTTGGTACGATCAAATCATCAAATCTCTGCACTGAAATCATGGAGTACACGGCTGCTGATGAAGTTGCAGTTTGTAACCTAGCTTCACTCGCTCTTCCAAAGTTTGTGATCAACGGACAGTTCGATCACAAAAAACTTTTTGAAGTCACAAGAGTTGCTACAAAAAACCTAAATAAAATTATCGACCTTAACTACTATCCAGTAGAAGAAGCAAAGAGATCAAACTTCAGACACCGACCAATTGGTCTCGGAGTTCAAGGTTTAGCAGACACCTTCATTCTTTTGAGAATGGGTTTTGACTCTGAAGAAGCGGCGAAATTGAATTCTGAAATTTTTGAAACGATTTACTTTGCAGCATTATCAGCTTCAAATGAAATTGCTCAAGAACTTGGTCACTATGAAACTTATCCAGGATCTCCGATCTCTAAAGGAATTTTACAACACGATATGTGGAACGTAAAAGCTTCTCCAAGATGGGATTGGGAAACTCTGAGAGCAAACATCAAAAAGTCGGGCGTAAGAAACTCCCTTCTGGTTGCGCCAATGCCTACGGCCTCAACTTCGCAAATTCTCGGGAACAACGAATGCTTCGAACCTTACACTTCGAACATTTACACCAGAAGAGTTCTTGCGGGCGAGTTTGCCATCGTGAACAAGCATTTGATGAAAGATTTGATCGAGTTGGGTCAATGGAATCCATCAATCAAAAACAAAATCATTTCACACAATGGCTCGGTCCAAAATATTCCAGAAATTCCAGATCACTTAAAGTTGATTTACAAAACAGCTTGGGAAATTAAGCAAAAGACGATCCTTGATATGGCAGCAGACCGTGGCGCGTTCATTGATCAGAGCCAAAGCTTAAATATATTTATGGAACAGCCGAACTTTGCAAAATTAACTTCTATGCATTTCCATGCATGGAAGAGAGGTTTGAAAACAGGGATGTATTACCTAAGATCAAGACCTGCGGCAGACGCTATCAAGTTCACAGTAGATCAAGAGACTAAGAAATCAGAAATTTCTACGACTCCTGCGCAAGCAATGGAGCTTTTAGCAATGAAAGCGCAACAGGCGGCGACTTGGGATCCGGCCACAGAAGCAGTAAGGTTCCAGCCGACTATGGAAGCGGGTGCTGGTGGATTTGCCGCAATTCCGGTTTCAACGACCATGCAAATGTCGACGTCAACTCCTGAAAGACAACTTTCTCCTAGAGAGCAAAAACTTTTAGAAGAACGTACTGCAATGTCTGAAGCAGAATTTTTAGCAGCTCAACAGGCGTGCTCATTAGAAAATCCTGATTCATGCGAGATGTGCGGATCGTAAATGAAATCCACCATCGGATTATTATTGATCCTCTTTTTCCTTTTATTAGCTCAAGTATCGAGTGGGTCTACCCAGTTTACTGGAGTGGCCTCTCAGGCTATGGGCGGAACGGGAAGAGCCGCGGTCATTCCAAATGAAGTGGCTTTTTTGAACCCAGCTTCTTTTGTTTCTGTCCGTGGATACAATCTCGCAACAGCTTACCGAGATTTTCAAACTCTCGATAAAGGATCGACAAGAAATTTTGCGATCCATGCTTCTGAAAATCAAACGGACAGTATGTTCCCATTAGCAATCACGTATTTAAAAACTCGCGATATCAATTCTGGCGCTTACGGCGTAAGGGAAGATATCCATTTAACTACGGGCCAAGAGATTTTTGGTAACGTGGCTTTTGGTATCGACGTGGCCAGATACACAGATACTCCTGAGGGGGGCAAAGAAGAAACTGAGTGGGATGCTAAGGTTGGATTTCTTTATGCTCCGATGGACAATTTGGGTTTGGGCCTGGTGTTTACAAATCTTTTGGTGACGGAGCTTGAACATCTCAAAAGAGGTGCTGAAGTGGGTGTAAACTATCTTTTTATGCAGTTTTTTAGGGCCTCCTTGGACGTCACTTATCAAATGGAAGACAACGAATCTGATGAATCGGTCGTTATGTTTGGGATTGAGCACATGTACTTTAAGCAGGTCGCGCTGAGGGCAGGAGCTAAGTGGGATGCGCCAATTAACCAGAATTATTGGACTTTAGGGCTTGCATGGAACGCCCCAAAAATCTCTTTTGGCTATGCCTTTGAAAAAAATGTCGCGGAAACGGACGAATATGGTCATTCAGTTGACCTCAGGATCTACTTTTGATAGTTCTTTGTGATCTTTTCGCCCGGCTCTTCGTTGCTGCGGTTTCGAAAATCCTCACATAGCCTACGGCTATGCTCCGGTATTTCGAAATCCTCGCGCCTCGATCCAGACGAAAATCTCTACAAAGACAAATAAAGGATAATAACATGGCATCTAAAACAAAAAGACTAGAATTGATCCGTAAAAACAGAAACACAAAAATGGGTCAAAAAAGAAAAGCAAAAAACCGCAATCAAGGTACAACTAAGACTAAAGAAGCTCTTTTCGGAGAAGAATAGGCTTTAAAATTTTCGTTGCTACTTTCCTAATCTGCGCAGTTTCGATGGGGCGGCTTCTGCTTCGCCCTTCAATCTAAAGACAACTTCTTTTTCATAAACCACTTCGCCACTCATTGGTTTAAACTTCCATTTCTTAATTGCATCCACCGCTTCACCGTCAAGTACGGAATGACCGGAACTTTGTAAAATTTTTGTCTCCGTCACATCTCCTGCTGGAGAAACCGTGTACTGAACAATCGATACACCTTCTAGTTTTCTCAATCTAGCCATGTATGGATACGTGTGACTTTTGTTTGATCCCTGAGGAATAAGCGTTGCTTCGGGATTGCCCACAGGAGTTCCGTAACCTTGCTCTGTAGCTGTAGGACCGGTAGCTTGTGTCTCTGCTGGTGCAACGGCTTGTGTGGGAACAGGAGTTGGTTCAGCTTGCGGAGCGGGAGCAGCTTCATGTGTAGGTTCTGTGGTTGCTTCTTGAGCCGGTTCTTCAGGGATTGGCTCTACTTGCGGAGGAGTTTCAGGAATTTCGGTGGCGACAGGCATTTCCCCTTGTTTATCTTCAACCACAGGTTCTTTCGTAGGAAGATCTTTAGGAAGAGGTTTTGCTTCAGGTTTTGTAGCGACTGATTTAGGAATCACTTTCGGTTTTGGCGGAACTACCGGAGCGGGTGCGGGAGGTGGGGGAGTTTTTTCAACTACAGCCACTTCCGTGGTTTCGCCTTTGGGCATATCGATATTCATTTCGATAGAAGACACTTCGCCTTTTGGTAAAGCATAATCTAGGGCTAAGCTTCCTAAGTAGTAAGCAACACCCGCGTGCAGGCCGATAGAAATAACTAGGGCAACTACTTTTGCATTACTCATTTTTTTCTGTTCGCTCATGATGACCTACAATTCTGTAAGAGAAATTACTTTTCTATTTTGAGAGGAGATAACTTCAGTTTTAATTCGAAACACTTCTTGTAATTTTATATCATTAAGGACTGATTCGGTAGAGTTTTTGAGGAATATTGATTTCTTAAACAAGACCCAAGTCTGAGTTTCTGACAAATTGAGCGCCCAGTTGAGGTCATGATTAGAAATAAGGAAAGTTCGACCTTGAGTTGCCTGATTTTTGATAACTTTTTTTAATTTAAGAGAAAAATTCCAATCCAAGTGATTGAGAGGTTCATCCAAAAACACAATCGAAGATTTGTGTGAAAGTACCGCACAAATAAGAATGCGCTGTTTTTCCCCCGCTGATAAAGCCTCTAGAGGAGAACTTAATAATTCCTTAACTTCAAAAAAATCTAAAAGATCTAGATTGAACCACTTGGAATTCTTGCTCATGTAAAGATCTAAGAGATCCTCTCCCGTGAGACCAGCTTGAAGACTCACCTCCGAAGATAAGTAAATAGGATTATCTTCTGTGGAAATAATTCCTTTTTTTGCAGGAATAATCTGAGAAAGAGTTTTGAGTAAAGAGGTCTTTCCAGAGCCATTGGGACCAATGAGGAAAGTGATGGAGCCATTGGATAATTCCCCCGAAATTTCTTCCAGAATATTTTTATCAAATCCTACAGCAAGGTTTTTAAAGCTAAGCATTTTTAACCGCCTTGTTTTTAAAACCATTGATCAAAAAATAAATTAAAATGGGAGCACCAATCAGAGCCATTAAGCTTCCAGCAGGAATCTCAATGTCCCTACTCATCAAACGAGATAGAATATCAGAAATTAAAAATAATGCTGATCCAACAAGGGGTGCAACGATCAGAGTTTTGCCGTGTCTTTTTGTTTTAAGAAGTGCATAGGTGATATGAGGAGCCACGAGGCCCACAAAACCTACAAGACCAGCAATAGAAACACTGATCGAAGTGAGTAAGCAAACCAAAATTATAAAGCGCGTGCGAATTTTTTTTGTGTTGGTTCCAAGATTTACCGCGAGATCTTCGCCGATCAAAAATCTATCGAGATGGACTTTATTCCAGAGTCCATAAATCAGCGCAGCTGTGAAGAGCAGGAATAAATAAATCCACCAGAGATCGCGGGGTGATCCGACTTGGCCCATCATCCAAAAAATTGCCAATTGCATTTTTGAGGGTTCAAGTAATGAAATGATCAGTGTAACAAAAGCTCCGCAAAATAAAGAAATCATAACGCCCACTAAAATCATCGAATTGGATTTCCATAAATATTTTTTTTGAGAAAAACCAAGAACAAAAATAGTAATAATCACACAACCAATGATCGAGCCAGCAGGGAGTGAGAGCCACACAGGTTGAATCCCGACGAGCAGGGCAATTACGGCACCGAGAGTTGCTCCGCCAGAGAGTCCAAGCGTGTAGGGTTCAGAAAGAGGATTATCCAAAATAGTTTGAAGAATAATTCCAGAATAACCGAGCGATAAACCGATGGACACAAGAGCAAAAGTTCTTGGAACTCTTAAGTCGGAAAAAATATATCGAATAGATTCATTATCTAAAGAATTTCCAAGAAAAGAAAACAATTCTGTAAAAGAAATCTGCCCAGCGCCCGTTGCCAAAGAAATTACGATCAATAGAATGTTAAAGGCTGCAATTAGGACATAAATCATTCTGCGGCCCTTAATGGTTTCAGTTGGGAACAAATTTTAATAACTTCTTTTGGAAATCTTGGAGAGAGGCGACTCAATATATCTCCATCTCCTTGGATGATTCTTGCATTCTTTGTAACAGGATTGCTTTTCCAAAATTCTTTTACGGTATTAAAGTTTCCAGATTGATCGATCATGCCGACAACTAGAATGATTTCTGGCTTTCTGTTCATTACGGCTTCGAGTTGAATTTTTTTATAGCCATCAAGATTATCAAAGGTATTTCTAAATCCGCATTTTTCAAAAGCTCTAGAGATAAAAGTATCATTGCCGGCAATATATATTGGGCTCTGATCGACTTGTATCATGAGTTTTTCTTTTGATCTTGGTACATTTTCAAGTTTCGACCATTGAGTTTTCCACATAGAAATAATTTCTTGTGATTTTTTTTCGACTTTAAATAAAGATCCAAGCTCTTTTAGCATATTTTCAAAATCATCGAGAGAGCGAGATTCTAAAACAATGGTATTGAGCTTGGCCTTATTTAAAGATTCTCCAATGGAAGGATCGCCCTCCTTAAAGGCCAAAACATGAGTGGGACGGAGTCTTATGATTTTTTCGATAGAAGGACTGAGGTAAGAGCCAACGGAAGGAATTTTCTTTGCGTCCTCGGGATAATTAGAAAAACTTGAAGTTCCCACGATGTTATTTTGTAATCCCAAATCAAAGAGAACTTCGGTAATGGCTGGACTAAGGCTTACGATACGAAGTTCTTCGGCGTGAGAAGAAATGGAAAAAAATAAGAACAGACTAAAAAGACTGTTCTGCAAAAACGAAATATTGGGTTTTTGGTTCAGGATAGCCATAGGTAAATACTCTCTCTTTACCAAACAAATTTAGAACACCTGCTTTGAATTTCCAATCATTAAATCCAGATGTTCTTACTGTTAGGTCTGTGGTTGTCCAGCTTCCGGTCTCATTTGTGTTGTTGAGTTTATACCCACTCCAGAAGGTGTTGTGCAGTTCAAAGATAAAGGCGGCAAGTTGTGCGCCCACGAGAGCGTACACTTGATTTCTAGGAATCAGAGGCATGTTTTCGTCATTTAAACCGTTCTTAGACTCCATAATAGAGTAAGAAATCAATCCGTGATAAATCTTGTAATCCGTCGAAGCTTGGAGCTCGATTCCCTTGGTTGTCACATCTTGGACGTTTTCAAAAGAATAAGGAGAGGGAGTCGCAGAGTATTGGATAAAATTTTTGTAATCGATCTGGTATCCAGAAATTTTTAATTTTGCTTTTTTAACCAAGGTTTCTGCCCCAATTTCAATCTGATTCGATTTTTCTACATCAAGATTGGGATTTCCGATCATAAATGGGGCATTTGAAAGTCTTTGTGTGAAATCAGGAATTCTTAAACCTTCAGAGTAAGAAGCCCAAATGACATAGTCTTTCTTGTCTTGCTTGAGTAAAATATTTTTTACAGATTCATTTTGATCTGGGAAAAATCTGAGTCCAGCCAATAAATATTCATTCTCTGAAATTTGCGCTTTTAAGATCAACCCGTGCTCAAAGTGTTCGTCATGAAGTTTGCTTGCGTTGACATAAAGACTTTCAAAATCATCTCTTGAAAAATCTGTAAATAGCTCGAGATTTGCATAATTTGAAACTTGATAGTCCGTGCTTAAAGAATGAGTGCTTTTAGAGGCAAAGTAATTTGTTTTTACCGCGTTTTGAGTATTGTCATTGTCTGTTCTTGAATGACTGAGCTTGTAGTTTGCATTCCAAAGGGAGTTGATTTTTTGATTTACGTGAACAGCACCTAAGAATGCATTTCTATCGAAATCTACAACTTGGCTAGGGTCGTATGGAACGGGCCCAGGGCTTTTGCCTTTTTCTCTTGCGTAGACAAAGTGATGAGAAAAAGTTGTTTTAGAAAATTTATTTTCTCCAATGAGAGAGTATCTTTGTTTGTCGCGTTCGTTATCTATTCTTTTTGTTTCTCCAAGAGTTGGGTCGTCGTACTTGTAGTTTCCTTTGGATTCATCGAGGTAAACGCTTCCCTGTAGCGAATGTTTTTCAGATTGAAAAAACGGTGATCCCAAAAAGATAGAGGGTTTAAATGTGGACTCATATCCAAGTCTTAGGGTTGGAGAAGTGAATTTTCTTGGCTTCAGATTGATCGCACCACCAACAGCATCGGATCCATAAAAAAGCGAAGAAGGTCCTTTTAAGATATCTACGCTATCTACAATTTCTGTGGGAAGTAACAATGGATTTGCACCTAAACCATCTTGGGCGTTGATGGGGGTTCCGTTGAAAAGTAAAAGGGTGCGGGCCGCTCCGCCAGAGCCTCTGATTCTAATGGAGGGCGATCCGCTCGAAGCTTCGCCTTGAGTTTGGATTCCTGGATATTTATTTAAAGCATCGTAGAGAGAGGAGCCCTGAACATCGAGCACATCTTGTGAAATGTTGTCCTTGGGCCAACCTTCAGATTTTCCACTGAAAGATTCAATGGGAGTTGCCTCTACCACTTCTTGAGGTTGCTTCTCTACATCTTGAGCTTGAGCAGCAAACGAAGTGAATAGAATGACAGC
This sequence comes from Bdellovibrionales bacterium, assembly GCA_031374125.1. Classification (GTDB taxonomy): domain Bacteria; phylum Bdellovibrionota; class Bdellovibrionia; order Bdellovibrionales; family JAEYZS01; genus JAEYZS01. The sequence continues at coordinate 11,900 of JANMFM010000370.1, forward strand.
GGTGAATAGTAGCTCTTTCATGTGGGAAGAGAGGTAACACTAAGACCTAGTTCTTGTCTATGCGTCTGAGATATTTTTAGGTAAAACACCGTCTTTTATATTCTGTGCAACAGTTTTGTGTGCATCTTTTCCAATGATCTTTTTAGCGTCTGCTAAAGGAAGCGTCGCAAACTGCGATAGATTGTCTTTTTTGTTATTTAGAACCTTCAGGTAAGACTCATCGATTATGGCTTCGGCAAGTTTCTTGTCTTTAACGGCTTTCTTGATGGCTTCAAGGCCAAGCACGTGGCTTTCAGGTTCGTTGCAATATAAAAGCATATTGGCACCAACTTCGAGAGCTCTTGTTGCAATGGTCTCAACAGAATATTTATTTCTAAGCGCCTTCATATCAAGATCGTCAGTAATGATAAGTTCTTTGTATCTAAATTCTTTTCTCAAGATATCAGTGATGAAAATTTTTGATAAAGTCGCTGGCCAATCCGCATCGATCTTAGGAAATAATATATGCGCCGTCATAATCATCTGCGCACGCGCTCTCAATGCACGTTTAAAGGGAAGCATTTCGCGATTCATAAGAGTTTCGAGATCAGTTTCTTTTTGAATGGGCAAATCTGTATGACTATCTAAAAGGGTGTCACCATGACCGGGAAAATGTTTTGGGCACGGAATAATTCCTGATTTAATGTAACCACGAACTAGAGCGGAAGATAACTTTGCCACATGTTCAGCATCGCCACCCAAAGATCTATCTCCGATCACTTCGTTCTTTGGATTTGTTAAAATATCTGCACTCGGTGCAAAGTTCACGTTGATCCCGGCGGCTTTTAATTCTTCGCCCATATTCTCGGCCATCATAAAGGCCGTTGATGCAGAATCTAGGTCACCTAACTTTTTTAGTGGAGGCCAAATTGTAAAAGGATTTTTAAGCCTTGCAACTCTTCCACCCTCCATATCGATTCCGACATAGAGAGGAGATTTATCGTGACGTTGATTTTTTAGAGAATGAAGTTCTGTCGTAAGTTGAACCAAGGCTTCTAATCGCGAAGATTCATCTGCTGAGATATTTCTGCCAAAAAGAACTACGCCACCGATATTGTTATCGATGATGAATTTTTTTTCTTCCGCAGTTAATGAAGTGCCTTTGAGGCCGATGAATAACAACTGTCCGATTTTGTCTGAGACTATATTCGTCATAATTTACCTACTTACGTTCCGCTTTGTACTAATACTCTATTAGACCACTAGTTCTTCTTTGGATCAAGGTAGTCGCGTAGGCCATCTCCGAATAAATTGAATCCTAATACTAATAATACAATTGCTAGACCAGGGAAAAAGCTCACGTGAGGAGCTTCGATAAGAATTTTTCTACCGGCATTAAGTAGTGCACCCCACGTTGGTGTAGTTGGCGGTGCACCAAGTCCCAAGAAGCTAAGAGAAGATTCAGAAATAATAGTTCCAGCCATGGCAAAAGAGGATTGCACGACAATGGGCCCAACAAGATTTGGCCACACATGAAGGACAACAACGCGAAATGGATTTGCGCCCAAAGCTTTTGCAGATTGCACATATTCTTTTGCTTTCAAGTGAAGCACTTCAGCTCTTACAAGTCTTGCGTAACTTGCCCAGCCAGTCACACACATGGCAAGAATCAAATTGTGAATCGAAGGACCTAGTACTGCCACCAAAGAAATCGCCAATAAAAATCCTGGAAATGCATAAAGCATATCCACAATTCTCATAAAGAATTGATCTGCTTTTCCTCCGATATAACCCGCAAGCGAACCCACGATCAATCCAATGAATAGACAAATCGCCACCACGCTGATGGCGACATAGAAACTGATTCTAGATCCGTAAACAACTTTTGAAAATACATCGCTACCATCTTGATCTAGACCAAATAAATGTTGTGACGAGGGTGGTTGGTAGCGGTGCTCAAGAGACATAACATTCGGATCTTGAGTGGCAATAAGCGGAGCAAAGATCGCCACCAATAGCACAACAAGAACAATGGATCCGCCTACAAAAATCAAAATATTTCTTTTATTAAAAAACTTCTGAGAGGCAGCCTTATTCATGAAAGCCTCACTCTAGGATTGGCGATAGCGTAGGCCAAATCTGTGAGAAGATTTACGGTGACGTAAGTGAACGAAATAAAAAGCACGCAACCTTGAACCACCGGATAATTTCTTT
>JANMFM010000053.1:0-6876 GCA_031374125.1 Bdellovibrionales bacterium
TTTTTTAAGAAAACTGATGGTTTAACCAAAATCTGACAATTTTAGAAGTTCTGCGATAAAAGTACTTTACAGACGAAGGTCTCTATCTCAGAATATTTAGGCTGATTAATTAAACCCAACTAAATTCTAGTGAACAGGCGAAATCTTTAAATACCTCAAATCTTTCGGTAATGATTTTTCACTTCCGCGGCCGAGCACAATTCATATGAAAAATGAAAATCGTCCGGCCTTGGGTCGCCTGTTCACTAGAATTTAGTTGGGTTTAATTCAGATTCTTTTTCCAAATTTCGATTTTGTTCAAGGCCTCCAAAGGGCTTGTTTGTGATGTAGGAAATCGGGTAATCTCCTCGAGCACCGTGCGGGCATTCTGCGACAAAAGATCCGTCCATTTTCCGGAAACATCGCTCTCAAAACTATCATCTTCTCTGTCTGAAAGACTAGCATTTTGCATGGAGAAGAGAGGCAGACTTTCCTCTTGGGTATTCTCTTTTTGCTCGAGGATTTTCTTTGCCAAATTCGTTACTTGTACCGGCAATCCTGCAAGTTTTGCGACCTCAATCCCGTATGACTTATTGGCCGGTCCACGAGTGAGCGTGTAAAGGAATGTGATGTCTCTATTCTTTCTGTCACCTTTATCTTCTGCCACTTTCATATGAGCATTTTCAATCTGCGGATAACGTGCTTGAAGTGACGTGATCTCATGGTAGTGCGTAGCAAAGAGCGTTGTCGCCTTCACCGTTGTGACCAGGTACTCAAGAATGGATTGAGCTAAGCTCATCCCGTCATAAGTACTCGTACCCCTCCCAATTTCATCCAGTACAACTAAAGATTTTTCTGTTGAATTTTTAAGCAGGTGCGCAGTTTCCGTCATTTCCACCATGAACGTAGAAAGACCTTCCGAGAGATTGTCGCTCGCACCAATCCGTGTAAAAATACGGTCAAATATTGGAAGCGTTGATTCCTTCGCTGGAATGAAAGATCCCATTTGCGCGAGGATTGCTGTCAATGCCACTTGGCGCATCAATGTCGACTTACCGGCCATGTTCGGTCCGGTGAGAAGCATACAACCATTGGGAGCAATATCTATATCATTAGGAACAAAAGGTTTTAGCGTCAGCTGCTCGATCACTGGGTGCCTTGAGCTCTTCAACTTTAAGCTCCTACTTCCAGTAAAGGTAGGTTTTGCGTAGTTCATTTCGAGAGCTAGCCAGGAAAGCGAGCTCATTACGTCCACCTCACTCCAATCGTGAGCAAACTTAAGAAGTTCTTGAGCATTCTTTAGAATTTCAGTTTTTAGAATCTCAAAAATGGCAAACTCTAGTTCTTCGCGCTTTGTTTTTGCCGATAGAACCTGGCTTTCGAGTTTATAGAGTTCGTCGGTGATGTATCTTTCTGCATTTGTGAGGGTCTGCTTTCTGACGTAATGCTTAGGGACTTTATCAGTATGAGTTTTTGTGACCTCGATATAAAAACCAAATACAGAGTTGTATCTGATTTTAAGTGAGGGAATTTGGTATTTTTCTTTTTCAGCCAGTTCCATTTCATTGAGGAGGCTTTGTGAATCTTCTGTGAGCTTCATTAAACGATCTAGATCTGCATCAAAACCCGCTCTAATCATGTGGCCGTTCTTTGTCGCTAACGGCGGTTCATCCACGATGGTCTTTTCGATGCTTTCTACGAGCTTAGAAATATTATGTAACGCGCGTTCTGAGTGTTTTTTAGACATCCTTGAGACAGCAATTCCTGCGAGTAATGAGTTTTTTAATGAAACAAAATCTCTAGCATTGCAAGTTGGGTTTGAAATTTTACCCAAACGTCTTTCGATATCACCCATTTCTCCGAGGGTTTGTCTTAAACGCTTAAGATCTGCGGAATTTGTAATCCAAAATTCTACCTCTGCTTGCCTTGATAAAATCTCTTGAGGATTCTGAAGTGGAAAAAGAATCCAGTTTTTTAGTTTTCGACTTCCGCTTGAAGTTTTTGTTTTGTTGATGGCATAAAAGAAACTACCTTTGCTCTCTCCGCGGTATGTTTCAAAAATTTCAAGATGCTTGATGGTTTGAAAATTGAGTTCCATTCTCTGGTGGAAATTTCTTTCTTCAAATTCCCCAAGAGTCTGTAAAACCTTTTCCCCTTGCATGGTGATGGCGTAGCTAAGAAGTCTTGCTGAAGAAATATTGACATTCTGACCCGTGAGTTCGTTGTGTTCCGTAACGCAAGGACCTTCTAAGGAGGTTTTATTTTCGAGGTAAGCTTTATAATTCTTAGAGTCCAAAACCAATTCTACCGGCTGCAAGATATTGATCAGCTTTTGTCTTTCGATTTCATTTCCAAATTTATAATAAAAAGCTTCACCTGTTGTAGCTTCTAGAAAAGAAACCGTAGTTTCATCGTAGCTACAGATATAATTGCTTGTGACTTGGTCTAAGGTATCTGGATCATAAACCATTCCCGGGGAAAGAATTCTGGTTACAGCTCTTTTTACAATGCCTTTAGCTGTTGCGGGATCTTCGACTTGATCACAGATTGCGACTTTGAAATTTTGTGCGAGAAGTTTATTTATGTAGTTGGCAACGCTGTGATGAGGCATTCCGCACATCGCGGTGGCCTCAGGATTGTTTTTGTTTCTTGCAGTTAAGGCAATTCCCAAAAGGGGCGCGGCTGTGATCGCATCTTGATCAAAAAGCTCGTAAAAATCGCCCATACGAAAGAACAAAATCTTGTCCATATGAACAGATTTGACTTCCCAATATTGCTTCATCAGAGGCGTGAGTTTTTTGTCTACAACGTTATCAATTCCCATGCATTTCCCTCTGGCCGGATATTTCCTAAACGCAGGAATACTAGAAAGGAGGATTTGTTTCAAAACAAACCTCTATAACTCGATGCGAAAGACAGCCCGCATTTTGACTAGAGGTACAGAGATTCTAAAGCTCCATCAAAAACATCCAAGTTGTTTTTGAAATCCGTACGCCCTAAACCTATTCGGATATAATGATCTTCATAACCCATATATTTAATTGGCAAGAGGACAACTCCAAATTGGGAAGCCAATGTATGACAAAACTGCTCAGCCGAAGGCTCATTAACTCTAACTGCCGAAACAGAACCCGCAATTGGTTTTAACCATTCCAACTGCTTCTTCCACTTTTCAAAAAATGGTTCTGCCACAGCAATATTTTCTTTGATAATTTTTAAATTTTTTTCAATCAACTTTGGTGCCGCTCTTATTGCCATAACACCAAGATACTCCAGTGTTTGCGGAGAGCACATTGATGTATAGCTTTTTAAATTTAGTAATTCATTATAAAGACTTGGTTCTTTTACAACAAGCCATCCAAATCGCAAACCTGGCAGTCCAAGTCCTTTTGATGCTCCACTCATAGTTATCGATCTATCACTCATATCAGCAAGACTCTGGATGCGAAGGTCTAATTCGTATTCTAGCCCCCGGTATATCTCATCAGAAAAAATCCTGACTTTATATTTATTTGCGATTTCAATAATTTTATTCAAATCAGATTGTGAAGGTGTAAAGCCTGTTGGATTATGTGGGAAGTTAATTATTAAAAGTTTTGTTTGAGAATTTATTAAATTCTCAAGTTGCTCAAAATCTAAACTCCACCGTTGACCATCATTATTCAAAAACCATCTCGTTGCATTTCCAGATATGTGATCTGCAATATTAAAGAGTGCGTCATAAGCCGGAGATAAAACAATAACATGGTCTTTTGGCTTTATCAGAGCTCTCAAGGAGAGATAAATACCCTCGATAGGTGATCCTAGAACCAATACTTGATCCTCTTTAACACTTTTGTACAGAGTACTGATTTCTTTTCTTAAGAGACTGCCACCCTGCATTTCAGGATAACCAAGTTTTTTCTGTGAAAAATCCTCGATAGATCCACCGCCCATTTGAATGAGTTCAGCTATGCTAATACTTTCGCAATCCGACGAGGCCAGTTGATAGGGCTTAGTGAACTCGTACTGACTAAAATAATCTTCGGTTTCAAAAATTTTCATAATCATTTTTCATGCAATTTCATTTTTTTATACAAGTCATTATCTTTGATTTCCATCCAATTCTCAGGAGACTTTGTGACTTCAAAACCAAATTTTTTATAAAGTTCATGGGCATCTTTGGTAGCTAAACAAATGCGTCTTAGATTCTGCAAATCAGGATGGGACATTACACAGGTCATCAACCATTTTGAAAGTCCTTTATTCCGATGACTATGTTCTACGTAGACATCACACAACCAGGCAAATGAAGCATAGTCTGTTACAATTCTCGCATAACCAATTTGTTCTTTATCAGCAGCAGAAATATCATAGAGACCAAAACAAAATGAGTTTTCAATTGATTTTACTACAACAGTTTTTGGAATGTCTTGAGACCAGTAGGCTTCGTTCGTTAAAAATTTATGAATTTTATCGATTTGAAGAAATGCCTTATCTGTACTGATAAGAAAACTTTCTTTTTCCCAAGACCTATTTTGAATTTGCATGTTACACCCTCTAAAAAACCATTTTAGATCCCATTACTATTACAGTTTACCGCTTAAATAACAACCCCTACTTTAATATCTGATGGAGTTCCTATTGCAACCCCTCCTTGGTGTCCTCTGGTATCAAAAAAAACACCAGCCTCTCTGCAATTCTATCTTTGATCGTGACCAGTGGATTTTTAATATCCTACGTCATTCGAGATTAACTAAACATATTAATTCTCTGTCAACAATTTAGGTGCATCGAACTTATTTATGCCATAGATTGCCAATCTATAACTAAGGGAGGGTTTTTATGAATAAATTAATTTTGACCCTGATCGCGGTACTTTTCTGTGCAACTTCGCATGCTAAACTCATTTGTATGAATGATGAAATTACTACAATAATAGCATTGAAAATGCGGGCGCCATCCAAATGCATCAACAAGCCATGTTTCTTGCATGCCGCACTTAGTTCTTTCATGTGCTGTAAGGAATAGTAACTTCCTCCAGCTTTATTTACTGTGTTTTCTATGCTCACTAATTTCGATCGCGTAAGCCAATCGAAAATTTGGTTGATACTTTCTTCAACTTGAATGGCAGAAATTCGTCCTCTATCGCCGTGCAATAGTTTTGCTTGAACTCCAGAATTTCTTGCGATACCACCACCTTCATATTGATAAACGTGAGAAGTGAAATCGCAAATTACTTCATCTCCTGGTTTAGTGGAGACGTTGACTGCAATTTGGTTGGTCATAGTACCAGAAGGACAGAACAATCCTGCTTCCTTACCAAACATTTTGGCGGCGCGAGCTTCCAGCGCATTAATAGTAGGGTCTTCTCCAAAAACATCGTCGCCTACTTCGGCTGCAAACATGGCATCTTTCATTGCCTTGGTTGGTTGTGTTACCGTGTCACTGCGTAAGTCGATATTCATAGTTGTAAATTTGTATTGCGAATTTACTAAAAAAAGTCAGCTAATCGTTGACGTCTGAGTAGTGTCAGGGAAGCGCGTTTTCTTGGATGTAATTTCAGCAAAGAGGGCTCAAATTTTCGCATCTTTGGACAGCCCTTATGAGAAGATTACTAATCATTCTATTTTGTCTTTCACTTTCCCCTGCTGCATTCGCCAGTGGACAGCGAGTTTGGTGGGTTTATTTTTGCGACAAATCTGGTTCTACTTTCGATCCGTACTCTTTTTTCGATCCTGCGGCAATAGAGCGCAGAGAAAAGAATGGGATTTCGTTGTTGGATGTCTCCGATTTTCCAGTGAGTTCTGCATATCTGGAACGAGTGGGAGGTATTGTAGATACTTTGGGTTATGCGAGCAGATGGATGAATGCCGTGAGCGTTGTGGCAACAGAGGAGCAGATTGCTGAAGTTGAAAAACTACTGTTCGTTTCAAATGTTGTTTTGCAGAAAGGATTTGAATGGGAGAGTGCCATTCGTTCAAGCCAATATGGTGCTACTCAGCCAGCGTTGTTGCCACAAGTCACTCGGATGCAAGGACAGCTATTTTCCGATCATCAGATTACAGGTAGAGGAATAAACATCGCAATTCTGGATGCGGGATTTTGGGGCGCAGATTCTCACGAAGCATTTATGGATATTCGATTCAATAATCAAATTCGCAAAACTTGGAATTTTATGCGTAACGATTCTGCCATTTACGGTGAGAAGTCGGATCATGGCACAATGGTTTTGTCGTGCATAGCGGGTAGAACAAAGACGCAAGTGATGGGAACTGCAACAGAGGCTAATTTCTTGTTGGGAGTTATTGCTAAGGAATATGGCAATCAGTATAGAGCTGAGGAGCGATACATTGCAGGAGTAGAATGGGCTGATCGTTGTGGCGCGCACATTATTAATATTTCTGGTGGTCCTAATGAGAATGCGTATTTCCCAGAAGATATGGACGGGCAGACTTCCATTATGTCATTTGCTTGCAAAATGGCTGCACGCAAAGGAATTCTTGTCGTGGCTGCAGCAGGGAACAATGGCGACAAAATGGATCGGCAGCTGTTACCACCTGCAGAAACTGATAGCGTGCTTTCTGTAACAGCTTTAGGAGATCTAGGATTTATTGCAAACTATAGTTCAATAGGTCCACCGCCAGACTTTCGCCGCAAGCCAGACATTTGTGCACCAGGTAGTGTTTTCGTAGCAGCGCATGACAAAAACGGAGACGAATATGCGGATAGCGACGGAACGTCATTTTCTGCTCCTTTAGCCACAGGTTTTGCGGCATGTCTAATGCAATTGTATCCATCGATCAGTGCCATGGGCACAATCGACTCCATGCGAAAGTGTGCGCACTTGTACCCGTATTATGATTACTCCCACGGTTATGGCGTGCCTCAAGCAGGATATTTTTACCGTGACAGTAG
>JANMFM010000068.1:0-9805 GCA_031374125.1 Bdellovibrionales bacterium
CATCAACGCCGACGATGCTTTTCATATCTAAGGGCTTTACAACTTCACCCTCAGATTTACTCATCTTTGCGGCATTGCCAGTGAGCCACCAACCGTGAGCAAAAATCTTTTTGGGTTGCGGAACTCCCAATGCCATCAACATTGTCGGCCAATAAATGGTGTGCGTAATAAGAATATCTTTTCCAATCAAATGAATGGCTTCGGCCCAAGTGTCTTTGAATTGTTTTTCTTTATCTGCCTGTTTGTATCCAATTCCAGAAATGTAGTTGATCAAAGCATCGAACCAAACATATGTAACATAATCTTTATCGAAAGGAATTTCGATTCCCCAAGAGAGGCGAGCTTTTGGCCGGCTGATACAAAGATCTTCTAGAGGTTTTCCTAAAAACCCCAAAGTTTCATTTCTTTTGGCATCGGGTTGAATAAATTCAGGATTATTTTTGATGTACTCGATGAGTTTGTCTTGGTACTTCGACATTTTGAAAAAATAGTTTTTCTCTTTTACGAGTTGAACTTCTTTCCCTGTCGGAGATTTTCCATCTACCAAATCTTTTTCTGTATAGAAAATTTCTTCTGAAACAGAATACCAACCTTCGTATTCTTGAAGATAGATTTCGCCTTTGTCGTAAAGTTCTTGAAGAGAGTCTTGAACAACTTTTTTGTGGTAGTCATCTGTTGTTCTGATGAATTTATCGTAATTGATATCCAATTCTTTCCAAATGTTTTTGAAATTCAAAACCATTTCGTCGCAATGAACTTGTGGTTCGAGTTCTCTTTTTTCTGCAGCCTTTTGAACCTTTTGTCCGTGCTCGTCAGTTCCCGTTAAAAAATAAGACTCATCTCCAAAAAGCTTTCTATAACGAGTAAGCACATCTGCAACCACTGTCGTGTAAGCATGCCCAATATGTGGAGTGTCGTTCACGTAGTAGATCGGAGTTGTGATGTAAAACTTCATGTCTGACTATTCCTTGTCGCCTGCGATGTTTAAGTGCTTCATGATTTTTCTTAAATCTTTAAGGCCTTGAGTGAGTTTTCTTAAAGAGGCTTGAGTTCTTAAGTGATCTTTTAGTGGTTCTACTGGATGACCGCCGTACATTCCAGGTTCAGTGATGCTGCTCGGTACTGCACTTCTTCCGCTCACGGTGACCTTGTCTGCGATTTCGAGGTGCCCACCAATAGAAGAGTGTCCGCCGATAACAACATAATCACCAATCTTTGCAGATCCAGCGATCACGCTGCCGCCCGCATAAAGTCCATGTTTACCAAGTTGAGTGTTGTGAGCTACGTGAATCATATTATCCATCTTTGTGCCTTCACCAACTCTCGTCACTTCAAAAGTTGCGCGATCGATTGTACATTGAGAGCCAATAGAAACATTGTCTTCAATGACCACGATACCTCTTTGAGGAATTCTGTAATGTTTGCCTTTTTCATCGTGGGCGAAGCCATAACCTTCTGTGCCGATACTTGCGTGAGGTTTGATTTCGCAATTGTTTCCTACTTCAGTTTTGTTTCCCAAGAAAACAAACGGGAATAGAACTGTATCCGACCCAACTTTTACGTCGTGCTCAATCACCACATGAGCATGGATTTTAGTATTTGCTCCAATTTGAACATCCTGAGCAATGACACAGTACGCGCCAATTTCTACGTTTTTACCAATCTTTGCAGTTGGGTGAACTTGGGCCGTTGGATGGATGAGCGATTCTAATTTTGGATAGCCGGGATTAAAGAACTTATTGATTACTAGCGCCATAGCTAGAGTTGTATTCGGTGAAAGCAGCAAAGTTTGCGTAGTAATGAATGGAAGTGCTTTATCTTTGAATTGAGAGGGAATAACGAGGCAAGAGACACCATTTTGAAGCGCAAGAGCGAAGTGCTTTTCGTTTGAAATAAAAACGATTGATCCCTTTTTTCCTTTTTCTGATGGACTTACATCCTCAATGAGAACATTCTTATCTCCTTTGGCCAGGCTTAAAAGCTCGGGATAAGTTGATAACAATTCTGAACAAGCTATTGACATATAACATCCTTGAACCTAAAAAAAATTATTAGGTAAACTTAGGTGGCTTAAAAAAAATTAACATAACTTAGGGGCGAATGGGTATGCAAAAAAAGAAGAAAGTATCCAAAACCAAAACTCAAGGCATCAAAAAGGCAATAGTGAAATCATCAGCAGTAAAAACTCCAGCGAAAAAAGCCGAAAAAAAGGCTGAGAAACAACCAGTGGTCGAAGCTAAAGTTGCAGTGAAAGCTGAACCGAAGGCAAAAGTAAAGAAAGCGGCAAAGGTAAAAATACCGCCAAGACCCGCTCACACAGCAGAAAATCCAGCTACTAATGCACCAATCACAAAAGAAGACTTCAAAAACATGTCTTCTGATGACCAGGATCATTACAAAAAATGGCTAAAGTTACACAAGCAACTGTCCGTGGAAAAACCGATTGAATATAAAATGACAGAGGATTTCGAGCTCAAAACTCCAATCAGTCATAAAGTTCATGGATGGGGAGTTGTTATGCAGAAGCGTGACAATTACATCGATGTGCTCTTCGAGGCGGGATTAAAAACACTTATCGTTAATTATAAGCCTTAAGAAAGGCTTATAATTACTTGTGACGGAAGAGAATTAGGCCGTGTGAAGGATCATACGGTGATACGCCCACAGTGACTTTGTCACCAACTACTACGCGAATATTAAAACGTCTCATCTTTCCGCAAAGCTTCGTTGCAATGGTCATCCCATTTTCAAGTTCCACTTTATAAAGTCCACCAGCACCGGCGTCTGTAACTTTACCTTCAATCTGAGCTAAATCATCTCTTGCCATCTTTTCCCTTAATAGAATATATTTTCGAGCTGCTACATCAGCCATAAGTTATGGTAGGTTAGTAAAACACGATTTTTACTCTGTTTGTCAACATAGTTCAAGTTGTAAGCTGGATAAATTAATACAATGGGGTTTTAGCTATTTATGGCTGTTACAATAGAAAATTACTTCAAAAAATACCTTCCAAAGATCAATATGCATTCAATTCAAGCAGTTATTGCTCTTCATAAAGAAGGCGGCACTGTTCCATTTATTGCACGCTATAGAAAAGAAAAAACGGGCAACTTGGATGAAATACAAATCAGAGATGTGCTTGAGGCCAATGAAAATTACGACGAGCTTATCACAAGGCAAGCTTTCATCGTAAAAGAACTCGAAGGGCAAGGAAATCTAACGGATGATCTTAAAAAACGTTTGGTGACGACGATGGACATCGATGAGTTAGAAGAGCTCTATCGTCCGTACAAAAAGAAAAAGAAAACAAAAGCAAAAATGGCAAGAGATGCAGGTATCGAACCTTTCGCTCAGTGGATTTGGGATTTGGGTAACGGCACTGTTTCTGAATCTATGTCGCTCGAAGTGAAAGCAAAGACTTTCCAAAACGTAGAACATCATTTTGCAACTTACCAGGAAGTCCTAAAAGGTGCAGAGGCCATTCTGATCGAAAAATTAACAAACGATCAAGACTTGAGAGCTTTCGTGCGCGACAACTTGATGGCCAAAGGAAAAGTTGTCTCTAAAAAAGGCAAAAAATTTAAGGCCAACTCTAAATACGATATGTACATTGATTTCGAAGAGGGAATTCAAAAACTTCTTGGACCTAAAGTGTCTTATAGATACATGGCCATGAGAAGAGGTTGGAATGAGAGTGAGCTGACCCTCAATATCGAAGGTGAAACAGAATTGATCTTAAAGAGATTCGTAGATTTCTCTGTGACAACCAATAACCAAGCTCGTCCTTTTCTTGAAGACATGGCAAAGAACGCTTTAGATCTTCACGTGATGCCATCGATCGGAAATGAAATTCATAAAAAATTAAAAGACACGGCCGACCTTCATGCAACGGATGTATTTGCAGAAAACGTAAGAAAAATCTTACTTGCAAGTCCATTTGGTCCAAAATGTGTTCTTGGGGTGGATCCAGGTTTAAAGAGCGGATCAAAAGTTGCGCTCGTTGATCACACTGGAAAATACATTTCTCACACGATCATGGATATCTTGGGTTCAAATGCAGAGGCCAATGCGGAAAAATTATTCAAAGAATTACTTGGTCACGTAAAGGTGGAAGCCATTGCTGTTGGAAATGGAACAGCGGGAAGAGAAACAGAAATTTTCATTAGAAAAGTTTTAAAGAAACTAGAAAAAGATGTTCCGATCATTATGGTGAACGAATCGGGTGCATCAGTTTACTCGGCATCTGACGTAGCAAGAGAAGAGTTTCCAGAATTAGATTTAACAATTCGCGGAGCAATCTCGATTGCTAGACGTCTTCAAGATCCGTTGTCGGAACTTGTAAAAATTGATCCTAAGAGCATTGGTGTTGGTCAATATCAACACGATATTACCCCTACAAAATTAGAGAAGAGCTTAACAGGTGTTGTAGAATCTTGCGTAAACAACGTGGGAATTGATCTCAACACAGCCTCTTCATACTTACTTCAATTCATTTCAGGTATTGGACCGACGACGGCGAAAAACATTGTTGAGTACCGTGGAAAGAATGGTCTTTTTAAAGATCGCTCAGAGCTTTTAAAAGTTCCACAATTCTCTACCAAAGCTTTTGAACAATCCGCAGGATTCTTGAGAGTGATGAATGGTCCAAACGTTTTGGATCAAACAGGGATCCATCCTGAAAGATACTCTGCTCTTCGTGATATGCGAAGGAATTGAATTTAACAGTTTCTGGCTTGATCGGTGAGGGTGCAAAGAAACTTGTAGAACTCAGAACTAAGTGGGCGGAGCTTGTTGGTGAATTCACATTCAATGATATGATCAAAGAGCTTGAAAAGCCAGGAAGAGATCCTAGAAATATCTTTAAAGTGTTTTCATATAGAGATGATATTTTTGAAGTGAAAGATTTAAAAGAAGAAATGATCTGCCCAGGATTAGTGACTAACGTTACGAACTTTGGAGCTTTTGTTGATATCGGTGTTCACCAAGATGGTTTGGTTCATATTTCTGAACTCACTCACGAATTCGTGGATGATCCTAGAAAAGTTGTGAGCCCGGGTGATCAAGTGGAAGTGAAAATTCTAAAGGTAGATCTAGAGAAAAATCAAATTTTCTTAACGATGAAATTGACAGAACGTCCTCAAAGGGCGGCTCAAGTTCGTCCGCAAAGAGATGGGTCTGCGAGAAACGATCAGACGAGAAATGACCAGGCGAGACCACAGGGTGATCGCCCGAGACGTGATGATCGTCCGCAAGGTGGAAGACCTCCGCAAAGACAAGCTCAAGGCGACAGACGTCCGCCACAAGCTAGAGGAGGGCAACAGGGTGGTAGACCGCAGTTTGATCGTCCTAAGCCGCCACCAAAGCCAACGTTCAATAATCCTTTTGCGGCTTTGACAGATTTGAAAATTAAAAAATAATAATTTTCTAGTGACTGAATATTAAAAGCTGAATTACTGTTCAGATTAAGGGGGAATCTAAATGAAAATATTAAAAATATTATTGGTTACGTGTTTCTTATCAACTATGGCATCTGCAGGGGAACTCTGTCCTGTAAACTCTTGCAATCCTCATAATAATTGTGTTGAAGGATGTCGTACGTTCTCTGCGCCGGGTGAAGCTTCATGCGAAAACGTAAATTATGAAGATGCTCTTAAAGCTGCACAACGAGCATCTAGAAGCTATGCGTACAACTATTGCGGCGGGAGCATTTATCAAAAATCAAAGTGGTCGGTGAATAGCGCTACAAAAGCACCTTGCTCAATCAAAGGCAGTGCAAAATTCTGGTGCCTTCGTTAATTTTTGCTAGATAGGCTTTGAAATTCATTCAAGGCCTTTTCTTTTTGGACAATCAGTTTATCACTTCATTGTAAATAGCAGAGTAGGGTTGATCACAAGTCATTCCTACGACGACGATACCCTCAGTTCCTGGGTACAATATTTCTGAGGTCGATCCGTATGGACGAATGGATGCAGAGATATTTTGGTGTCTTGAAGATTCAAGGTTAGTTCGGTTACGGTTCAAGTCTTAAGTAAGATAGTGCTTAAACTTCCGTCAATATCAAAGAGGGAATTTGTTTGAGTCTACACAAAAAAGCCTTATCCTATTCGATATGAGTCAAAAGCATATCGGTTTTACACAGATTATTCTTTCTGGAGCATTCTTTGGTTTCCTGGGATTATTTGGAAAGACTGCCTATCAGAATAGTATTTTACCAGGAGAACTCCTCGGTTTAAGATTTTTAACTTCTGCAATTCTACTTGGAATTTTTTTGGCGCTCTTTCAGAGAATAGCTTTCAAAATGTCTTGGAAAAGTTCTTTGATCTCAATGCTGCTAGGAATTTTAGGTTACGCTGTTTTCTCGAGCTGTTATTTTTTAGCCCTTCAAGGGATCTCGGCGTCTCTTACAGTTTTGCTTTTGTACACCTATCCTGTGATGGTGGCTATTGGTGCAAGATTGGTCTTTAAAGAGCACATTGGTATAAAGGGTTTTATTGCCTTGGTTTTATCCTCAGTTGGTCTTGTGGGTTTGGTGTGGGGTGAATGGGCGGTGAGTGGCGCGGTGTTTTTAATCTACGGATTGGCTTCCGCGTTTTTTTATTCCATTTATATTTTAGTTTCTCGAAAAGTTTTAGAAAACGTAAGCTTTATGGGTTCAAGTTTTTATGTGCAGCTGGGAGCAGGTTTAGCACTTTGTATTCTGAATTTTAGAAATTTGGATCGCCCACTTGAAATTATCACAAATAATTTTAGTCTTATTATGGGAATGGCAATTGTTTGTTCTTTGATTCCTCTTACCTTGTTCCTTGCGGGACTTCAAAAAGTAAATTCATCAGAAGCTTCGATCTTAAGTACAACAGAGCCTATATTTGGTGTGATTGTCGCATCTTTATTTTTGGGAGAGCGAATGGGTTTGGTTCAAATCGCAGGAGGAGTTTTGGTTTTGACAGGAATGATTCTTATCGCACTAAACCAAAAGACATCACTTAGCTCTTGATCCTTTAAGTACATTTTTATCTATATACTCGATCATCTCTGGGCTTAAGTAGCTTTTTACGTTAGGATCAAAATAGATAAATGCTACGACATCGGCGAAAGCCTCGGCAGGATTTGAAGTACTGTAGAATCTGGGAAGACCTTTGCTCATCCCGAATTCTCTTTCTAACTTGAGCGCCTCCCATTTTCTATTTTGAGTATTCAGCATATTGCGACCAAGATTAAACATCGCTAATTCGCCTTTGTTGGCAGCGGTGTACTCAGGCGCATAAAGTTCACCAGTAAAGTTTTTAAAACCTACCATTTCATAAAATTCAGGGGACTTTGAAAATTTACCTTGATGGTCGTAAACATGGGCAAGTTCATGAAGCAGAGTGAGCTCGGCTGTTTCTACATTAGGGATGGGATCAAAGTTTATTCCATCATTAAAAAATGCATCTGTAAAAATGATTGTTCCGACACCATCAGGTGAAGCGATGGCATGAATGCCGCGATCCTCTTTGTAAACAGGCGCAAATGGGTTGAGTCCAAAGCTAAACCAAAAATGAGAACGTTGGAGACTGACAATTCCATTTTCTTGTATTTGATTTATAAAATCAGAAAGTCCATTATTTTTTAAATTTTGAATTGCGTGATCTAGGAAGACAGTTTCTTCTGTGCTCCACTCTTTAGGCTGTATGGTTTCGCACTGTTTTTTAAGAGAGCAGCTTTGCCATGGTTGTAATTTAAACCCATGTACATTTGCAAAAGATTTTTCACCCAATAGTATACTTAAGGTATGCACCGACCAAAAGGTCAAGATCCCCATGATCTTCATTCGAATTTACCCCACGAAATAATCTATTTACTACCCACCTTGGGTATACAGGAGAATGGTCACAAGAATGAGGAGATTTTGAAATGATGTATTAATGATAGACTTTAAATCCTCTATTATTAATAGGCCTTATGGGATGAGTTAAAGATTTTTTTGTTTAGATCTAAATGATTTTTTCAGCGAACTCTACGAATCCACTTGCCCCATTTGAAGGGGTCACAAAAGCCGGCTTATGCTTTAAGCTATCAAGAAAATTGGTAATGTTATGGACCGCAAAGCTATTCACAAAAAATTGAAACATAGGCTCATCATTTGGAGAATCACCGATAAAAGCGCAGAGCTTATTTTGTTTTGAAATATCAAATTTGAATTCTTTTTTCATAAAGACTTTGCACATAGAAAGTTTATCGTACTTTCCGAACCATCCATTCACATGGATGCTAGATACTTTTGCTTGAGCTTTGTGTTTTTCGAAAATCTCTACTATTTGATCTACTTTCTTTTTTGGCAGAGGTTTTACATCTTCACAAAAATCCACAGCCAAATCAAAAATTCTACAGAATTGATCAGAGGAAATAGCAGAGCCTTTAACCTTTTTAGTAATTTCTTTGGAAAGTTTATCCAATTTTTTTCGATTTTTTTGAATATCTTTTTCTTTTAGCATGTAGTGGCGTTTCATTTTTCCATCTACATAGCGATAATAAAGCGCACCATTTTCCCCAATCACGCCACTCACGGGCCAAAATCTCGCGATCATCTCGCACCATCCTGCAGGTCGACCAGTGACCGGAATCACGTGAATGCCTTTTTCTTTTAAATTCCAAAGGGCTTGGTAAGAGTTGGCGGGAAGTTTTCCGTGCTCAGTGATGGTGTCGTCAATATCACAAAAAACATACTGAATTTGGTGCTCTGATTTAGTGAATTGCTCAAGTGATTGCATAGGTTTAAGTTTACGTAAAAGGGCTCTGGATGTAAAAGGATTATTCAGCTTAGGACCTTCTAAGTAGAGTTATTTGGAGTGTGTGACCTTTAAAAAGGTTTGGAGAAAGGCTTAAGGTTTGCAATTACTTGGCTTAATGAAGATCTTTCTTGTGACTCTAACATTTCTCCTTTCACTCGGTGTGATAGCAGCAGCTATGACTCCGGTATGTTCGAGTCTCTTTCTTGAAGACGTAGTGGCTGGGATCTTAAGTCCTACAAGAAATTACGAAGCTTTCTTAAGTGAAGACTCGCATTCTCTAAGAATTGTACATAAAAAAATGAAACTGAATACACTTACGATTCAAACGAAATGCTAAAAGGATTTTTTAGTTTGGAAGGTCATTCATGGATCATTCCGAAACATAATGAAATTGAAATTTGGAATTTTGATCGCAGTGAAGGAAATTTAATTCGTGTGAATTTGAAGCATTCGATGAGTTTTCCGCAAACGTCTATGCACAAAGATGCAGCAACTGGGCATACAGTTTTGAAGATTATTTATCGTCGCGAAAAAATAAATCACTTAACTCGGCGCTTTGAGAGGGTGACCGAGACCATTCTTAAAGACTTAGAAACATTCGAAGAATCTAGATTTTAATGCGCACCAACAAAATTTCTACTTGCTAAAATGCGCTGTGGCCCTCATTTTTTAAAAAGGAAGTCATTGTCAATGACCCCTTATATATAAGAGAAAACGCGCTTGAGGAAAAATGGCAAAAGTTGTAGCTGGCGGAAAAAAATTAGTGATTGTTGAGTCTCCAACCAAAGCAAAAACCATCAAAAAGTTTTTGGGTAAAGACTATATTGTTGAATCTTGCATGGGTCATATTCGTGATCTTCCGAAGACCGCAAAAGACGTTCCTGAAAAATATAAAAAACAAAAATGGGCAAGACTCGGTGTCGATGTTGAAAATGAATTCGAGCCGCTATATTGCATTCCCAATGACAAGAAAAAAATTGTAAGTACACTCAAAGACAAAATGGAACAGGCTCAAGAGCTCTATCTCGCAAC
>JANMFM010000109.1:0-7411 GCA_031374125.1 Bdellovibrionales bacterium
CAAGAAACTGCTGAAGATGGATAGAAGCTTCTTGTCTCTCCATGAACCATTGGTGTTCCATTCACGTTACAACCTGATGGAACAACACACTGACCACCAATCATAATTCTTCCTGCCGGACATGTGGTACATGCAGGAGGATCGATTGCTCCATTTTGACAAGTTGTTGGACAGCTTATCGACTGACATGCAATAGCCGCAAAGTTTTGTGATCCACTCATCACACCATTATTACAAGTTCTAGCTTGGCTAGTACAACCTGGAGACTGACCCGCTCCACAACCTACATTTGAATTGTCATGGAATGTTCTTGTTGCTCCATGCAGAACTTGAGTTGTGCCTACCATACAATTTGCAGGAGTCGTACATCGACCTCCAATAATAAATTGTCCAGGTAAACATGTTATACACGCAGGAGGGTCTATTGCTCCATTTGTACAATCGTTTATACATTGATTATTTACTAAAATTTGACCTGCATCACATCTTGTACATGAAGGAGGATTTGTTGCACCGTTTGAACAGTTCGCCACACACTGATTATTTACTAAAACTTGTCCTGTTGGACATTGATTACAGACAGGAGGGTTTGTCGCTCCGTTTGTACAGTCTGCTATACATTGACCACCAATTAAACTTTGTCCTACAGGACATTGACTACAAGCCGGAGGATTTGTCGCACCGTTTGTACAATTCGCGATACATTGACCACCCACAAGAGTTTGACCTGCTGGGCAATTTGTACAGAGTGGAGGATTGATGGCACCATTTATACAATTCGCTACACACTGACCACCAACTGGAGTTTGTCCTACAGGACATTGATTACAAGCCGGAGGATTTGTTGCGCCGTTTGGACAATTCGGGTAATTGATTACAATTGTAGAAGTTAAAACTGTTTGTGAGTTGTCTTCGCCATCAATCACCGTGACAGTCACTGTGTAAGTTCCTGGAGTGTTGTAAGTGTGAGTTACGGAATCTGTCACAGAAACCGTGTGCTCTGGGATTCCATCATTATCCATGTCCCAAACTGCAGTTCCCACGAAACAATCTTCATAGTCGACAGAGAATGGTGATGTCAATTCACCTACAAAACCAACCGTTGGGCCGCTGATACCAGAAGGATCAACGCAAAGATCACCCGTGATAATTTGGAACGATTGTGCAAGTTCACAACCATTACCATCACTCTTCATAAAAGTTGCAGTAGCTAAATAATCTCCAACACCCTCACTGGCATGATTGAATGTGTGAACTGCTGGATTTGTTGTTGTCGAATAAACTACTGTAGAGCTTGAACCTTTAGTAAAGCTCCAAGAAAGATCTGATATTGTAATCCCATTCGGAGGTGTCACTGTAAAGGCCACACTTGTATTTTCTGACAATCCGTTGGGTGGAGCCATTGAAATGGATCCGCAAGACTGTGGCGTGAGCGTTTGATCTCTTGAAGCGCTAAATTTTACTTTTCCACAGTTTTGATAGGATACTAAAACTACTGTGGAAAAAATAGTCACAGAATAAAAAGCCCATTTTCTTACGATATGTGCAGTGAAACTCTTCATAATTAATAACCCCTCAATAGATACATTATCGCAGAACTTAACGTAAAATATGTAATGAAACTTACGCCTCTCTGGACCTATATCCAGCTGATGGCTATCAGAATTCATCAACTCAAAGAATGGTGTCTCTTAAAGACACACAAACTTCTATATCCAACCTATCGGCTATAAAATGTCTTAACTTGAGAATAAAAATTTTTATTTAAGGCCCTTATACTGAGGAGCATATTGACTAAATTAGCGCTCTATTCAAAGCTAAAGCATATGAAGCTAGAGTATATTGTTTTTATAATTATCATCGGAAGCTACCTATTTTCTTCAATCATTGACCTGCTCAATATCAAGAATATCCAAACGGAAGTTCCGCCTGAATTTCAAGGCTTTTATGATCAAGAAAAATACGAAAAATCTCAAGCATACTTAAAGACCAACACTAAGTTCGCGTTACTCGAAGGAGCAATTTCCACTCTGCTTTTGGTTGCATTTATCGCATTGGGTGGATTTAATTTTATTGATTTACAAATCCGAGGCGTCACTTCAAATTCTATTTTCCAAGGACTACTCTACATCGCAACACTTTCGTTTTTTAGTGGGCTAATTGGCTTACCGTTCCATATTTATGATACCTTTGTTATAGAGGAAAAATTTGGTTTTAATAAAACCACACCGAAAACCTTTATTGGAGACTTACTCAAAAACGTTCTTATGGGAGTTCTAATAGGAGGAATTGTTCTCGCTGTTATTTTCTGGTTTTTTGAAACCGTAAATAACGCATGGATTTGGGTTTTTTCTTTTATTATTTTGTTCCAACTTTTTGTAATGTTTATTGCGCCGGTGACAATTATGCCACTCTTCAATAAATTTGAACCGCTTGAAGATGGGCCTCTAAAAACAGAAATCGAAAATTTTGCCAGAAAGGAAAATTTTAAACTTTCAGGGCTATTTAAAATGGACGGCAGTAAGCGCTCCACTAAGGCCAACGCCTACTTTACCGGTTTTGGAAAATTCCGCAGAATTGTTCTCTTTGATACTTTGATTCAAAAACACACGCAACAAGAGTTGGTATCCATTCTCGCTCACGAAATTGGTCATTACAAAGAAAAACATATTTTCAGACAGCTCTTTATTTCTATACTTACAACTGGGCTAACTTTTTATGTTTTTTCTTTGTTCATGAAAAATCCTGAAATATTCAAAGCTTTCCAGATGGAAAATATTTCGATTTATGCAAGTTTTGTATTCTTTGGAATATTTTATTCTCCGATTTCAACAGCGATCTCTCTCTATAGTCTCTATCTTTCTAGAAAACATGAATTCGAGGCCGACAGTTATGCCGTGAGAACCTACGGCCACTCCCAAGAATTAGTGAATGCTTTAAAAAAAATGTCGGTAGATTCGTTGTCGAATTTAAATCCTCACCCACTCAAAGTATTTTTTGAGTACACACACCCACCTGTAATTCAAAGAGTAAAGGCGATGGAAAAAAGGTGAGCCGCACCTTTTCCACAGATCTGCGTTATATGACGCAAAACTTTGGAAAAGGTGCGGCTCACCTTTTTGGGATGGACATTTCGAAAGTTATTTTTGAGAGGGCGTTTTGAGTGGCTATGGCGTTTGCATTGTAATCAGAAATTGTGAGTCTCACTGCACAGCCGACACCTTTTAATTCATCACCATCTAGAGCGAGATATTTAATGGTGTATAATCCATCAGCATCTAAGGTGATGTAACCACCATGATTATTACCTATAAATCCCGGCCTTGTCCCCGCTGCAGGCGCCGTCCAAATGGCCTGCGTGTCTTCAAAAGCAAGGGCGCCATTTTGTTTCAATAAGAGTGCGTGCTCCCCGTTGCCTTGAGAAATTTTGCAATTAACATGGCTAAGTAAATGCCCAGCTGCTCTAAAATCACAAGAGTGGGCATCTTCGCCTTCGACTTTACTTTTATATACATTCAAAGAGTCATCGAGGATACCCATAAACTCCATAGCTAGATTTGTATCAATGTAAGGATAACAACCCTTGTCTGCGGCTTGATCTAAACTGCTGGAAAAATCTTTTCTCCCTTCAGATTTATAAACAGAACAATTCTGAAAAGGAATCAGTAATGACGAACAAAAAAGTAAAACTATTATTCTAGCCGTGGAATGTAGAATGTTAGTTTTCACCATGATTTCTCCCATTATCTCAATCGGAGACATTGGATAAAAACTTTAGATAAAAAAAATTTGTTATTTAATATTGATAGGTAATTTCAACATCTTGAGTCTTACCGTCATCAGTTAAAATATTCGAGGCTCCGCGATACTTTAAAAGTTGTTTTTTAATCACGTCATATTCGATATCTACGGTTGATACAAACATCTTTAAAATCCAACTATTTACTGTCATTTTTAAATTTATAATGGGCCCTTCAAGATTCTTTTTGTCTTGAGCACTTATATTGAATGTAAAATAGTCCAGCAACCCTGGTAAAATCAGCTGAATATCTTTGTTTTCGTTTTTTTTAAAATTATCAAGATTCTCTCGAATAAAATAGTGAAATCCCTGGCAAGATACCATCCTGTCATTTGCTTTTATAATTTTTGTTTTTGTATCCGCTTTTTCATTTTCTTTAGACTTTAATAAGAGCTTATCTCCATCTCTAACAACAATGTGCTCGACTCCACTTCTTAAATCTTTAAACATGTACTCCGGTAAAAACATGCTGGTTTTATAATCTGACTTAAGCTCTGCAATAAGTTTATCTGCATTGCTGTAGTAGAGGGTTTCGCTGGAAATAATTTTATTTTTATCAAGAATAACTTGATGTTTTTCTGTGTAAACAACTTCACCTTTTGCATTTTTAGCATTACCTATAAATTTGAAAACTTCTGCATTTGCTGTACTCGCTAAAAAAATCAGTACAACTACACGTACTGCTTGCTTCTTGGAGATTCTTTGAACAAATATTTTAAAGGGATAGTAAGTTACAAATCCAATAATAGGAGCACTTATCAACCAAGCAACACAAGCGCGCAAAGCAAGGCCAACATAAGTTTGCAGAAAACCTACCGGATCAATTTGAAAATGAGTAAGCATATCTTGAATATTAAAAATCATTTTCTCATAACCAAAAATATAATTGCCCATTAGAAAAAAAGGAATCAATAAGGCGAATTGGAGAGGGTAAAAAACATAGTTGGCAATCTGAATTGCAATATGATTCACCTTAAAAAAATGAGCAAACAGCGCACACAAGATTGTTGTAGAACCTAAAACTGGAAAACATGAAATTGTAGCCCCTGCACAAAGTGAAAGTGCTAATTTCTCGGGAATTAGTCCCTGCTTTAATAAATCTACAATGGGGTTTAAAATATTTTTTTGAAAAATGTTCTTCATACAATGAACTCTTTCATTTTAGGACGGGTTCTATTCCAGGCATCGCGAGATTGCTCGATCACCGATTCTTCTTTTACAGATGTCAGTTTAGATTTATCCACTAGCATTTTTCCATCTACAAAAACGTAAGCCACATCGTTGGGGTGAGCTCCGTAAACTATTTGTGAGGCAGGATCGCCATCAGGATTCATCGAGAGAGATTTTCGAGACAAAATAACGATATCGGCCTTCTTTCCCACTTCTAGCGTTCCAATTTCCTTGTCCAACCTTAGAGCTTTGGCTGCATCTACGGTGGCCATCTTTAGAACTTGCCACGCTGGCATACTCAATGGACCGTATTTGACTTTGTGAATCGTGGCCGCCAATCCCATTTCAGTAAAAATACTTAAGCGATTATTGCATGGAGCGCCATCTGCGCCCAGCAGTACAGGAATTTTTCTTTTTAACATTTCAGGAATATCCGCAATACCAGATGCCAATTTTAAATTGGAACCAGGACAATGACACACTCTTGTTTTTGTCTCTGCCAAAATGGCCATCTCTTTTTCCGTGAGATGCACACAGTGAGCGAGAATTGTATCTTCCCCAGAAAATTCTAAGTCATTTAAATAGGAAATATTTTTTCTGCCTGTTAATTTTTCGACAAGCTCAATCTCTCCTTTATTTTCTGAAGAGTGCGTTTGTAAATACCAACCATTTTGGCGAGCCATTTTTACCGATTCTCTCAAAAGATTTTCTGTACAGCTCACGGCAAATCTTGGGGTGACGGCGTATTGAATTCTATTGTTATGAACCTTATGCCATTTTTTTCCGAGATCGTAGACTTCTCGCAGGGAAGCGTCGGTCTTTTCTAAAAGTGGCCCTGGTACACCTTGGCCTTGATCCATCTGGGTTTTTCCACCGATGTATCTTAACCCTATTTTTTCTACGACTTTAAAGACTCTCTGATGAGAGTGCGTGGTTCCGTAATCACAAATTGTTGTTGTTCCACCCAACAGAAGCTCTGAAGCTCCAAGCAAACTTGATGCTTCGATGGCATCACCATCCATTGCTGCTTCAAAGGGCCAAGTGCGCTGCTTCAACCAATCCAAAAGCTCTAGATCATCTGCTTGATGCCTTAAGAGAGTTTGCACCAGATGAATATGTCCTTGGATAAAACCAGGTAAAGTAAAGCAGTCCTTGGCATCAATCACTTGGGTGTTTGAATCCGACTGAATTTTTCCGATTTGCCTGATGATTCCATTTTCAATCAATAGATCGTTAGACGATACTTCACGATCTTTGACCATTGGGATGAGAGTTGAATTCTGAATTAAATATTTCATCAGTTTAGTAACGTAGCATAACCCCAGCACGAACGCCATAGTAGGTTGAATTTGCAAAGTCAGAACTTGGAGTCATACCGTACTCAATTTGAAGTGGGATATACATGTTGTCTGTTAATTCAACATCGGCTCCACCACCAAACATGTATACGACTTCACTTTTGATTGATGCTTCATCAAGAGCATTTGTCTTTTTGCTGAGAGGATGTTGCAACCCAAAACCTAATCCCGCCCAAACTGAACTGAATAAGCTCACTTTACCCCAAGCCGCTCCTTTGAAGTAGGTGATTTCTGTCTCACAAGTTACACAGTAACCACCTGAACCACCATCCACAGAGTCACCTTTCACATTGAACTGCTCCATCCCAGCTAGAGCCCTAACAGAAAACCAGTCATTGAGTTTCATATCAGCAACTGCCATCAAACTGAATCCCATACCTGTGGTTTCTACAGTTTCAGTAGGCGTTGGGTATGGAAGTTTTAGTTCCATGGTATCAAAACCAACTCCTAACATACCGCCGATAGCAAATGTGGAATTGTGATTGGCAACGGTACTTTTTTTCACATATTTTTTGGTCGTTGGCATTTCTTTCGGTGATTTAATAGATTTTCCAGCTGCCCTTCCATACACTGTTTGATTGATTTTCGCTTTACCACGCACAAGTTCTGCAATGGCTTTATCGTCTTTTACTGTAGTTACCCTAAGAATAGCGGTTTTCTTTTTTGATGTTGGATCAATGGTTTCTACCATATCTCCTTTACTCACAGACATTCCGTCCAAGAAGATCAGTATCTTTTTGCCCTTCACCTTTTCTACGTATGCCGCTTGAGAAAGTTGTGCAAATAATATGCTACTTAAAATTAACAAATGATGCAGTCTCATGTTGATCCCCTTTATACCTTATTTTACTAGTATCTTGGGTAGTTTATCAAAAAATTCGATCCTATCAGGACTTAGGTCATATTTATTATTATTAAGATCATCTTAATTTATATTAAGAAACCGAGTGCGTTAAACTAATATTGTTTGGTTAGTTATAGCGGAGGAAATTGTGAATAATAGCATACTACTAGTTGAAGATGAGTCAGAGCTCAGAGAATTTCTGACAAGTGTTTTTGAAGAAAACGGATACAAAACTATTTC
>JANMFM010000162.1:0-3786 GCA_031374125.1 Bdellovibrionales bacterium
TCATTTGCAATTTTTAATGCATCATCAATGTCTTTGGCTTTGATTACGGCAAGAACTGGTCCAAATATTTCACTTTGTGATAAGCTACTCTTAGGGTCGACATCTGCAAAAATTGTCGGTGGCACGAAGTAGCCTTCACTAGGAATTTTGGATTGAAAAATCATTTTAGAAGATTTTTTTGCGTCTTCAATAGTTCTTAGAATTCTTTCATATGCTTCTTTGTCGATGACAGGGCCTACAAAACATTGTGGATCTTCTGGTGGAAGAACTTTAATGCTCCCAGCAGCCTCTACTAATCTTCCTAAAAATCTTTCGTAGACATCTTCGAGAACAATCACCCGACTCAGAGCCGAACATTTTTGTCCTTGGAATCCAAATGCCGAATAAATTGCGGCGCTCACAGCTTCATCAAGATCTGCATCGGAATCTATAATCATTGCATTTTTTCCGCCCATTTCAATAATGCATTTCTTAATTCCCTTTTGACCGGGAAGAACTACGGATGATTTTTTCAAAATATCCAAGCCCACTGCTTTTGAACCCGTGAATGCAATGATTTCCACTTTTGGATGAGCCGTTAAGAATGGCCCGATCTCTTCACCCACTCCTGGTAAGAAACTCACCACATCTTTTGGAAATCCTGCTTCAACGATCATCTCCATTAACTTTGCAGCGATCAGTGAACTCTGCTCCGCGGGTTTCATGACAACTGTATTTCCAGTGACAAGGCCTGCGGCTACCATTCCAGATAAGATCGCAAGAGGGAAATTCCAGGGAGCTATCACGAGGCAAACGCCGCGTGGTTGGTAGTGATATAGACTAAGCTCTCCTGCGACATGACCTGCGCGTGATGGTTTTGCCAATTCTCGCATATGGCGAGCATAGTATCTGCAAAAATCGATAGCTTCAGTGATATCGCCGTCAGCTTCGATCCAAGGCTTTCCCGTTTCAAGAACTTCGATAGCGTTCAATTCAAATCTACGTTTAAGCATAATGTTTGCTAATTTATCTACAAGGTCGGCTCTAGTGGCGATCGGAGTCTTTGACCAAGCAGGGTAAGCGTTGTGTGCTGTCGTTAATGCAAGTTCAGCTTGTTCCCGAGTCGCGGCGTAGAATTGCGCCAGCGTGTCGCTAGGATGAGCAGGATTGATACTAGTGATGGTGTTTGAAGTTTTAATTTCTTTTCCGTTAATAACGATCGGATAAGTTTTTACTTTGGAATTACTAGATGCAGTTTTAACTTTTTTAATTTCTGCAAGCATTTGATCGCGATTATTTTTTGCAGTGAAGTCTAAAAGTGGTTCGTTGTAAAAACCATCTTTTGTGCGCACTGATGGCGTCGTTTCTAAGTTTTCATGAGGAGAAGATAGCAATGCCTCTGTGGAAACATTGTCTGCAAATTTTGATTTCAAGAAGGATTCATTGGAAGTGTTTTCTAATAATCTTCTTACTAGATAAGCCATTCCTGGGATGAGTTCGCCTACAGGAGCATATTCACGCACACGATAACCCATGCGCACTAGAGATTTTTTAATTGGCTCAGCCATTCCGTAAAGCATTTGGATTTCAAAAGCATTTTTAGGTAGATTGAATTTTTGCGCCATCACAATGGCTGCAGCAACAGATCTTACGTTGTGTGAGCCAAATGCTGCTTTGATGTAGCTGTGGTTTTTTAAAAGTGTTTCTGTGCAGTTTTCATAGTTGGCATCAGATTCTTTTTTATTTGTGTAAACTGGGATTGGCCAATGTCTTTGATCCGAAATGATTGTTTCAAAATCCCAGTAAGCACCTTTTACAAGCCTCACGGTGAAAGGAACTCCGCGCTTCTTTGCAAACTCACAAAGCATTTTTGTATCGTCATGAGAATCTCTCAAGTAAGCTTGAATCACAATTCCCCAATGAGGATAGTTTTTATATTCAGCTTTCATGAGCATTCTTTTGAAAACATCGAGAGTTAAATCTTTAAGATCATAATTTTCCATGTCGAGATTGATGAACACATTGTTCTTTATTGCGGTTTGGAAAATAGGATCAAGTCTTTCACAAAGAATCTGCACTGACTCTTCCCAGGCTTGAGTTTTGATTTGTGAGTAGAGTGAACTGAGTTTTACGGAAACATTTACTTTTGGAATGGCTCCCCATTGATCAGAATCAAGCTGTGGTTCCGGCGCCCAGTTCAGAGTGTCTTTTGCAAGCCATTCGATCAAATCCAAATATCTTCTTTGGTATTCTTGAGCTTCTTTTTCCGAAAGCGTTGCTTCGCCCAAGATATCCGCAGTGAACCCTAATTTTTGTTTTCTAGCTTTTTTCAAAACGGTAAGAGCCTCTTCTGGGTTCTCACCAGTGATGAACATTTTTGCCATTTCGGTAACGTTCTTTTTGATAGCGCCGGATAATAACCCTGGAGCTAGAGATCCTAATCCTAAACCAAATCCAAAAATTTTTGGAAGGTCGCCATTTTCATCCGAGAAATATTCTTTCAAATGTTTGGTCACTTCAGAGCTTGAGTTCAAGTAGGGAAGTACATCCACAAAGCGAAACATTTTTATTTTAAAATCCTGGTTCTTCATCGACCAGTCCATGATTCTTCCGTACCACCAGTCCTTGTTAAAAATGCTTTGGCTTTCGTCTTCCATGGCTTGGAAAATGTTCTTTCCAGTTTCGATAATTTCTTTGTTGATTTCATTTAGCATAGGTCACCTACAATCCGAGTCATTATTAGTCATTATTAAAATGTAAATTTAGGTCTGGATATTACCTGTCTAGCTCCGTCAATCAACTCTCTTTTGGGGTGACCAACGCACTGTTCAATACCTAGGACTAGAGTTAATGCCGGATTTTTAGTATAAAGCTATGAGTTTATTGACCTTTTTTGCAGTGACCCTGAAAATCTATAGATGACTCAATCAACTATAGATTTTCTACTCAATAACAACGTAACAATCATCCAAGTCGTCTTTGGGATCATCTTCCTGCTGGTGGTTTTTGTAATCCTTAGATCTTTCCGAGAAGATAAGGCCCGATTGGCGCCGCCTGCACCGACAACATCAAAGTCTCGCAGAGAAGAATTCCAAGCCGAAAAAATTGCTGAAGAGAAGAAAGCTTCAGGCGAAGTTCCTCCAAATTTTCCGAAAGAAGAGAGTCCGCTGGATGATATCGATAATCTGGATGATCTTATGGGCGCAGATGCGACTCAAAGTCAAATAGATGAAACACTTTCTGCGGCGGCGACACCTTCAGCAGCCATGCCACAATCGGCTCCTGCGGCAGCACAGAATGGTGAACTAGCCATGGCATTGAGTGAAAAAGAAAAAGTAATTTCAGATCTAAAAAATGAAATCAACAGCCTAAATGAAAAATCGAAATCACAACCACAGGGTGATACGTCTGGCTTAGAGGCAAAAGTCAAAGAGCTTTCTGAAAAATTATCAGAATACGAAATCATTGAAGATGATATCGCAAACTTATCTTTCTATAAAAGTGAAAATACAAAACTCAAAAACGAATTAGAAAAATTAAAAGGCGCAACGGGTGCCGCCGTGGATGCAGCATTAACAGCAGAAGCGACTCCTCCAGCTGCCCCGATCGCTCCTGTGGTTAAGGAATCTGCACCTCCGTCACCACCAGTTCCGCAGGTGAGTGATGATTCTGTGCTCAATGAATTTGAAGAAGCCGTAAAACAGAAAGAGGCGTTAGATAAAAATATTCCAATAAAAGAAGCGCCAGCTCCAGTTGCGCCGAATAATGATGCTGATCTTTTAAAGGCATTTGAAAGTGCTGTTGATA
>JANMFM010000189.1:0-2408 GCA_031374125.1 Bdellovibrionales bacterium
AGAGGAAGGGTTTGATATTTAGGTGAAATATCATCGAAAATGGACTGATCTAGCCCGGGCAATGCAAATGCCGGCGCAAAATCAAATGCGACATCAGGACCTGATGCTAGAGGGGCGTGATTTTTGCGTAAAACGTGATCCACAATCGATGGGTCCAGTTCGGGTAATTTAAATGCCGGCGGAAAATCAACTTCGTCAACAGAAATTGATGCTATTGGAGATGCTTGTGGCATTAGCGAATGATGAATACTGGCTGGTTCATGCAAGACTGATAAGGAATCGTGCAAAAAATCTCTTAAACCATCAGATTCTGCTGGTGGGGCAGATGCTAATCCGAGACGATGTTCTTTAATAATGGCCTTAAATTTACTTTTTGTCTCTCCACCGCTTAACAGAACATTGATATCTTGCTTAGATAGGAGCTCCACAAGTAAGCTGTAATTTTCAAGAAAATATTGGAACCCATCATTCGAGCGTGTTTTCATTGCATACTGAACAACTTCATCCCAACATATATCTACTCCTAATTTGAGTAAATTGTAGTACCCTTTTCTTGCTGTGTCCATGACTTTGCTAGTACATCCTTTTTTACTACAAATGAATACAGTTTGTTCTTTAGTAAAAAAAATGTTTTTTTCTGGTTCGTTTTTATTTCGCATCATTTTTTGTGCTCGCTTATTTGATTTTAACAAAATAACATTAAGTTCTATATTATAACCAAGTGATCATAAATAAGTCAACAAATAACATTTAAGATGTAGTAGCAAAATGAAAATGTCACATTGTTAGCAAAATAGAAATGTCACATACCATGGTACCCTTTAATTGGCTTTTAATTCATCAATTACAGGGAGGTGTAGTTGTCATGGGAGTGATGCTAATGAATAAAAAAGAGCGATTACGCAAAGCAATCTTTGAGATGGTGAGGCAAAAGCGATTATCGCTAATCCAAGCCTCAGTGCAGTGCGAATTAAGTTATAGGCAGACTCTACGGGTATATGCAGATTACCTAGATAAAGGTGAAGCAGGGCTCGCTCATCAAAGCCGCGGTCAACGGTCCAATAGGAAACACCCGCATCGAGAAGAAATTATATCCTTATATCAATCAAAATATGAAGGGTTTGCCCCAACACTCGCATCAGAATATTTGTTAGAAGAAGACGGCTTACTAGTAAATCGCGAAACGCTTAGGCAATGGCTGCTAAAAGAAAGATTATGGAAGAAGCAGCGAAAACGTTCACCCTACCGCCAACGACGAGAGCCCAAAGGGCAATTTGGTGAATTGGTTCAGATTGATGGTTCAATTCATGATTGGTTTGAAATAGGCGTCAATAGCTGCCTACTCAATATGGTTGATGATGCAACAAGTAAAACGTGCTCCATGCTCGACTCTGGAGAGACGACACGAGTGGTATTCTCAACCATTTGGAAATGGATTAAGTGCTATGAAATTCCTCTCGCATTTTATGTTGATTTAAAAAACGTGTATGTTTCACCCAAAGATAAAAGTTTTAGCCATGTTCAAGTTGCTTGTGAGAAACTAGATATAAGGATTATTAAAGCGCGCTCTCCCCAAGCAAAAGGACGAGTAGGACGCAATCACGGGGCTTACCAAGATCGTTTTGTTAAAGAGTTACGTTTGCGGCAGATTAAAAAAATCGAAGCTGGCAATGAGATATTAGAGCCAACCTTCATTGATAAGCTTAATCGTAAATTTGAGAAGCCTGCAAGAAATCCTGTTTCGGCTCATAGACCATTGGGTGACATTGATTTAAATCAAATACTTTGTTGGGAATATAAACGACAAGTTCAACATGACTGGACTTTTTCATTTGGTGGTCAGTCTTTTCAAGTTCAGAAATTCTATGGCGCCTGTATTAAACCTAAGTCCATCATTTTTGTGCGCAAACATTTAGATAATAGCATTACTGCTTGGGATGGAGCTGTGAAGTTATCTATTGTGAAGTTAGCAAAACGACCTGCTCCCTCCAAGAAAGTACATCAGCTCAAGCCAGCAAAACCACATCAGAATAAAAAGAAGTCTCATTGGCATGAATCAAACTCCTTTATATATGAGCCTAAGGAGAAAATAAAAGAACACACTAAGAAAGCGCACTTGTTAGTGCGCTATAATTAAACATGTGTGACATTCTTATTCCGAGGATAGTTTAAATTTTAATCCACTATACATAACGAGCCTCATCTATTTTTAACTTCTCTAAACGCTCTTTTATGCCTACAACTTCACCACGCCTCTTTTTAGCCATCTTTTATTCCACCCCATGTCTTCTGCTATCATCATCTTCTTTCCCTAACATTCCCGCTCCTACCGTGTCCTCCAAAACAGCGTCCCTGTCTCTTTTTTTACTCCCTCGAGCCTCCGCAAAAAAACCATCACGGCTTGCTCC
>JANMFM010000350.1:0-2825 GCA_031374125.1 Bdellovibrionales bacterium
CACAAAACGACGCGGACTCTAGCGGTTCGGGTGGATCTGGTGCTTCTGGAGGAGATGGTGGCCCCCGAGCTGGATCTTTAGGTGGCAGCGGAGGCGATAGTTTTGCAGATGGATTTGGTGGAAGAAATAAAAAAGTACCATTGAGTGCCGCTGATAAAAAAGGCAAAGATTCTGGCGCAGCCGGAGCATCGGGCGGACCCGGTGGTTTTAATAATTTTGAACAAGCTGAAGAATTTGGAGAAGATGGAGAGGGAAGGTCTTCTTACGTTCCTATATATGGGCAAGGACAGTTGAAAGATGAAGAAAAAAAATCTGACGATGTGGTAAAAGCTACGGTTGAGCAAAACCCTGAGCAAGTATTGAGAGGCAAAAGAGTTCCTGTTAGTATAACTAAAGCAGAAGAAAAGAAAAGTTCGGCGGATGAAAGCATAACATTACCAGATTTTCTTAAGATCATAATTATCGCAGCAATTATTTTGGTTATAGTGATATTCTTTGGTGGCCAGGTCATGAATTACAGCAAGAGTAAGGATTGATAATGAAGAAATTTTTGATTTATATTTTATTAATAGCAATTGCGAGTTCAGCTCAAGCTGAGTTCAAAGTTGCTACAAAGAAAAAATCAAAAATTAAATCTTTTACTCAAAATGAAATTGATAAGGCTATCGCGCAAAGTAAAAAGCCAAAGAAGAAAATAACAAAGAAGAAGAAAACAAGAGGTATTGCTTCCGTAGATAAAGTAGGAGTCAACGAGCAGATTGCTGCATTGGAGGCACGACCTGAAAAAACTAAAAAAGATTACATAGCGATCGCAGAACTTTACGTAAAGCTTAAAAATTACAATAAGGCTATAGCCACTTTAAAATTGGCAAATAAGCCGCAGGCTATAGAGGTTTTAGATTTTCTATCTAGGATTTATAATACAATAGGCGACACACAAGAGGAAATCAGAGCTCTGGAGTTAATCAAGATTGACGGCAAAGCCACTCCGGGCCAGTACACAAGATTAGGAGATGCCTACAGAAAAATTGGTAAAGTTGTTGAAGCTATTCCAGTTTACAGAGAGTCTATTTTCAAAGCTCCTAAGTATGAAAAAGCCTATCAGGGACTTTTCGAGGTTTATTTGGGACAAAAAAATTTCTATGATGCGCGACTTGTGATTATTGAAGTGATGGAAAAATTTGGAGATAAAAAATATTGGCTCAATGAGTTTTGTAAAATTGAAGTTGATCAAAACTATCACGATAATGCAAAACAAGTTTGTCAAAAAGCAATTATGAAAGATCCTAAGAACGCAGACAACCATGTGAACTTGGCAGTGGCGTTTAAAAATACCGAAAACGAAGATCAAGCAAGGAAGATTTTATTTAAGGCAGCAAAGCAATTTAAAAAATCAGAGATCACTCAGTGGAATGCAGGCCAAATGAGTTGCGCGATCAAAAACTGGGAGCAAGCCTCCGAGCAATTTAAGGCCTGCATAAAGTCCGATGCGAACTCTGGAAGATGCTACCTAGGTTGGGGTAAAGCTCAATTTGAATTAAAAAAATATGATAAAGCTCTAGAGTACTTGAATAAGTCTTGTCCTTATATTAAGGGAGCTGATGTGGAAATCAGAAGGCTCTCTTACGAACTTGATAAAATCAAAGACACAAAGAACTCAAAAAAATACATAAGCGCAACAGACAATTGTTCTACGGATTGGTTCAATTACGCTAAGAAAAACAAAGAAGCTCAAGTTTACAAGATCAATATGGATCGCTGTTTCTTTCCTTAGCGGTTATTTCTGCTGGTATTTCCCTAAAGGTAATTCATTAAATTTTCTGAAACTTTTTCTATAAGAATGCATTTAACGTCCTTATCTTGTGCGAATCCTGCAGAAAAATTTTTAGTTTTTGAAAGTTCGCCCGTAAGATAAAGAGTATTTTTCGTGAAAGAACGTTGGTTTTTAAGATCCAGAACCTGAATCTCGGCTCTGATCGCTTGATCCATGACTTCAAAGAGCTTATAAAATTTTTCTGTCTCAAGAACAATTACAGTATCAGAAATACTCGCTTTATTGAGATAATAGAAAGCCTGTAGAGATTCCATATTGGTGTCATTTGTAAAATAACCACCTACTGCAGACGGATGTGACTTTAAGTTTTCAAAAGTCTTTTTAAGATCATTACAGGAAATGAAAACAACGAAGTTTCCATTCAATAAGCTGAACATATCTATGAGTTTAACCTCTTTTGGAAGCTCATTAATGAGTGGTAAAGCAGCCAATTCAGAGCTGAATTCGATGAGAGAAAATTCCTTATGTTCGGTAGTTTGAGCAGAAAATATTTTCATCTGGATCTCCCTAAAGAACAAATACTTCTACTTAACCCGTCCGGCAACCTTCAAACCGACTTTGGACGTCTTCCTGCATTAATTCTGGACCTTGCTCTTTAACCGTCGGAGTCAAAAAACATGTCATATTTTTGTTGAAACTAGTTCGTTAACGAGCAATAAATTTCGACGGGGGAACATGGGGATGTTTGACGGGAGAACGCTGGATCCATCTAAGAAATTAGATGGCGGTCTGGCTAAAATCATAGAGCTTAAGCCACGCAAAGTGTTTGATTTATCAGGCATCAACGAGCTACTTCCTATCGTTCACAGAATCACAAAGCAATACTCAGAAAAAGTAAATAAACTCATTCAAAAATTAGAACACATTGGCGGCCAAGACAAAATGGTGGCTGACACGGAAGCAGAAATTAATAATCTGATTCAAGAGTGGCAGGTCAAAATGGAAAAGCTTGGAGCCGTAACAAAAGGTCTTTGGATCGCTGATTTTGATT
>JANMFM010000358.1:0-13499 GCA_031374125.1 Bdellovibrionales bacterium
GTTCTCTTACGAGAGGATAGGTTTTTACGTGTTCAATCTGTTGTAAAACATGGGCTTGAGAAATTTGGTTGTGCTCAGGCAATTCATTGTTATCAATATCATGTCTATGAAAGCGTTGAAGGCTTGCTGCGCCATATTTTAACCAAGATTTTAAGTGTGGGTGAGTGGGCGGAAGATTATCAATTCCATTGCAAATGGCATTGATTGCACCGCATTCAGCATGACCGCAGATTATAATGTTTTTCACATTTAAAGTTTGAATAGCATATTCAAAAGCTGCGATCTCTGATTCATCACCCATAGAATATCCGCTGCTGGAAGGTGGGATAATGTTTCCTACATTTCGGATCACAAAAAGATCTCCGGGGTTTGTAGAGGCAAAAGCATTTGGTGCGACTCTGCTGTCTGAGCAGCAAATAAAAAGAGCGTCGGGTTTTTGTTCTAAAGCGAGTTTTGCGAATTTCTCACGGTAACTATCTTGAGTGTTTTTTCTAAACTCGATGATACCGTTAATTAATTTTTTCATTTATTTGATTCCCCAAGGATGCCCTAATTTATCTTATGCCTTAGGAATTACAACTTTTAATATGCCATCTCTATAGGTTCTCACGACGGCTTTTTCTTTAATGGCTTTTTCGATAGGGAATTCTTCTCTTACGGTCTCGTATCTATTTGTAGACGTTTTAATGCCTTCTTGTACAATGTCGTCTTTCCATGAACGGTTTCCGGTGACGACGAGTTTGTCTTTTTGCACGATGACATCAAAGTTCTTCGCTTCATGCTCAGGAACCTTCACTGTCACCATGTAGGAGTCATCGTTATCTGCAAAGTTTGCGTTGATTTTTGACATGGAGTAGAAAGGGTCATTTTCTTTTTCAGAATATTTGTTGAGTTGCCTAACGTTGTTTGTTTTTGCGGCTTCGAGTTCTCTGTTGAAAACGGATCTTTGGTTTCCAAGGGCGTCTTTATAGTGTTGTTCGTTCTTGGTGTACTTCTCGAGATGCTCCGCTTTTTGGCGATCCATATCTTGCTTGTAAAGAACTTCTTGTTTTGATTTTTGCTGTTGATGATTTTTAAGAGATTCTTGTTTTTTAGTCTCATGTTGAGCTTCGACTTCAGTCATCTCTTCTTTTTGATAGTTTTTTTGCTTTACTTGATATTTTTCAAATCTTTGATTTTCTTCTGCTAAAGCTTGATCACCTTTTTTGTGGGTTTCTGCCAATTCTTTTCTGTATTGTTCTTTGTCTCGCTTAGATTTTGTGGCATGCAATTCATTTTGGGCTTGAATATCAGCTTCGTTTTGTTTTTGATTTGTCTCTATTTTGTTTTGACCTTGCTCGCGAATTTCTTTGTAGTTTTTAGTGTATTCATTTTGAATCTTTGAAAGGTTTTTGTTGCTTTGATCTTGTTCATTTTTTA
The DNA here is from genome assembly GCA_031374125.1 of Bdellovibrionales bacterium. Classification (GTDB taxonomy): domain Bacteria; phylum Bdellovibrionota; class Bdellovibrionia; order Bdellovibrionales; family JAEYZS01; genus JAEYZS01. The sequence goes on from JANMFM010000358.1 coordinate 1,420, forward strand.
TTGAAGCTTGGTTTTTTTCTTGAACCATTTGTATTTCTTTTTTGGCTTTTTCTTGTTCCGTTTTCATTCTTCCTTCAAAAAAAGCATCTTGCTCGCTCAGCGTTGAACTCTGCTGACCTTGATTTTTTTGAAGCTGCTCACGGTTTGCGATATTCATCTGTTTGATTTTTTCGCTAGATTCCGACTCAATTCTTTGGATTTCTGTATTGGATCTATTCTGGATATCAGAAACACGTTTTTCGCTCTGCTGTTGTTCTTTAGAAAGAGTTTCAGAATATTTATCTTTTAAATTTCTGTATTGATCATTGTATCTTTTTGTTTCTTGAGAAATTTGTTTTTGATTTTGATCTTTTATGTAGTTTGTTCTTTTGGTTTCTTCTTCTTGCGTAGACTTGATAGCTTCATTTTTTTGGTCTACAGCAGATTTAAGATTTTTTTCTTTTTCTTTACCTTGAGTGAGGAGATTCACTTCGCGATCTCTGTTGGAAGTTCGGATGTGATTGACGGCAGCTTCGCCAGAATCTTTTTCGGTTTCGGCTTTGTTGTCATAACTTTCGCGTAAATTTTTGATGCGTTCTTCTTCAGATTTAACAATCTGTTCACGCTGTTGAGCATAGCGTTCAGCAAGCTTTGCATTGGAATCATTATTCACGGAACTCATGCTTAAATTCTAGCATGAGTTTGTCTCTTATGGAGACGCTAAATTGCGTGCAGCTGGACCAAGGCTTGAGTCAGGATTAGGGCAGTATTTTTTATGATAACTAGAGTCGCCCCAGCACATCCATGTGTCACGGTACATAACGATTTCACTTGGACTAAGGTTATAATAACCAGGGTATTGAAGAGGATCTAGAGAGCTGATGACAACTCTTTCACTCTTAGTTTCTTTATTTTGAATCACCAATTCAAAAACGCGATAATCCCCAAAAGCTGAATTTGTAAAAATGAGCGATGCGATGGTGACCAAAAAAAAGAGGAGTATCTTCATACTCCTCTTATCGGACTTTCTAATTTTTCTGTAATTTTTTTAAATTATCACTTTCGATTATGGACGACATTCATATGCTCTTACTTGAATTCCTGTAGTCGGGCATACCGCAACATATTCGTAAGCTATATCACCGAGAGGACTACATGGGGTATTAAGTATACTTGGGTCACTAGCACCTCTGCATCCATTTGAGCTGTCTTCCATTCCATTGAAACGCCAGAATCCTCCTGTAGCATTAGCAGAGCAGAATGAGTTGCTTCCGCCTCCAGAGCCAAGACAATTCCATGTCCATGGGCCTGATCCAGCGACAGCAGATGCTGTACCGCTTGAACAAAGGTTTGTCGTAGGTGCTGATGCAACCGTAGTTCCATTCGCTGTTCCACATACACCATTCACCATTGCGCCTACGCTAGCAGAACAGCCAGCATCTCCGCCGCCGCCCGAACCCTCGCAGCTCCAGCTCCATGGACCTGCACCAGTCACAGTAGAGGCAGTACCACTTGAGCAAAGATTTGTGGTTGGTGCCGATGCAACGGCAGTTCCATTTGAAGTGCCGCAAACACCGTTGATAACAGGAATAGAATAAGATTTAGTACAATCAGCGATGGTGCCGCTTCCAGTTCCTGCACATGACCATGTCCAAGGGCCAGAGCCTGACACAGCAGAAGCTGTTCCTGCATTACACAATGATGTAGGCGCTGTAGGGCCAGAGGTTCCATGATCACTGCCGCAAGCTCCGTTTGTTCCTCCGCATGCAATGCATTCGATGTTTCCTTGGCTGCATACTACTCCAATCGGTAGAAGTCTTTGGAAATACTGTTGGTCTCCAACATTTGCACATGCAGTTCCGACTAAGTTAGGAACTCCATGTGCCGTAGTATAACCATTGTAACCGCAGCCGCTAGATGGCCCCGGAGAGCACTCGGCGTTTGGTCCGAAGCAGCTCCAGCAGCCTGCAGTACATGCGCTTACAGAGCAGTTTTGATTCGTGAACGATCCGCTGAGAATACCATTATTACAAGTTCTGTTTTCAGAAATGCAAGTGCTGGCGCATGCCACAGAGCTTGTCTGATAGGCTGTGACGGTGGCTCCGTTTGCAATTTCGGTTCCCCAAGGTGTTTGGCATTCTGGACATGAGATTGTCGTTGAGGGCATAGGTCCAATACAACACGATGTTGGGCAATTCACAGTTCTTGTTCTCTGAGAGCCAACGCAGGCACCCCATGCTCCGATGTTCCAGTTTGAACACGGTGTACAGCTCGTAGGTCCTTGTGGAGTGCCAATACCTGAAGTGCATGAATTAAGAACGGGACAATAAACCGGAGAGCAATCGTTTGCAGCAGGTGAGCTGTTATTCGTAGGACATGTACAAATATTGCCAGTGCAAGTAGGGCCGCCAACTTCTGCGGAAGTTACGCCGTAACTTGGATCTTCGCACTCAGCTGCAATCGTGCATGCGGTGCCTGCTTTTGCACAGGTGTTCAAACACTTTCCTATTCTTGAACAGTAAGATCCTGCTTCGCAAATATTTCCGCCTCTTTGAGTTCCGCCGTAACGGAAGCAGTGATTTGTAGCTGGACTTCCTGATGTGTGGGGAACGCTCTCGAGAAGAGTTGAGTATCTTGTTGGAGGAGTGGTATTTTGTTGGTATCTGCCACAAGGATCCACGACGATGGCGCAGAAATTACCTAATGGATCTTGAGTGCAGCCAGAGTTTGTCGTGTTATTCCATCCACCCGTACCGCAAATAGCTCCTAACGTTGGTGTGAAGCTTGCATCCAAATTTGGACATAAAGTAGCAACTCCACAGGCTTTGGCAGGCGCACTTGCCTCAGTAATGACAGAGGCAAAGCTTGGCATTGGCGTTGGGAAATTTTCGGATGGAGAGTAGGTTGCTCCAATTGTCGTTGTCGAATCCAAGCACCAACTTTGCACTGGTATAGCGGGAAGTGTTTCACAATTATTTTCAGCAGAGAGAGAAAGTGTATAACCACCTTCCGAAGCCACGGCCGGAAGTCGTGCAGTGCAATCTGCTCCTACGCAATTACAACCAGGAGTCACTCCCGGAGCAGCGGGTGGTATTATTGTTGTAGCACCACCGGGACTTGTTAATAAGCCACTGCAATTATGAGATATCGAAGAGGGACCGGGTGGTAACGGTGGAGTATAAACAACACTTCCTATGAATACGGGGGCTCCGCCTTGACATTGAAATTTGCCTCCTGCAAATGCAACCATAGCGTCTGTATATTTTGGCGCAGATGTTCCAGTTAGACTTGGTGAAAAGCTTCCCAGAGCAGTTCCAGCATTCGCAACGTGATTTGTATTTTCAGAGATGGGACCCATGACAGGAGCTGAATCAATGATGGAGAAGTGGGCTGGTGAAGCAGAAGAACAGCTTGGAGATCCATTGGTTGGGTTACAAAAAGAAGGCCCGACATTTCCAGATGTATCAACAGTTCTTACGTCAACGACATAACCTTTCATAGAGCGAAGGCCTGAGAGAGTCAGAACTGCATTTGCTGTTCTTTGTGTATTGTCGTTGCCAGAGACAAGGGGCTGATACGATATTGAAACATTTCCTGCCGTAGTGCCATCAGCGTCTTTTACGGTTGCGTTTTCGCAAGGTTCCCATACGTTCGCATTGGTAGGATTGTCAAACCAAGTTTTTTCTCCAATTCTACATAGGAAGGCAGTTCCTGGTTCTGATTCTAAACAAGCTGCGCACGCGGCATTATTGAATGAATCAAATAAATCCGGCCCGGCTCCGGTAGCATCAGAACATGTTGTAGAGTTAATCTGTTGTTGGCAGTTTGTTTGGCAGGCGGTTCCTGCATTGCTTTTGAAAGTTCTAATCGCAATTTGTACAGGCGCAGGAGCTCCGCAAATCGCAGGGGATATAATTCCAGGTCCGCAGAGATTTTGGTATTGAATCAGAGTCAATGCAGGAGTTGTATCCGTTGCTCTTTGAACAATTCCTGTTCCAGTACAAGATTTTTCTTGATCGGTTCCTCGCTGAATGGTGACGCGCACTTTGAATTCTGCTCGCGTAGTATCTTGTGAATCAGGAAGGTCTGCTATGGCAAGTCTTCGAGCTGTGCAAGGGATACCATCAAAATCTACAGCAAGATCTATTTCTACGTTTCTATCTGTGATTGTAAATCCTGGTCTTGGAGTGGAATCGTCGTAGAATCTTTCACCGCAGTTGGGGCCCATATCTAGGCCATTGCAGCAGAAGTTTCCGCTGGCTGCGAGTGCAATGAGTCTATTGGTAGAATTTTTAATGTTGAGATAATTAAAATATTTCCATGGAGGAGGAATTTGAGTTGCTGTTGGAGGTAAACTCAATGCACCTGTTCCGGTATACAAAGGAATGGGTGTAGAGGTGAATCTGAATCTATCAATCCCATCGTCAGTTTGATCAAGGCCTTGTGGAAAATCTACGCCGCCAGCAGGACCATATGAAGAAATAAAGAGAGAGGTTTCATCTTTTTTGATATATTCCACAAGAGAGTTTGCAATATTTTGGCAGCTCCCTGCGATCTCGATTCTTTTTGAAAGTCTACTCTGATCGCTAACAACATAGGCAACAGTCATTGCTATTGTTATGACCAATGCGGCGGCGATAAGTGCCCCCACTAAACCAACCCCACGTTGATTTAAAAATAATGTAATTAATTTATTTTTCTTCATATTAATACTTTCTTAATAGAATAAGATTTTGTCAGCTTAAATTATATACTTATCGGCTGTCTATAGAGATGGACATAAGTCTTACCGACTTATGTTTTGAACAATAGTTTGTATTCTGTATTCTATTGAGACAGTCAAATGATTGGACTGTCTCATATTGAAACGTACTAAAAAAATAAATGCTAACTGCTTTTTCTAGTGCTTAAACTTTGCAGATTCTAAAATCGCATTATCTACGATGTTGAAGTACGTACGAACCAAAAGTTCATAGGCCTCTTCATCTAGACTTTTTAAGAACTTCTGCTTTTCGACAATGGATTTTTGAGAGATAAAATCACTCAAAATTCCTTGAACTCTTTTAACATTATCAAAGTTAAAAAAGTCGATATCCTCTGTTGGTGTCTTCAAAATTTTGCCAATAATCTTATTGTCAAAAAGAAGATGCAATCCCTGAATGGATTGCGAAAGTAGATACTCTATTTCGCTCAATTTATCTGCTGATATTTGTATGACATTGCGTCCTTGCAAAGCCATCCCCCCTGTTGAAGTTTTTGGTGCTGTTTTCATCCGAATTTACTAATTTCCACTACCTTTATTTCAAGCGCCATTAAGTCTCTTTGCAACAAAAATCAATTGTGTTTGACATGCGCAGTCAGACGCGAGTGAATAGTAACGTGAGCGGTAAAAAGAAAAAATCCAAAAAATCAAGGGACTCTCAAGGACAAAGAACTCCAATCATCATCGATGAAAGTCGAGGTTGGATTTTTAATGACGAGAATGATGTGGTTGCGCACTTCAGAGAGCAAATAGAAACTCTAGAAAAAGAATATCATGAGTGGCGTCCTGAAACCGACATCAATTTGGACGAGATCGAAAACATTGATCAGCATCTCACCGAGCTTTTACAAGAACCCGATGAAGTCTGGTTGTCTACAACAACTCTTAAAGGAATTTCTTTAGGAACCTTTGTCGGATACTTTGAAGCTGAAGAAGAAGATATTAGTTTTTACTATATCACGCTGACATACTTTGTAGATAATATTCCGCGTTTTGTATTCTTGCATTTTGCTACAACAGATTTAAATCTTGTAAAAAAATATCAACGTGGCGAAAAAATTTATGACCGCAATAATCAAGAGATTCAATCTGATGAAGAAGCAGTGGATGCTTTGACGGAAGGTGATGAATTGGCGGTTGGTCTTTATGGTGCGATGTTAAAGCTGAGAAATCAAACAGATATTCCTGAGAATGAATTTCCGAGCTACATCAAGCACCGCGAGGAAACAATTGAAGAGCCTGATGAGATCTGGAGAAAAATTGATTCTGAAGGTCGTATTTTAGTGAGTTTTGTGAAATCCATCGAAGATAGTGGAGATTTGAAGTACATCGTAGTTACTACAGAAGATGAAGCTTCAGAGTGTCAGTACTTATTGTTCTCATTCCCCACAAAAGATCCAAATCTAGTAGATAGATACAAACAGGGTGAATCGGTAGATGCAGCTTCTTATACCCGGGAAGAATCACATTGATTTTAAGAGGGCGGGCTATAAGTTTTAAGCTAATTGTAGGCTTGAAAATGTTGGATTTTGATCATGATTATTGTGGGCGCTCTAAAAATTATCCAATTTTATCATCTTTAACTCTGGATTTGATCTAGGTAAAACCTCCTGAGACAGGATTTTATTAGGCCTAGATCTCTTTAAAGAAGTATTTGATGCTTGTTGTATCGGCCACGATTTTTTGAGAAGATATTTATTGGGGGAAGTTTTTGTGAAATTTATAGTATTATTTATTCTTACTTGCTCCAATGGTGCAAGTGCCGACTGTGCAAGTTCAGTTGAGTTTTTTTTGAAAGCAAAAAAAGAAAAACTTTCGGGCGATAAAGCGGAATTTCATAGGCTTGCAGCTCAAATTAAATCAGTTGCTGAAAATATTTTAAGCGGCAAAGTTGAACAAAAAGAATATCTGATTTTTTCTATAAAAAAAGAGGAGCTTTATTATACCGAATACTCTTCAGATAAATCAAAGAATAAGGTTTCAATCGTCTTTTCAAAATTTGGAATTGTAGAAGGATATAAGTTAGAGACTGGAAATAAACCTTATTATCAGTGTTTGAATAATAAAGAAATACCAATTAATTCTGGAAAATCGAAGTCATGACCAAGATAATAGTATTTATTATACTCATATTTTCTCAAGTTTCTTTTGCAAGAGACAAATCCACTTTAAATTTGCAAGAAAATGGGAGGCTTGGAATTGATTCTAAAGAATGTATCAGTATTGAAAATAAATTGGGTCAATTGTTATATGTGAATGTTGATGGTTACGGCACGTCCGGTAATCAGACTATTCACCCAGCCTATATCGCTATGGTTAAAGATCTCAATATTGGAGGAGTTATCGCTCATCCCGGCGGTAATCATATGGATGATAGCAAAAATCATGTCAACGACCTACAAAATGATTTTAAAAAATTAAAAGCAGCACCAAGTTTGCCTCTTCTTATTGGAGTTGATAATGGAAGAGTTTCTTTAAAATCTGTAGGAACGAGAGAGTTTGGATTGGGATATGGATTTGGGCTTCTAGAAGATACGAAAAATCAATCCAATGAATGTTTCGAAAAAATAGCTTATCTCAATGCTTTTTATCATAGGGCTGTGGGATTGAATCATTCATTAGGTCCTACTGTTGAAAGTAATAAAAGAAGTTCATTTCTCACTACTGTCGAAGGAAAAAGAAGGGCCCGCCAGCTGATTATGAAGTTTAATAATATGGGCGTTGCTACAACTATGAAGCATTTCCCTTACACTCCTGAGACTTTTAATCTTCATGGAAAATCTGAAGACACTAAAATTCCCGCCGACATAGTTTATAAGATGTTAGAGAACTTCAACAATGTGAATAATGAAGCTGATTTTGCTATGTCCACTCATTTGTTAAATTCAAATATTGATAAAGAAGATATGGCTACATTTTCTAAAATATGGATAGATCTTTTAAGAAGTAGAGTTGGCTTTAAGGGTATACTCATAACTGATGGTTTATTTATGTTCAAATCATACGATGAAACTATGAAGAATATGTCTTCTAAGTGGCCTCAAGATCAAATCAAGATCGAAGATGAGTATACAATTTTTGCTGCCCGTTCAATTCTAGCGGGCCATGATATGGCTTTTTTGGAAGGAACATCGAAAGATACTTATAGGATTTTTAATGATCTTCTTTATATTGCCTGCCAAGATAAACCTGTGAGTATAGATTTTAGAAATAAAATCAACGAGTCTTATAGTAGAATTAGTGCTTATAAAAATAAGAATAGAAGCACACTTCTTGAAGATGTTGAGGTTCCAACGGATTTAATAAAAAAAGCCATGCTTTTAAATTGGAGCGATAGCTGTAAATTTGATGATTTCAAAAAAGAAATTGACGCTTTAGGGATATTACCTCTCAGTAGAGTAGGTAATAATTCAAGTAAAATTCGGCAATCTTCTGGTGTTAATTAAAGACTGGTTTTACAATCAAGATATTTTTAAATAGACACTACTTGATAGCCTTTCTGTGGCAATAGAAAGAGCCACAGATCATTTGATTATTGTCTTGACTTTGGTGATGTAAAAGTGTTACACTTTTTATTGTCTAAGGAGATAGGTATGCCAACAGCCAAAAAAAGAATTAATCTAACGGTCGAAGATAATATTTTTGAATCTTTAAATAAAATAGCGAAAAGAGAAAAAACTTCTGTATCGAGTATTAGTCATATTTTGATAGAAAAGGCGTTGGAGCTTCAAGAGGATTTCTATTTTTCTAGGATAGGGGAAAAAAGATTGCTGAAGAGTTCGAAAAGACTTTCTCATGATGAGGTTTGGGATTGATGTATAAAATAGAATATGTAGATTCTATAAGAAAAGACCTTTCTTCTGTATCAAAAGCGAATAAAGAAAAGATAAAAAAGTCTATTGAGCAAAAGTTGATGACTAACCCAATTGAGTTCGGGAAACCGCTTCAATATAGTCTTAAGGGATTGCGTCGACTTAGAGTTGGTGATTATAGGATTGTTTTTAAAATAGAAGAGCATAAGAAGGTGGTATTGATTTTAAAAATAGGTCATAGAAAAGAAGTTTATGATTAGTAAATTTATCTGAATTCGCCTCGGAGTACCTCGTTGGTATTATCAAGATTTCCGAGGTTGTCGTCTTCGTATATTACAAACCAGGCGTCACTGCTGTTGAATAATACTGAAAAACTTTGGCCTGGTCTTAGGCCATCTGTCAAATGTGCAAGTCGTACATCGGTTGCTGTATTTAGGGTTGCAATGTCTGATTCCAATTGAACGCCATAGATAGAAACTTCACTTCCGAGAAAAGTATCGTTGTAGCAGACTTGGAAGTTGAACTCGTTGAGTGAGCCCACCAAGAAAGTCACTCGCATTCCCACACCACCTTGGATAAAGTTTGGTGTACAATAAGAGCTAGCTCCATTACCACAGGAAATCATAAGCGATAATAAAATCGCCATAGAAGCAAGTAGGCTGGTTCTAGCTAATTTGTTTGATATATTAGGCATTGCCAGGGAGCTGTCTTTCATAAGATAATTATAAATGAGAGAGAGCCTAAATATGAAGCCTATTTTAAAGATGTTAATTTTATTTGTCTGTGGGTTGGGATTAATTTCATGCTCACTGTCTCAAAAAGAGACAAACGGTCCGATTTCCTTAAACTTAGAAGGCATTCCAGGACACAAAGACAATTATGCAATTCACTCTCAAACTCTCGTTGAAAATGTAAGCACGGATAAACTCCTTCATCAAAAAATCGAAATAGTAGAGTTTGATGTAGCGACAGAAATTTCTAAAATCGATAAAAAAAATTCTACAGTTGCAATTGATACAAAGACTACAAAAAAAGAGGGATCGCTAAGTCTTCATGATATGGCGTATCCGGAGCTTGATGAAACGATTCATTTTGTTTTTGATTCTCGCGGAAGAGTGATTCAAGCAGGGAAACATAATCCAGGAACGATTTTCTTTGTATCACCATTACCGCTTCCAGATAAAAGTGTAAAAGTCGGTGACACTTGGACCTACAAAACGGAATGGGTCACGCTCGAAAGTCAAATGCCAATGAAATTGGAGCTTGTGATGGTTCTTAAAAAAGCCATCAAGTGTTTTGGCAACGAATACTGCGCCGAAATCGAATGGTCTGGAAAAGTATTCCCGGATCAAATCAAGATGCCAATTGAAAGTAAAATTTCAGGCTATTCACTTTATCGCCCAAAAACAGGAAGCCAGATTTGGACCTGGTCAAGAAATGAAGAAACACTTGAGCTTCAGGGTGTGAAAATGAAAGTATCAACTTGCATCCAATCCATCTTAAAATCTGAAAAATCAAAACTCAATCCATTTGCCGGAAGAGCACCAGTGTGTGATCCTGCCGACGCCGATGGCCCATTGCCAAATGTCGCAAAAATAAAAATTTAGCTGAGGTCGGCCCAGGTGTAGCCGTCGTCGTTGGAGGATTCGCTGCCGGCCTGCCATTTTTGGATGTAGACACTTCTTGATAGGTATTTTCTTACAGATTTTTTTAATGCTTCGGTGCCATGGCCGTGAATGATTTTTACGCGGTCCACTTGCTCTTGAAGAGCTTTATCGAAAGATTTTTCTAATTCTTCAATGGCTTGGTCCGTAGACATTCCGCGAATATCGATTTCGATTTCATCTTGAGGAAGTTTAATTTTTGATTTTTTCTGCTGTTGTACTGGGTGTTGGATATTCGGCGCATTTGTAGCTCTCACATCTTTCCAATGAATTTGCAGTCTCATGGATTTAGAAAGTACAGTCACTTCCCCTTTAGAGTTGGGAAGTCCTTGGATGATTCCATCTTGTCCGAGATTTGATAAGTACGCTGTGCTCCCAGGCGGGAATTGTCTTGAGAACTCTTCTAGCGAACTTACCTGAGGAGTTGCGCCTGTGGATTTTACGATTTCTGGAAATTGTGCTTTAACCTTAGAAACATTTGGATTAGCTCTAAATTCTTCGATGATTTTTTCGATTTTCTTTTCAGCACGGTCTACGGCCTTAGAAATATGGTGATTTTTTTCGGACTCGAATTTTTTTAGAACATCTTTGTATTTGTTCTTTTCTGTTTCCATCATGCGTGTTTCAAGTTCAAGTTTTCTGGAAAGCTCGACCACTTTTTCTTTGTATTGATCGAGTTCGTTGAGTTTTTCTTCGCGTACACGGGTTTCTGTAGACAAGTAGCTCAGGGCTTTTTGAATAATACTCTCAGGAACTCCAGCAGCTTTAGCTGTTTTCAAAGCAAAGGATCTTCCGTGAATTCCCATAAAGAGTTTGTAAGTAGGATGATCCGTAAATTCCATGCTTCCGCAGGTGATAGGAGAGTCCTTTGGCCAAATTTGCTTTAATGGGCCCAAGTGACTTGTGATAACTCCAAAGACGTCGTTTTCAGCATAATGTTCGATAAAACTTTTAGCAATGGCAGCGCCTTCTTCGGGATCCGTAGAACCACAAATTTCGTCTACCAAAATTAAATTATCTTTTCCTTTGGCAGACAGAGCAAGGCTTAGAGTATTGAGATGAGCTGCGAAAGTACTCATGTGTTCATCCACACTTTGCGTGTCACCAATCGCAACAAAGATGGTTTTGAAAAAAGGAATTTTTGATTCTTCAGAAGCAGGAACTAAGAGCCCGCATCTCGCCATATGGCAAGTGAGGCCGATGGCTTTCAATAAGACCGTTTTTCCACCAGCATTGGGACCAGAGAGAATTAAAACTTTTTTTCCATCATCAAATTCTACATTGTTTGAAATGACTTCTTTTATATTTTGAAACGAAAGCAAAGGATGGCGTACTTCTTTTAAGAAAAACTCATTGTCTGTAAATTCAAAAGGACTTGAGTTTGTTTTGAGTGCAAATTGTGCCTGAGCCAATCGCTGATCACATTCAAGCATCTTATGGTAAGCTCTTAAGAGTTCATCGCAAGATCCGGCAACAAAGTGGGTGAGTTGAGTGAGAAGTTTTTCGATTTCTGCTTCAATTTCACTCTCTGCCTCTTTTAATCGGTTATTGATCGCAATAATTTCTTTAGGTTCCATAAAAACAGTTTGTTTTGTTTGAGAAGAATCATGAATAATCCCATCAAACTGGTGCTGTTTACCGCTTCGGATAGGCAATACCCAGCGTCCCTCGCGATTTGTCACATAACGGTCTTGAAGAAGTGGTTCCATTTCGTGAGTCTTAACGAATTTATCCAGTGTAGTTCTGATCTGTCTCTCTAGATTTTTCTTTTCGTTATAGAGATTATGAAGTGTTTCACTGGCATCGACTCGAATATCACCTTCAAAGGTAATGATTTGGTCAATAGCAGAATGAATTTTCGTA
>JANMFM010000020.1:0-4919 GCA_031374125.1 Bdellovibrionales bacterium
AAACTTGTAAGCTCAATCAGGTCAATCCAAGAGAATATTTTGAAAAACTAGCCCAAGATCTCCTTCAGGAACAAAATCCATATACCCCCAAAGACTTCGCCGACTTAGCTAAAAATTGACGTGCTAGAACGACGATGTACGCCCTTCATGTCAGTCGCCTCATTTATTAAAGATCATTTCTGCAATTAAAAACGCGAAGCCCATTACCTTCGTGCTTCCAGCATTTCCTGGCAAGTCACCAAATTTATCTAAAGTCCTTGGTTCTTTGCCGGATATGGCGGAAAAGCTCGCTCTTCAATTTCTAAACCAACTTTGTGATCGGATAAGAGCGATCTATGCACCGGGGGCTCAGATCGTCTTATGCTCGGACGGTCGTGTTTTTAGCGACATCGTCGGCATGTGCGAAACCGATGTCACTGATTATCAGCTTGAACTTGATAAAATGATAGATGAGCTTTGCCTTATGAATATTTCGACTTTCAATCTCGATGAATTGTGCGACGGAAAATATTTCACTCAAATGCGCAACAAGCTAATGGAAAATTTTGGAGTATCTCAAGAGTTGCTAAGAGAAAAGGTACTGAGAGGTTCAAAGCCGCTCAGTCATCCGGAGGACAAAGAAGTGCATCGAATGTACTGTGGCATCACTCGCTTTTTAGTTGAAGACTCGACATTCCCTGGCCAAACCAAAAGTCGCTCAGCAATTCAAAAAGAATGTAAAGCAAAAGCTTATGAAGTGATACGCAGAAGCAATGCATGGAGTGAACTCATCTCTCAACGCTTTCCCGAAGCGGTTCGACTATCAATACATCCGCAGACATGTGGGTCGAAAAAACTCGGTATTCGTCTTGTCGGTACTGACAGTTGGATGACTCCATGGCATGGAGTCGCTGTAAAAACAAATGAAGACTTCATACTTCTTAAGCGAACTGAGGCAGAAGCTCTCGGAGCTCAATTGGTCTTTTCAGCGAGCGGCCGCCCAAGTCATTTTGAACTATTGAAAAGTCATTCACCCAAGGTTGTAATGAAAAATTTGAGGTATGAAAATGAAATACAAGATAAATAAAATAAATCCCTTTGGGATGCTAATCGAGGCCAATGATTCAACTCAAGATATTCATGATCTTGATGTGGAGGAATTACGCAAGCTTTTTCAAAAAGAGCATCTTGTCGCCCTCAGAGGATTTCGTACATTTAGAGGCGCTGACGACTTTTCAGAATACTGTGAACGCTGGGGTGAAATTAGTATTTGGCCATTTGGAAAAGTGCTTGAGCTGGTTGAGCAAGAGAACCCAAAGGACCATATTTTTGATCATAACTATGTTCCACTCCATTGGGATGGGATGTACAGACCTCAAGTCCCAGAACTTCAAATTTTTCATTGCGTGAACGCACCTCTTAAGAGTCAAGGCGGACGAACGACTTTTTCAAACACAAAGCTGGCGCTTGAACGTGCTTCTCAGTCAGAGCGCGAGCTATGGTCCGGTGTCACCGGAGTTTACGAGCGCAAGATGGAGTTCTACCAGAGCAAAACAGTAGCTCCGATCATTACGGCTCATCCCTCAAAAGGCTTTCCTGTCATCCGCTATTGTGAACCGCCGAAAGCCGATGATTCCTTCATCAACCGCCCCAACTATGAATTTCAAGGCGCTGGAAGTGCAGCCGATCTTATAGAAAGCCTTCAAAAAGCGCTTTACGCCCCAGAGAACTTTTACGCTCATGAGTGGCAGTCTGGCGACATCGTCATCACCGATAACTACACGCTTTTACATGGCCGAGAAGCTTTCGCCAGCGGTGCTCCAAGACATCTGCAGCGTGTACACGTGCTTGGACGGCCTGCTCTCAACAATCCTCATTTGGTTTCTCACATATGAAAAAATACGATGCCGACATTGTTATAGCCGGCGCGGGCCCCGTGGGCCTTATGTCTGCTTACCTCAGTCACCTCTGCGGGATGAAGGCAATTGTCCTGGATCAATCAGCAGAACCTCTGCATGTCGGACGTGCTGATGCCCTGAACGCTCGAACATTGCAACTTTTAGAGGTTGCCGATTTGTTTAAGCTGCTTCATCCGTTAGGTAAACCCTGCAACACCAGCTCCGTTTGGGCTAAGGGACAATTCGTTTCCAGGCAATCTTCTTGGTGGGACGAGCTCGAAGGATGCTTCCATAAATATTTTCTGATGCTGGGACAATCGTACATAGAAAAGCTTCTGGATTCAAAACTCCGAGAAGTCGGAGCTGCGGTCAAAAGACAATGTTCGGTTGAAGATGTTCGAATAGAAGAAGACCTGTGCCTGACAAGGCTTGCGAATGGAGACGTCATCAGGTCTAAGTTTGTCATCGCAGCAGATGGCTCCCGCTCTCGATTGCGAGAGAACTTTAAGATCCCTTTTGAAATCGTGAGACCCCAAATTGTCTGGGCAGTTATCGACGGCATTATTGATACCGACTTTCCAAAGGTTCCTGAGATTATTGTATTTCAAGCCGAGACTTCGGACGTAGCTTGGATTCCGCGCGAGGGAGAAATCGATCGATTTTACATACGAATGGACAGCAAAGAATTCACCACTGAAGACGCGATAGCGAAAATTAACCGTGCCATGAAACCTCACGCTTTGAAATTCAAAAAAATCGAATGGTTTTCTCATTTCTCGGTGAAGGAATCCGTCGCGGAAAGATTTTCCATTCAGGACCGTGTTTTTTTTGCCGGTGACGCTTGTCATGTTCATTCGGTAAATGGAGGGCAAGGCCTCAACACAGGTCTCGCGGATGCATTCAATCTCATTTGGAAACTCAATATGGTAATGAAATTCAATGCGCCAATCTCGCTGCTTAAAACCTACGAATCTGAGCGAAAGCCTGTGGCATTAAGCGTGATTGAATCCTCCGGCGAGCTCGTACGTTCTACAAAATTTTCCGAAACGGGGACACACGCGCAAGATTACGTCAAAATCGTAAGCAAGCGTTCGGGCAACATCACCGGAATGGGCATTCGTTACGGTGATCAGGGACTGGTCGGCCAACGTTTGTTTGATTTCGAAGTGAATAAAGGCGGAACTCAAACCAGAATTTATTCATTGCTGGACTATTCGAAATACACCTTGCTGATCTTTGGGGAGCCAAAAGAAAATCTGGCTTCGTCTCCGTACGTTCAAGTCATCAAGATCTCACCGGTTGAGAATAATGAAAGTTACTGGACCGAAAATCCTTATTATACAAATCAAGCAATTTTGGTAAGGCCCGATAGCTATATTGAATCCATCACATCCCTGCAAAATATCAGTTCGCTCTTGGTAGGCGAATTGTCGACTCACAAACAAAAAGCTCGAGCTTACCATATGGCTGTCAGCAACTATGATGAATTGACCGTCGAAAAGATGATCCTTGAGGACTACATTCAACACAACCCATTCGTGCCGACCGGAAGAGCTGCTTTTGTTTCGCTTCTTCCGAAATTAAAACAGCACGGATCCAAAATTGAAAATGTGCGGATGCTTCAAGACGGCCCTTTTATTGCTATGCACCACGTGTGGAAAAACGCGGTCCCGTTTGGGAGCAATGAGATGGCGGCCTTTCATATTATTCGTTTTGATAGTTCCGGTCTCATTGCCGAACATTGGAATGTCATGAGCCCATTGACCTCATCCAATTCATCTGGCCGGTCTTTGGTTGATGGTGAAACAGCAATAAGAGATTTAATTGAAACTGAAAGTAACAAATCTAAAGTTGTCGAGTTGTTTGATCTTTGGACGAACGGAAAAATAAGTGACCAGCTCGATATTCTACCCCGCTATTTCGCTGTTGATTACCATCAACACAGCCCCTGCGCGGGCGACGGAATCAAGGGATTCATCGAATCTGTTCAGAGGGGAAGGCTGACCCTTGAGTACCAAAGACAACACAAAGTTCTTGGTGAAGGAAATTTCGTTCTTTCGATCAGCGAAGGAACCCGCGATGAAAGGCCGACTGCATTTTATGATTTATTTAGACTTGAGCATGGAAAAATCGCGGAGCACTGGAGTGTTTACCAAGACATTCCGAAAGAAAATCTCTCAAATGAAAATACCATGTTCAATTTTAATTTTTGATTGAGACAAAAGTCTCCACAAAAAATCTTAGGATTACTGGGATCGAATTTAGTAATTTTTTGGCATCTCACTTGCATTATATTTGATTAATGGTGCGCAAGTCACGGAAGTAGGCGAACCACTTGGATGCAAGTTAATGCGATACGAAGTCGTGCTTCAAGTATAATTTGAATCCTATCCAGAACCAAAGCTCTAAATGCGGCAGAACTAAAGGAGCTTGTTAAAGCAAATGGAGATTACACGAAGACCGCATTGGTAATCGATACCTCCAAAGCTTTTGTTCGTCAGAACTGCAAAAATATCATTAATTAAAGAGCCTTCTTTTTGAAAACAGCTTTTTCCAGCTTCTTGACTCTATCCTCCAAGCCTTCTTCTCCGAGGACAGAACTGCGAAGTTTTTTGTTAAGCCAAGTAAGATACCCAACACCTTCTTCTTGTGCTTTTTTTTTGGCAACTTCGATAATTTCGCTATCAAGTCGGATTGACGTTAGAGTCTTTTGCTCGCGTAAAGCCTCATCAACTTGCGATTTTGATTTAATTTGTCCTTTAAGAACAGTGGCTTTAGAAAAATCATAATTTCGTTTCATAAAATATTCTCTCCTTTTTGTTGGCCTTACGGGCTGAGATGATTCTGGTTATTTCTTCCTCAGGGTATGCAACGACGATAACTAAGACATTTAATTTTTTGCACATACCGAGATAAACATATCGCTCTTCTCCAAAATCAGAATCTTCTTTAAGTACAATAACGAGCCCGCAATTTAATGCGTCTTTGGCGTCACTAAATGAAACACCATGCTTCTTGATATTGATTTTTTCTTTTAATGGG
>JANMFM010000201.1:0-9831 GCA_031374125.1 Bdellovibrionales bacterium
GTTGTAGGCGATGATGATCAATCCATCTACGGTTGGAGAGGCGCTCAAGTCCAAAATATTTTAGATTTTCCCAAAAAATACAAAGACTGTTTGGTGGTAAGATTAGAAAAAAACTATCGTTCAACGGAACATATTTTAAACCTAGCCAATAATGTGATTTCTAAAAATGATAAGAGACATGGTAAAATTTTAGTTAATCCTAAAAATAAAGATATCTCTGTTGGAGCTCTTCCGGAGGTATTTAAATTTGATTTGGATATGGAAGAAATTGAAGGCGTTGCTAGAGAAATTCAAAGCTTCAAAGAAAAGGGTTATAAAAACAAAGAGATTGCCGTTCTCTTTAGAGCCAACGCACAAGGAGCTTTGTTAGAATCTACGATGAGAGAAAAGCAAATCCCATATAAAATTTCTGGTGGCATGAGTTTTCTCGAGAGAAAAGAAGTCAAAGATGTTCATGGGTATATGAAATGTGCTTTTAAGCCGAACGATGTAGACTTTCGTAGAATATTCAATACTCCATCTCGAGGCTTAGGAGAAACTACTTTAGAGAAAATCGTAGAAAACTCTAAAGCTCTCAATTCGACTTTTTATAAATGCGCAATGAACTGGGCACTGGCAGGAGTGAGTCCTAAAGCCGGTGAAACAATCGATTCTCTTTATAGTTTTTTAGAGTCTTTAAAAAAAGAGATGTTAGCGAATACAAGTTTCACTCCTGGGCAATTACTTTTGAAGGCCATGGAGCAAGTTGGATACAGGCAGCTTTTAAATGATATTTCTAAAGATCAGTTGATGGGACAAAAGCGCTGGAATTTGGTCGAAGCTTATGCTCGTTGGATGGATCGATTTATTGAAAAAAGAAAACGTGATCTGCCAACTTTTGATGATTTTATTACGAGTTTGGATTTAAGAGATCAAGAGGATGAAGATCGAGAAAAGGATGAAGTTCAGTTGATGACCCTTCATGCGTGCAAGGGGCTAGAGTTTCCTTGTGTGATCTTAATAGGCTTAGAAGAAGATATTTTACCTCACAAAAGATTGGGTGGAGATATTTCAGAGGAGCGAAGACTTTTTTATGTAGGGATTACTCGGGCTCAACAGCACCTTATTATGACCTACTCTCAAAAACGCCAAATCAATGGGAAGTGGGTTTATAGAATTCCTTCAAGGTTCCTCGAAGAGGCAAATCCCAAGTACTATCAACGATTCAACACTGGACATCGCCCTCTGGCGGTCGATCAAAGAAAGAAAATGCTCTCGGATTTGATGAAGCAGCTCGATAGAAATAAGTAGCCCGATGCCTTGGTTGCTATGATAATAGCCATATATATGGCGTTTTTTTCATACGAACTAATTTCATAAGACACCATTGTAAGAGTTTTGTTTTTGCAATTTGGGTTCGCCATTTTAAAAACAGTACTCTATCTTTGAAACTCGTGGGGAATTTAGTAATTGGGATTTTTAAGGGGATACTTGTATTACTGGCGCTGGGTGGAGTTTTAATATACTCAGCTCACGCCGGTAATACGTCATTTCTATAAATTGATTTTTATTTAGGCTTCTGTTACATAATATATCTATGGTGATTCAAGAAAAAATCCAAAATAAAATTCAGGACAAAATTCATTCACTAAAACCATCTTTTTTTGAGCTTATCAATGAAAGTCATAATCATTCAGTTCCCCAAAATTCAGAAACACATTTTAAACTTCTTCTTGTGAGTGTTCTTTTTGTGGGTTTGAATAGGGTTCAAAGGCAAAGAAAAATTTATGATTTGCTTGCGGATGAGCTTAAAAACGGAATACATGCACTGACGATGAGACTTTTGACTCCAGAAGAGTATGCCAAAGAACAAGCTACTTTCGAATCTCCAAACTGTCATGGTGGTAGTAAAAAATAATTAAAATAAGATTAAAAATCAAAAGGGATATTCATGTTTAAAAAATTATTACTTTATTTATTGCGGGCAATGTTTTTGCTTTGGTTTTTGAAAAAGACAAACGCCTTGATTTTTATGAAATTCAGAATCCTTCCATTCAAGAATTGGCCAAATCAGTTTTTACGTTTATTCCTAAAGCAAATCTCACGAAACGCAGTGATGGTCAGTTTGAGTTTTCAAATAGAACTGCGCTAAAGGATGCAGTTGGTCTTTGTCCCGGAGAGCCTTTTGCTGAGCAGTTTTCAGTCGGAACTCGTTGTTCAGGGTTTCTTATTGAATCGGGTTTGGGCGTAACAGCTGGTCATTGCGTTAGTCCCGTTGCTTTAAAAAACTTTTGTGAAAATTACTACATTATATTTGATCACAGAATGACTTCTCAGAACCAAACTCAAATCATTTTGAGTGAAAATTCAGTTCACGAGTGCAGTGAAATTACCAAATTGGTATTCGATCCGAATAGCTCTTCGGACGATTATGCAGTTTTAAAATTTTCAAAATTAGTTAAAGATAGAAAACCGTTGAAATACAGAAAGTCTGGGAAAATTGCGGATTCAGAAAAAATATTTATGCTTGGTTTTCCTCGAGGACTTCCTCAAAAAATTTCTCCCGACAGAAATGTCTTGGGAAATGGCGATCCTTCTTTTTTCTCTACAAATCTAGACTGCTTTCATGGAAATTCTGGTAGTCCTGTCTTCAATGCGAAAACCTTGGATGTTGAAGGTGTTTTTGTGAGAGGGCAAGGAGACATTCCTAATAACAATAGTACTGATCCACGAATAATTGGTGATTTTACTTTCGATGAGGCGCGAAAATGCCATCGTACCTTGGTTTGTAAAAAGTCTGAAGGATGTACAGCCACTATGGATGCGAATAGAATAACTCGTGTTAAATTTTAAATTTATTTTAAAAACAAACCGAATCTAATTGCTAGGACTTGAGCTTTTGAAGCCAACCATGGCTACGTTTTGTCTTTGTGGGTTTAATAGATGTCATTACAATTCACCCAAGGATTCTACCCATGAGTCCGATTCATTCACACAGGGAATATAATAAAATTTCTCACCGCCGGCTTGTAAAAACCGTTCTCTTTCTCCAACTTTGATTTCCTCTAGAGTCTCTAGGCAATCAGAGACAAAAGATGGACAGACGACGGCCAATTTTTTTATTCCGTTTTTGGGCATATTCTCTATAATTTGATCTGTAAAAGGTTCGATCCAACCTCTTGTTAAGCGAGACTGAAAACCCACGGACCATTTGTCTTTAGAAAGATTTAAGCCTTGAGCCAGTAGCCTTGCGGTTTCATAACACTGAGCTCGATAGCAGTATCTGTTTTTTTCAGAGATAAATTCACAGCAAGAAGCCTCAAATTTACAAACTTTAGACTCTACCTTCTCTCCCAGATGACTTTTGGGAAGACCGTGAAAACTAATTAATAAATGATCGTAATCTGTATGCTTTAAATGCATTTTTGTAGTCTCAATCAGGGGATTTATAAATTTCTTGTCGTTAAAGAAATCTTTCACAAAACTAAAGTTAAAGAATTGGTTGAAGTCTTTTTTATTAAGATCCTTGAGCTTTGCTTCAACAGTTCCTGAAGAGGACATCGCATACTGGGGGTAAAGAGGAATAACTCGTACGTCACGGATATTTTTAGAGCGAAAGACATCTAGAGCTTGGGTGAAGGAGGGATCGCCATATCTCATAGCAACTTCCACGTGCATATCTGAATCTTTATCGTAAAAATGCTTTTGAAGTTTATTTTTGAGTTTTATGCTCTCGACAATGAGTGGCGAGCCTTCATTTGTCCAAATTTTTAGATAATTTTTTAGAGTCTTTTTTGGTCTGAAGGGAATAATAATTCCATAGACAAGCATAGCTCTAAGTGGCGAAGGCATTTGCAAAACATACGGATCCATCAAAAATTCACTAAGGTATTTTCTAATAGCAGGAATGGTGGGTTCTTTAGGGCTGCCTAAGTTAACGAGTAAAATGCCACTCATGGAAACCTCGATTATTCAGAGAGTTCTTCAATTTGATCTTTGAGTTGATTGAGTATCACCCGAGCCTTTTTCTGAAGTTCTTTTTCGAGAACCTCTCTATCATGCTCAAGCCTAGACTCTTCACTGGAGATCTCTGGTTGACCGTCTGGGGAAATCTTTTCCCACTCTGACAAAGTGCCCTCGAGTTGTATAAGAGTGTCCTTCAAATTAGAAGGAATCTGGATGTGCTTGGCAGGATTGCTCTTAACGTTGTTTTGACGACTCATATATTAAGCTTGAGATATTTTGGTAATGAATACAAGTAAAATCATTTCTTGAAATCCTAGCCTCATTACCAGAGGAGAAACTCCGAAAAAGAGGTATGAGTTCGTTCAGTAAAATTCTTCAAGAAAAGCTTAAAAAAGAGGATCTCCACAGAAGTGAAATCGGTAGAGAAACCGAAGAAGAAACCTTTGCTCGCTCTGAGAATTCAGGTTTAAGTGTGGAGCTTTTGAGATGGCTGAACTCTTCCCCGGATATATCTCCTGATATACCTAAAGGACAAAAGTATTCCTCCAAAGCGGGAGAGTCTTCTTATTCTATATATAAGAAGCATCCAAAAGTAATCGCAGCCCGAAGACTTGAGAGGGAGAAAATCGAGTTGAATGAGTTTTTAACTGAGATTCCCTCGGAAAAAGACAAGGCTGCTGTAAGGTTTTTTTACGCACAGGGCGCAAGATCATTTATGAGTATGAGTGGTATGGATTTAAAGAAAGACTACAAAAAACTTGCGATGAGACTTCATCCTGATAGGCATTTTAACGAAACTCCCTCTGTGCAGAAGCGGTCACAAGAGGATTTCAGAGTGCTTTCAGAGAGCTACGATACCTTGAGAATGCTCTTCTGCCTCACAAAATGAATGCAAAATAAGCAATTTTATACTCAATTCTCGAGGGAAAACCTCCATATTTAGTCAATTTCTAGAGGGGAAATCCCATATTTTTATCTATTCATAGACACACGCTCTAGGGACACCACGAAAAAAAAATGATTTTTTTTGTATTTTTCTTTGGACAACAGCTTTTAAATAGTTATGATTATCTAGCACGAACTAATAAACCAACCATTTATGGAGGAAATCACGAATGGCAAAGAAGAAAGCTACTAAAAAAGCTACAAAGAAAGTTATGAAAAAAGCAACTAAGAAGGCTGCAGCTCCTAAAAAAGCTAAGACTAAAAGAAAGCCGAATGCCGCTTTCATGAAGCCTTTAACTCCGTCTGCAGCTCTTGCTGAAGTTATCGGAACTAAAGCTATTCCAAGAACTGAAGTTGTTAAAAAACTTTGGGCTTACATCAAGAAGAACAATCTTCAAGATTCTAAAAACAGAAGAAACATCAACGCTGATAGCAAATTAAAGCCTATCTTCGGGAAAAACCAAGTTTCTATGTTTGAAATGACAAAGTTTGTTTCTAAGCACTTGAAATAGTAGTTTAGAATAACTAATTTTTAGTTGTGAAAAACCCGTATAGCAATATACGGGTTTTTTTATGTCCAAAAATTACTTAAAATCTGTATTTCATTGAATATTCAAAGTCGGTAACATAAAATTTCTCAATGACCTACGATAAGAAACCACAAATTCTTTCTCTAGACGATATCAAGCAAATGAAAAAATCTTGTCAGCTCGCTGCAAGAACTCTTGATCACGTTGCTCCATATGTAAAGCCAGGGGTTAAGACTATTGAAATAGATAAAATTGTTGATGACTTCATGAGAAGAAACGGCGCAGTTCCCGCGACTATAGGCTATTACGGCTATAAGTGGGCAAGCTGCACCTCAATCAACGATGTGATTTGCCATGGGTTTCCAGATGAAACTGTATTGAATGATGGGGATATCGTGAATGTGGATGTTACAGCACTGCTTGGTGGCTTCTATGGAGACACTTCAAAGACTTTTTTTGTGGGTAACGTGAGTGATAAAGCAAAAAGGCTTACGGAAGCGGCTGAACAAGCCATGATTAAAGGCATTGAAGCTATTACTCCTAACGGATTCACAGGCGATATTGGCTTTGAAACCAACAAGTATGTCACAAGAGTTGGTTATGCTGCTGTTAAAGAGATTGGTGGGCATGGTATTGGAAGAAATTTCCATCTTGACCCGTTTGTACCTTCTTTTGGCAAA
This sequence comes from Bdellovibrionales bacterium, assembly GCA_031374125.1. GTDB lineage: Bacteria > Bdellovibrionota > Bdellovibrionia > Bdellovibrionales > JAEYZS01 > JAEYZS01. Next base: position 6,101 of record JANMFM010000201.1, read on the forward strand.
AAAGGCCGCGGTGAGATTCTAAAGCCCTTCACTTGCATAACAGTTGAGCCCATGATCAACGAAACTGATTCAGAACTTATAGAATTTGATATTCCTGGGTCCAGTATAAAGTACTACAAAACAGGAGATGGTGCGCTATCCGCACAATTCGAACACACAGTGTTGATCACCGACACAGGCTATGAGATATTGACCATGCCTTCCTAATACAGTGCTCGCTATAGCGAGCACTGGAAAACTAAAAACCCGGAGATTGAAATGTTAGATACTGCAAAAACTCTTAAAGGACTGCCTATGACCAAAAATAAAAAACATGACTACAAAGTTTGTAAAGAAGCGATGAATGACCCAAAGAAGTTCAAAGAACTTGCAGAGTGGGGAAGAAAAGAAATCGAAATCGCAGAAACAGAAATGCCAGGATTAATGGCTCTCGTTGCAGAGTTCGGTAAAAAGAAACCTTTAAAAGGCGCAAAGATCGCTGGTTGTCTACACATGACAATTCAAACTGCGGTATTGATCGAAACATTAATTAAGCTAGGTGCAGAGATCCGTTGGTCTTCTTGCAATATATTCTCAACGCAAGATCACGCAGCTTGCGCAATCGCTGCTGCAGGAATTCCAGTTTTTGCTTGGAAAGGTGAGACGGAAGAAGAATTCAACTGGTGTATCGAACAAACTATCACAGGTTGGGGCCCAGAGGGTTACAACATGATTTTAGATGATGGTGGCGATTTAACAAATATGATGCACGAACCACGCTTTGCAAAACTCATCAAAAAGATTATTGGTCTTTCTGAAGAAACAACAACAGGTGTTCACAACCTTGAAAAACTTCATGCTGCGGGGAAATTGAAAGTTCCTGCCATCAATATCAATGACTCTGTTACAAAATCAAAATTTGATAACCTCTATGGCTGCAGAGAATCTCTTGCTGACGGTATCAAAAGAGCAACAGATGTAATGCTTGCGGGTAAAGTGGTTGTTGTTGCCGGATACGGAGACGTTGGGAAAGGTTCTGCTTACTCAGTAAAAGGTTTTGGAGCGAGAGTTCTCATCACTGAAATTGATCCCATCTGTGCGCTTCAGGCGTCTATGGACGGATTCCAGGTTGTAACAATGGAAGAAGCTTGTAAAGAAGCGGACATATTTGTGACGGCAACAGGTTGCTGCGATATCATCACGGAAAAACACTTCAAAGCAATGAAGCCCGGAGCTATCGTTTGTAACATCGGTCACTTCGATATCGAAATCGATATGGCGTGGCTTAACAAAAATTCTAAGAAAGACACAATCAAACCACAAGTTGATAAGCACATCTTAAAAGATGGCAAATATGTAATCATCTTGGCTGAAGGCCGACTTGTAAACCTAGGTTGTGGTACAGGACATCCATCATTTGTTATGAGTAACTCATTCACAAACCAAGTGATGGCGCAGATGGAACTTTACAATAACACAGCTAAGTACAAAGAAGTTAAAGTTTACAGACTTCCAAAGGAACTCGATGAGAAAGTTGCTAAGCTTCACTTGGGTAAGCTTGGTGTTCAATTGACAGAACTTTCTGATAAACAATCGAAGTACCTTGGAATGAATAAGAACGGTCCATACAAACCAGAGCATTATAGATATTAATTAGAATTTACATTCTGATTTAACGAAAACCCAAAGTGAAAGCTTTGGGTTTTTTATTCTTTCACATTATGAAATGTTGCGCAGGTGCCGATGGATTTAATTTTATCTCCAGGTTTTTCCCAGCTAGCAGGTATGCCTTTGTAATGTTGACAACCGATTGTTCCATCTGGAAATTTCTTACCTTTGGGCGCTGATTTATCAAAATGCCTTGAAAAAAAATAATGGCGAACCGTTGGGATAGGGTTTTTTGCAGTCTTTGTTTTTGTCCAGGCTTGAGAGGCTTTTAACCATGCAGCTTCGAAATCCTTATCTTTTGTAGGACAAAAGAATTCAGTTCTTTTTGAAACATCACAAGGACCAGTGCTGGAACTGAATTGTTGGGGTTTTAAAGCAACCGAACGGTCATCATTACTTCCTCCATAAATTTTTTTTCTAGCGAGCCTGTTTTTTAAAGTCCAAGCAATGCTTTCAAAAATTTCTGGATCATTGATATTGCAACCAGAAGCTAAGCTTTCCGCAAAAATGAGTCTCGTAAAGAGTTCATCAGTATCAACTCTATTTTGAGAATCGTTAAGAGTGGCTGCAATTTTTTCGGCTCCGCCAACTTCAGAGATGCATTTGGGTAGAGCTTCGTCGCATATCTCTTCAATGCCGGCGATTTTTTGTGGAGTGGTCGAACATGCGGGAGCTGCGTGGGAAAAATAAGACAAGGTCAATAAGATCGAAATTAATGTTGTCATGATTCTATTTTGAATCAGTTTTGATGAATTTCATATAGTGTTTTAATTCATCAATACTTTCACGAATATCGTCGAGGGCGCGGTGACTGTTCTTCTTGTCGTGTTTGATTTTAAGCATGTCTTTGAAAACGAGTTTCCATGAAGTTACGTCCAAAAGTCTGTAATGGAGAAGCTTTGCAAATTCCTTAAAGTGATGGGTTAAGAAAAGCTTGTCATGTCCTATGGAGTTTCCGGCTATTACGACTTTCTCTGTGCCGAAATGCTTTTTAGCAAGCTCTACGAGTTCTTTTTCCACGATTCCTGGATCTTTTCCATTAGGTATTTGCTCTAAAAGACCTGATTCTTTGTGAGTTTTTGAATTCCACTCGTCCATTTTGTCGAGGTAGGTCTTGGGTTGCCTAACAACGGCGTGGTAAGTCTCGAGTTCATTGAATTTGTAATCTGTTACGATAACAGCGGCTTCGATAATGACTTCTTTTTCTACATCAAGGCCAGTCATCTCAAGATCAATCCAGAATAATTTCGAACTCATAAAAACCCTCGCCTGTAGATTAGCCAACAACTCTTATTATGAGTTAAAGAGGGTACTGCGGACAAGCTTCTATTTTAGGAATTGGATAATTCTTTGACCCATTTGATCAAACTGTGGGTTCTTTTTTTTGGCAAGAGAGTCGTTTCTAAAAACCAAATCAGTGTGAGAGGTTTTTAGATTTTTAATATAAAATAATTTTTTGTCATTTGAGGACATATCTCTGAGCGTTTCTATTGCCGCTTGCGTATTTATAGTTTGGTCACCATCTGTAACCACCATAAAGACAGGTGTAGATATGGACCTTGCATTTTTTCTCACAATCGCACTAAGGTCCGTCAGCTCACACACAGAATGGAAAGGCATTTGGTTGTAGCGAATAGGAGATTTTTCGGGACTATTTGCGGCCCAAGTTTTTAAGCGGTAAGCTCCAGAAGCACACATTGCTATACCTAAGTTTTTTTTGATTTTAAAAGCAGGAGCCATAAGGATCAAATTGGAAATCTTGCTTTTCCAATATGGATCCTGAGCCAGAGAGGATATCAAAACTCCGCCCATCGAAAAACCAGAAAGTGCAACTTTTTTAACGCGAGAATTTTTCAGTGCAAAGAGCATTGCTTGTTCAATATCCATCAACCATTGCTGCGAGGTGATTTCGAAAAGTTCTTCTACTTTGGTTCCATGGCCAGAGAGAAGGACAGAATAAACGTTATAGCCATTCTGATTTAAAAGCAGGGAAAGGTCTTTTGTGAAGTAAGGGGAGTCTGTCGCGGTCGTGAGGTGTTTCCAATATTGGCCGTTCAAACCGGTGCCGTTGGCGAGGATGACAT
>JANMFM010000041.1:0-2024 GCA_031374125.1 Bdellovibrionales bacterium
TTTTTGGTCATGACCACGATCTAGATTGGCATGCCAACCGCCCCAGCGCGGAGATGGAAAGAAAGCCTCTGATTTGGCTCAGGTCTATTTTTGGTACGCGAGGCACTCGAACAAGCTGGGCCAATTGCACCAAAGCCTATCAAGATTTACCTCAGGATTTTCAAAATGAACTCAACGAATTGCATGGAATTTTTGGTTTTGAACCAAATAGTTACACCAGTTGGAATGAGTGGAAGTCACATCGGAATAACGAGGGAATAAAAATTATCCGAAATATTCCAGGTCTAGAAGGAAAGGTTTTGTTTTTTCCATTTCTGCAACTTTTTGGTTTTAAAGAGACCAGTGAAGAGGATTTTCAAAAAATTTATCAAAAATTGAAACAACACATTTTACAAGACAAGTATATTTATCATCACGATTGGCAGGATGGAGATGTGTTAATTAGTGAACAATGGGGTACAATTCACAAGCGATGGGAATGTGATGTTAGTCATCGAATGCTTCATCGAATTTCTTTTGGATGGAACAGTATCTTAGGGGATTATGAAAAAAGTCTATCTTTGTAATATTTCAGGCTCTTATCAAATCGTGATGCCCTATTCTTGTGGTTTGCTTCATGCCAGCTGCACCACCGATACACAAATTATGCAGGAGTATGATTTTCAGGACTATATTTTTCATGTGCCGCGCGGAGTGGATAAAATTGCAGACATCGTGGATCAGCCCAGCGTGTTGGGGCTTTCGTTGCTCAGCTGGAACGTGAATCGCAGTCTCAAATTGGCAAGACTCGTCAAAGAGAAACATCCAAATTGTCTCGTTGTTGTTGGTGGGCCAGAGGTGCCAGATGAAGCGCTTCACTTTTTAAGTAACAATCCTTTTGTTGATATTGCAGTTCATAAAGAGGGCGAGGAGACATTTAAAAAAATATTGATAGAAAACTTAAACGGAGAACCCGATTGGTCCAAAGTTGGTGGTCTAAGTGTTATTAAAGACGGTGTATTGAGTAGTTATGCTAAAAAAAGTCCTTTCTTGAACCCAATCACTACACCAAGTCCATATCTTTTAGGTCTTTTTGAGCATTGTATCGAATACGTGGATTCCATGGGTTTACCTCGTTTAAATATTTGGGAAACCAATCGGGGATGTCCTTTTTCTTGTACATTTTGTGATTGGGGAAGTTTCGTCAATCAAAAAGTAAGACCGGTGGACGAAGCGCGACTGCTTTTAGAGATCGAATATATCGGCGAAAGATTTGATGAAATTCATATCGCGGATGCCAATTTTGGCATCCTCAGTCGCGACTTAAAAATCGCCAAAAATCTTCGACGAGTGATGCTTGAAAAAAAGAAACTCAAGTCGGTACATATCACATACACTAAAAATCTTAACAGTCATGCAATAGAAGTTGCTGAACTTTTAGAAACGCTAAAACCAAGTCGTGCAGGTTTCACCTTCGGAATTCAATCTTTTACCGAAGAAGTGTTGGTAAATATAAAAAGACAAAACATCCCGCACAAAAATATTGATTCGCTCAAAGAAAGATTAGAATCAAAGGGAATTCCCGTGAATTTCGAAATGATTCTTGGTTTGCCAGGCGAAACTTCACAAACGTTCTTAAATGGCATTAATCGAGCCTTGGAGATTGGGCTGACTGATTTACGAGTCTATCAAGTGGCTCTGTATCCCAATTCTGAAATGAATAATCCCGAGACCATTTCTAAATTTGAGCTCAAGACCGAACGTGTGCAGATTGTTGATGGCGGCATCGACGATGAGAATGAGTACGTAAAAAATGTTTTTTCAACAAAAGATCTGCCTCGTGATGAAATTATTCGGCTCAAAAAGTTGGTCGAAATGATAGATGTTATCCATTATGGCCGCTGGACATACTATATGAGCGAGTATTTCACCAGAAGCACAGGTAGAAGAATTATTGATTTTTATAATGAACTTTATTTTTTCTTCATCAATAAGAAAGACTCTGTTAATCATAAAATGATCACAGGATGGTATATCGATACTTG
>JANMFM010000046.1:0-3683 GCA_031374125.1 Bdellovibrionales bacterium
ATTTTGGTATATATTTTGATTCTAAGTTGGATCTTTTATATTTGAAATCGCCGTTTGAAACGACTGAGAAAGAGTCTGACGAGCAATCTCAAGTGAAGAGATAGCCTGGCTTATCTTTGGAAGATTTGAATACTGACTCAAGTCTTTTATAGCTATCTCAACATGATTTAACCCTGCGCCTAAATCACTTATAGACTCTAGCTTTTTATCTTTAATCTCAGATAATTGGATCACATTACTTTTCATCTCAATATTTTCCATAATTTTCTCCGTTTGCATATTACACAAGCTCACATCTTTTTGAAAGTATGTAGTATAAGTTTCATAAAATTCATCTTTAAGATTACCCTTTCATTAACTCAGCCAAGCTCAGCCAGAATCTAGCCAAGTAGAGTTATTTCCAGTGATGTTGAGTGATGATAAAAGCTATATTAATAATTTTAACTACGATTGAAACTGACAGAGAAAAATGGGGCGTTATTAGGGAGATGAGTTAAATCAATTATTTAACCAGTCCGCTGGTCCGCTTTCGGACCAGCCCATAACACCGTTTATTTGGATTTACTAGAAACCAGCTTCATTCTCAAGATATTTTTCGTTTGCTCTTGCTACAAACTTTAAGACTCTTCCAGGGCGCTCTTTTCTCTCAAATTTTAGAGAATCTGTTCCTCCTTCAATTTCCACACCAGCTCGTCTTAAATAGACTTGCATGGTCTCAAGATCTGCCCAGCCACCCATTATCATCACGGTTGCTTGAGCTACACCATTTTTTAGCAATTGCGTTGCCCAGCAAGCTCTCAACGTATGGAAACATATCGAAGTAACACCAATCTCTTCACAAAACGCTCGAATAATTCTTGCAGCCTCTCCATTTTTCCACGCTGTTATGTGTGGAAGAATGTATTCCTCTGGTCTTTTGCTCCTAATTCCTAGAGATACGAAGAAAGCATAAAGTTCCTCATTGATAGGAACCTGACGCCACTCATGATCCTTCAGAGGCTCCTCACGCCTAGAATCAAAGTTATACTTTGTATCAAGCATGATTCGCTTTTCTTCTAGATCAATATCTCTAACCCTAAGAGCATAGGCTTCACCGCTTCTAAGCCCTGTGTGAAGTGCCAATTTCCAGATCGAATACCAAGGATGTTTTTGCTCTTTAGCTTGTTCGAGCAAATGACAAATCTGAGAATAATTAAGAACCTCTGGACGCCTGCTATTTTTTCTGGAAATTGTGCAGCCATAAGTTGGCGACACACTCACTCCACGAAGCATACGCATCTTGATTGCCCATTTAAAACAGCAGTTGATGGCACTCTTTAAATTATAAATAGTAGCCTCAGCGTAGCCTGTTTTTCTCATGGAAAGAATGAGCATCTCAAAATCTGCTGCATTGATTTCAGAGGCAGCCTTTTTAGCCCACCCATCGGTGTGGTCTCTAATAGATTGCAGATAACCCTTTGCAGATTTTTGCCCTACATTTAAAAACTCTAAGACCAGAGGATCACCAAGCGCCTCCGTTTCCCATCTTTGAATCAAGTCGATCCAAAGAATCCCAGCGCCTTCTCTTCTTGCAACCTCTTCTCTGGCATCGCCGTAGAGCCTTAATTCAATCCGCTGAAGTTTTTTTCTAATCTCATTATCAGAAAGTACACCCGTAAGAACTCCGGCTTCACTTTTTTGAGCTTGGATAGAGCGATCACTCCTAGCACGAGCCTTAACACATACTTGATATAGATAAGATATTTTTCCGTTTTCTTCTGTCGTTTGCCACTTTATCGCCATAATTAAATTCCTCCCGTTTGAGGAGAAGATTCAATTAATTGGTCTAAAGACGATCTACTTATCAGAATGCGCCCAAAAAACTTCTGAGCAACAATCTGTTCACGATAGATCATGTTACGAATCGCACCCTGAGAAGGCTCTCCATCTTTTCGTCGAAATTTTCCTAAGTAAGCGGCTGCTTGAGCAGTCGTTAACCATTTTGAAAATTTTAAACGATCAAAAAATGGAATTTCTTCACGAGATGTTTTTTCAACCAATTCTCTTTTTGAAAGAGAATGTGGTTTACGCTTCATCGCAAACCCGAAAAAACGCATTTTCACTGATTCCGAATACTACCAAATTTTCAAAGAGCGATTGAGATTTTTTTGTCTCAATATTTCTTTCTAAGTTACCTTGAAATCGCACTTTTAATCAAGAAGTTTTGTCATTTTTAGACGCGACTTCACTCTGCGTTTCTTTCTTTTTTGCTCTCACAATTGAAGATAAGATAGAGATGATTTCTGCATCAGATTTGCCAGCCGAAGCAGTATCCCTCAGTAGCTTTTTAACGCTCGTAAAACGCTTTACCATCGCGTGCTTTTGCTGCGAGTATCCCGTTTGATAGAACGACTCAATCGCCCAAGCAGCGAGTTCTGAGAGCGACGCTGCTGTACCTGGTTCAGATTTTAAATCTGCCAGCATTGCTTTTAGATCTTCAATAGATTTTCCTGTAAGACAGATCCTAACAAGTTGATCTTTAGTGCTCATTATTTTTCTTTTTACGTTTGAACCATTCAGGACGATTGACGATTACAGATTCGCAATGAGCTTGAATCAATTTGTCGCCACGAACCTCAGAGTCAAAGCACTGAGTTTCTACAGTTGGCTCCGTTACCATATAATCAGGACCTTCGCTTCCTTGTGGACGTGAGACGCTAAACTTATCCAAATTGAATAAAGTTTCTCTGCGAACTTTTGAATCTCTGTTCTCCAAACCATTGTGGACAAAGTAACTTGCAATTCCTCCAACAACAGCGCCAATTGCAGCTCCAGTTAAAGCAGCTTGAGAATCTCCTTTCTCAATTGCACTACTAATTCCAGCTCCTGCTGCTGCACCAGAACCTACGCCTAATAGAACTGATTCCCTCATAGTAGTACATCCAATCAATGGAACAAAAAATAATACTAACATTTTTCTTAAATACTTATTCATTATCTATATTCTCCTCTTAAATTCCTTATCAAATTCAAAAATCCGCTAACCTTAAGTTTGAGCGAACTTTTAAAAATATTTCTTTAATCGTTTTAATAACTTCCAGACTTTCGCCTGTTAAACGGTTAACACCGAGTTAACAGGCGAAATTTCAAAATTATTTGATCAGAATAGATGCGTCTTTCCTGCCTTGGAAAGTCACAACATCAGAACACTTCATGACATTATCAAAGTATGCAAAGTACAATTTTGTTTTTCCATTTGGCTTGAGCTCATCTTCAATTTGGCGAATTGCCGTAATAGTTGATTCATTTGTACAAACGTAAAGTACAAACCGAATGTCTTTTCTTAGATAATAGTCCAAGAGTTTTTTTCGATATCGATCCAAACTTTTAACTGAAGGTTCATATTCTAAAGCGCCGTATTGAATTTCATTATAAATTTTCAAGCCAAGTACCGCATCACTTTGAAGTTCGACATAAGGCCTAAAATACTCATCCCTATAAATGCCACCAGAAAAATTTAGCATATTTTCCGTAGCATATCTCACAACAGAAGATTTATTCTGTAGCTTTTCCCTTAGATCAACTAATCCAAGATCATGATTGATTGCATATGATCTTTTGGGTTCGCCAACGATTCCATTTGGATAAAATTTCTTTACAACATCAATGCCGCTTTGAAAAATTTGATAAAAGAATACGTTTTT
>JANMFM010000118.1:0-4392 GCA_031374125.1 Bdellovibrionales bacterium
TCAAAAATTTTTAGAGCCACATTCAAACACTGCACTGTATCCTCGTAGGCTCTATGGGCTTGGTTCTTTGGAATATTTAAAAATTCTATAAGAGTTTGTAACTTATGATTTGTAGACTCCGGAAAAACTCTTCTCGCTAAAAGGGATGTGCAAAGAGCTGGCGTCGAAGGAGCAACAAAAGCTTTTTTCTCAAACTCTATAGATAAAAATCCCATATCGAAGGGACTGTGATGAGCAACTACAGCGCACCCATGAATGAAGTTATACAATTCTTGAATCTTATCTTCTATACGAGGACTATTCTCCACCATTTCATTAGTGATGCCGTGAATACCGATAATAAAATCAGACATCTTCTTAGTGGGTTTTATGAGGGTTTTAAACTCATCGATAATTTTTCCGTCTTTCCATTTGATAGCCGCGATCTCACAGATTTCAGAATCCAATGGATAACCTCCAGAGGTCTCTAAATCAAATGCTACTAAGGTCAAATCTTTGATTTTTGTTGTTGGATGCATCTCACTTCTTTTCTGTTGGTTTAGTTAAAACTCTTCCAACCATTCTTTCTGAGGTTACAGGTCCGAATCTTGTTGAATCGAAACCACCTGCAGGGCTTTCTCCGAATACAAAATATACGCCTTGTTTGATTCCATCTTTAAAATTGCTTTCGTAAAGCTTGATCATACGAGATTTTCTTTCTGTGAAAGAGTAAACTTCACCTTTAGAATTTTCCATCTCGTTTCCATTTACAACAACACTGAACTTCTTATCTTTGGCTTGCACACTGTATTTATCACCTGGAAGTAATTTTATGTATTTGAAAAGAGGCTCTTCCCTGCCCGGAGATTTAATCATCACGATGTCGTCACGAGTACCTTTGTTGCATGCATAATAATTCATTTCAACTTCAACTTCAGTTCCGCCTTCAAAGATATCCGAACCCGCCACAGGAACCTTTACTGTCTCTTTGTCTGTTTTGCAATTCACACCTTCTTTTAGCGTGCCGTCATCATTCCAAGACTGGGTTTCAATTTTAATTTTTTTGCTTTGAGAATAAATCAAGCCACCAATAATGAGCGCAATTCCCAGTCCAACCACCACTATAGGAATAATGTTTGCTTTGATTTTATCTTTGAAATTATTAAATTCCATGATGCCTTACCCTTGTTTGCCTTGACTCGAATCAAATTCTTTCTCAAACAAAGATCTCATATAATTACGGATGTGAATAGATCTATTCACACAAAAGTCTAGCCTAAATTTATAAGGTTCATTCTAGATCTTAAAATGTATCGTCGTACAATATACCCTGTAGCCCTGCTCTCAGCGTGGCACTAGCACCTGTAATAATAATCGAGTCGTTGCGATTGAATACAATTCCAGCACTTGCATGCACTGTAATTCCACTTGACCCTTCAAATGCACCGCCAGAAGTGACTGCGAATCCAGGCAATGTCTCTAGCGGAATCGAAAAATCCACATCTCTTATTGCTGCATACAAACTGATCTTACCATCTGCCATTTTAGCTTTTACTTTAAACGGAATAATTCTCGCTGTTCCTGGATTAGGGACAGGGTATTCCACACGTAGAACTCCGTTATTACACTCTCCAATTGGAACTCCAGAAGCCGCAACATAAGCTGCCGGATCTGACATTGATGATGGAACAACATCGTAACTAGAGGCACCTGAATTGATCTTCAATGTACTCGTATAGCGAGGACAAACTCCATGCAAAATAATTTTTGCATTCGCTCCGCTACGCTCGATTTCATGACTTGTTATTTCTACGCTTTCAATCACATCTTCATTTTCCACTTTAGCCATACAACTAATGAGAGACAAAGCCAAAGAAATTTGAACTGAAAATTGAACTAGCGATACACATAGAATACGGAATGTTTTCATACTTTTAATTATCGGTATTTTTGATTAACATCTGAATACGTGTCTCACTTTAAGACAAATCCAGATACAAAACGCCGTTACTTCTTCCTATTTTCTTTTTTAGATTTAGCAGCACGCTTTACGAATGTATCGTATGGATTGGATCCTTCAACCTTGCTATCAAAAACATCTTCTAATTTGCGAGGTTTTCTACCGTCTGGTAAAAATTCTTTTTGTTTGATTTCAAAAGTGATCATCCCACTGCGGGTCCCAGTTTGAGACGCTGTGTTTTTACTTGCTTTGCTTGTTCCCACGACATCGTTTGATTCGTGTTCGAATCCGGCCTTCACTTTATTTTGAATTAAATCCAATCTACTTTTCGCTACCCATTCTGCATCTTGATCTGAAATTGTACTATCTGTGTAAAAGAAATTCGACCGAACATCCACTACTGAGTATTCTAATCCTTGAGTGACAGCTTCGATTTTCTTCATTGTATTTACAAACTGTGTAGAAGGCTTGTTACTGCCTCTTTCAAATAAATATCTATCAGGAATTTCGAATGTCACAGAGTCAGATTCAATATTCACGTTTGAAGCCATCTCTCCCAATTCTTGGGCAATCTGCTGCATAACGATTTTCTTTGAACCCATGGACATCAAATTGGGAGTGAAATCCGCCGGCTGCATGAAATCTTGTGCCGTCTTTAATGGTTGGTTCACCAAATCCAAAAATAATTTTTCCAATGTCAATTCAGCTCCGTAACTCGTGAACTGATGTTCGATCATGCTAGGACCCGTGAAATAAGAAGCGACTTGTTTTTTTGTTTCTTCAGATTGGTTTAAGAGCCACATTACTAGGAAGAAACACATCATGGCAGTCATGAAATCGGCGAAAGCCACTTTCCACGCACCACCATGGTGACCGTGTCCTGCCTCGGTAATCTTTTTTATGACTATGACTTTCTTTTCTTCTTTTGCCATCTGTTCCTACAATCTAAGAGTTATCGTTAGTGCTTGCCACAGCAAGCACTGAATCAGGCCTACGCAGCTTTTTTCATATCACGAGTAGATGAATCCATTTCTTCAAACGACGGTCTGTCATTTGGATAAATAGAACGTCTTGCGTATTCAACGCATACTAAAGGAGGCGCACCTTTTTGAAGAGCAACCATCGCAGCTTTAATTACTTTTAAATATCTACCTTCAGCATCAATGTTCTTTGCCATTTTAGAAGCGAGTGGCGCAAACATACAATAAGCTGCCATAACCCCTAAGAACGTACCAACAAGGGCAGCGGCAACCGAAGCACCGATCGCCTCAGTACCTTCTGTTAATTTACCCATCGTCAAGATAACCCCTTGTACCGCGGCCACAATCCCGAGACCCGGCATCGCATCGGCTACGGATCCCATGATCCCTTGAGCTTGATGTTCTTCTTCGTGGATAACTTTAATATCTTGATCTAATAAGTCATCAACATCGTATTGTGATAAATCTGCAGAGAGAGTTATCTTCATTGTGTCGCAAAGAAAATCGACGGCGTGGTGATTTTTTAAGAAGGTTGGGTAAGCCTTAAAAATCTCGGAATTCATTGGATCTTCGATATGTTTTTCCACTGCTTGAGGTCCGTCTTTTCTGAAGACTTGGAACAGTCGGTACATCATTTGTAGTAGATCTAGATAATCAGACTTCTTTAATCCGCCAGCAACCAAAGCTTTGATCGTCATACCAATCATCATTTTGATTGATGCTATTGGAGAAGAAATAATTATGGCACCAATCGCACCCCCGAAAATAACCATATACTCGGTCGGTTGCCACATCACACGCATTTGTCCACCGTGGATAACATATCCCCCGAAGACCATCGAAAAAACGACTATAAAACCAACTATACCCATAAAATCACCTCAGATGTTTTTCGGCTTAAGCATTTCAATAGATTAAGTAAAACTTGATTGCAGGTGTCAGTCTTGACCAAGGTCTTTGATATTTTCCTAAACTCTACCCACTCACCTAGACTTAGGTTATAAAAGACACTCGAGTGCCGGCAGTTTAAAACCGATAGGAATCATAGATATGAAGATGAAATTGTTGTTGTCCATTTTAATAGCATTGAGTCCCAATGCCTTTGCGGTTGAAGCTCTTAAGGACCCATTGAATGTTGAGGTTGTCTCGACCGGATCTAGTCCTAAAAGTAATATAGTAATTTCTCAAGGCAAAGCGACACCTCTGAAATTTGATATGTCTTTACCGACGGGATATCATGCTTATTACGATTCTTTTAAATTTGAAATTCTAGATCCTCATAAAAATATCAAAATTCAAAACTTTGAAATAAAACCTCTTATCAAATTTTACGATAAATTTTCCAAGAAGAATAAAAAAGGAATCAAAGAAAAATCAGAGCTGGTTTTAAATGTTTACGCTGACACACCTCCATTTAAGACATCCCCACTCAAGGACCTTAAAATCCAAATGACTTATCAAGCCTGCTCTGAG
>JANMFM010000207.1:0-15281 GCA_031374125.1 Bdellovibrionales bacterium
TTAACTTGTGGTGGCGTAAATATTTCCATAGTTGTCCTTCGTCACGGAAATCCTTCTATCAAGGTTCCGTAGTTAGGCCAACCGTCTTGTTCAATAACTATTTAAGGCACTGTCTAATGTGAGGGGCTCAGGCCAAAACCAATGATTTTAAACCAAAGAATAACTCAAAAAGCATGGGTTTCTTGATTACGCACCAAATACTCGATAAGTAACAAGCTTATGATGTTGAAAGCACAGGAGTCTCAAATTTTAAACTGTAGTTCCACCACTAAATGCTATCGGCTTTATGTGATCATATTGGAGTAAATTTTTGGAATTGCATCTTGCTTTGTTTTCTGGTCGGTGAAAGTACAACAGCCTTTATCTCTCATATATATACTCGATGACTTCTTATTTATTTTTTTTGATTAAAGCATTCACAGCTGTCATAACATTAGGAAGATGTTTTGCGAGATCTGACTTTAAATAAAATACTGCATGCATACTTGAAATAATTTTTTCTGAAAGTTTTTTAGTGTAATCTTCGTCAAACCCATCATTAATAATTTTTTTAATCCCTTTCTCATCATCGATATATTTCTTATTTTTCTCTGCAAAATCCTTAATCTCGCTCGACATGTTTCCCAGGAAGCCTAAGGCAAAGCATAGGTAAGATGTAGGGAAATGCATAATTGATAATTCTCCATGCTTTGTTTCGGAGAAAACATTTTTGGATGTCATGATCGCTGTCTTCAAGTTGTTATCTCTACAAAATGAAATTAAACTTTTTGGCTTGCCTTCACCATTTGCAAACCTATCGGACCATTTAATTTCTAGTGCGGCAATTGCTTCTCCTGTGATTGTCACATGGACCAAATCCACCTCGCCCTTACTTCCTCCTCGATTCCATCTCGCATACTTGTACGAAGGATAACCTCCTTCGTAAATTATTAACTGTGAATAAATAGCGGTCTCCGCCAGGGCCTCCAGATCTTTATCTTCAGGGGTCAATTTTCCAAAAATTGCACTTCTTAGCGACGGGTTTGTTAATGTAACTTTAAAGTGCGTTCTCCTTTGAAATTTTTTTATTTTATCATCGGTTTTCTCTATTACTCGGATCAAAAAAGCGGCTTCTAAAAACTCAATGTATTTATTGATTTCTATTTTAGGCACACCCGCCTCTTGTGAAATCGCCTCTGGAGAAATTTCGTTTGAGGTGTTGTATGCGAGTGCTGCAAACAATCTTTGTAATTCATTTGGGTTGGTAATTCCAAAAATACTTGGCAGATCTCTTCCTAAAACTTTATCTAAAATATCTTGTCCGATATACTGTTCTGGCTGATTTCGAATAACTTCTGAAGTGATTGACTCTGGAAATCCTCCATAATTTAGATACTCTAAATACAAACTGTTCAGTTTAGATAAATCAATTGATTCTTTCGGAATATTTTCTATTTTTCCTTTTATAAATAAGAATTCATAAAAGGATAAAGGAGGCAAAAGATAATTTGTAAACCTACCTGCTCCAGATTCTTTGCTTTTTTTATGTAATGCAGCTGCCGCTGACCCGGTAACAATAAATTTCGTTTTTGGGTATGAGTCCACTAAAGATTTTAGCTGCTGCTCCCAAGTATCCAGATATTGAATTTCATCAAAAAAAATAGTGGTGTCTTCAAGCATAGTCCCAGACCACTCCATTCCCCAAATCATAAGCTCTTCAAGATTTGAAAGTCTGAAAATTGGATTATCCAAAGAAAGATACAAAACTTTCTTTGGACTTTTACCGCTAACAATTAGTTGATCAATAATTTGATAAAGTAATACGGTTTTACCAATCCTTCTTGGACCCATAAGGACTAGAGCTCTTCTTGGCTCCGCTTGAAGTACTAAATCATATAAACGATTAAAGTGTGTCCTCTTCGGCAACTCCTTAAACTGGCCAACAGATAATCCCGCCCACCATGGGTTAGCTCTTTCTATGCTTTTAACTATTTGATTCTTATCTATTTTTTTCATAAATACCTTTTATAATTACTATTATTACATAAAAAGTATAAATAATATATAAATTTTGACTCTATTCATATATTTATCATAAGCACTTGATAATACTAAGTAATTTTTCTACCTTATCTCAGTTTTTCGAGTACGTTTTGGTCGCCGGCTACCCAGACGATGTCGCCTTCGTTGAAGATAAAAGAGGCTTCTGGATTTAATATTCTTTCGCCGTTTCTTTCAACGCCGACGATAACGGCCTTTGCTTTTCCTCTGATTCCTAAAGAGCGGATAGATTGATTCAAAAGACTTGAATCTTTATCCACTTCAATCTGCTGCAATAAGAACAGCTCGTTATCCTCGGGAAGAGTACTCATGCTTGGCTCAATGATATCCTTGAATTTACTGAGCTGCTCATCCGTCCCGATAACGGAAAGTTTGTCATAAGGATAAAGCTTTTCGTTTCCGTCGGGGGCTTTTATTTTTAAATCGCCACGTTCAATCAAGGCGATCGTCACGCCATGTTTTTCTCGCACTCCAATTTCTAAAAGAGTTCTGCCTATACTTGACGAGTGAGGAAAAACAGAAAACTTTGCGATATGCGCATCCCAAGGAGCAATTGCGGGATTTTTTTTGCTATCGCTCAATTCTTTTTCGTTAAGGTTGAGCAGAAATTTTTTCTCAATAAAGTTATACAGAATCTGCAGCCGGCTTGAGAAAGCGGCCAACAACACCACGATAATCACCGTCGGTATTGCAATGGCAATTCCTACAGAAAAATATTGTTTAAGAAGGAAACCAATCAACATCAGACCAATGATGTATCTAACCATCTCAAGGGCAATGATCGCTCCACGCAGTCGATTGTTACTCCAGAGCTTAGAATAAATTCCATAACTTATTTTTTTACTTACGAGAGCCCACAAAAATGGTGCCGCACAAATCAATGTGAGAACTAGCGTGATCGCAACTCCTGTGGCACCAGAAGCTATGTTGCTATAGATGATTTTTGAAAGAACTTTTGAGAACAAAAGAAAAATACCCAAAATCAAAGTCACATTCAGCCCAATATGAATAAAGAAAGATCTTACTAGTTTTTTCCATTCACTCACAGAACTTACGGTTTGCGCTGATGAGCTGTATTTAACAAGTGCATCATTCACCTTCGTAGGAACTCTTTTTTGAATGAATTCATAAATTGGAATTGAGTACTTGATCATATAAGGAGTGGTGAATGTCGTGATCGCCGAAACTGCCACAGCAATAGGATATAAGAAATCACTCGTGACTTTTAAACTCACTCCAAGAGTAGCAATAATAAAAGAAAATTCACCAATCTGCGAAAGGCTCAAGCCCGCTTGCACGGAGTGCTTCAAGGTCTGACCTGCCGCCAATGCACCAACCAATGTGCTGATAGCTTTTCCAATAATAGTGACGATGGTGATAATCACAACGGGTCCTGCGTATTCCACCAAAACCTGCGGATCAATCAACATTCCCACCGAGACAAAAAAGATCGCCCCAAATAAATCTTTAACAGGCTGAATAATACGCTCAATTTTATGAACATAGGTGGTCTCCGCTAAAATAGATCCCATGATGAAAGCGCCCAGTGCTGGAGAAAATCCAGCTTCTGTAGCAAGGAGTACCATCAACAGACATAAACTTAGAGAAACTATCAAAATCGTTTCCGATGACATTAATTTTTGGGCACGTCGTAAGAAAGACGGAACAATTAGAATCCCTGCGACAAACCAAAGAATTAAAAAAAATCCAAGCTTCAGCACCGAGCTGATCATCTCCGCGCCTTCGAACTGCTGACTGATAGAAACCGTCGATAACAATACCATGAGTAAGATCGCAACTAAATCTTCGACAATAAGGGCACCGAATACCAGCCCTGCGAATTTTTGATTCTTCACTCCAAGTTCATCAAATGCTCTAATAATAATTGTTGTAGATGAAATGGATAAAATTCCTCCAAGGAATAAGCTATCCATATGCGACCAGCCCAAGAGCTGTCCAGTCACATAACCAATACCCAACATCCCAAGAACTTCAGTGATCGCCGTAATCGAAGCTGCCCCGCCCACCTTCGTTAATTTTTTAAAACTGAATTCTAAACCCAAACCAAAAAGCAAGAAGATCACACCGATCTCAGCCCAAATTTGAATATTTGGAAGATCTGAAACTGTTGGGAAAATAGAAAAGTGAGGACCTACCAAAATGCCAGCAATAATATAACCAAGAACAACAGGCTGCTTTAGTTTTTTAAAAATCAGTGTGGTGAAGCCCGCGGCGCCTAGAATTAATGCAAGATCTCTAATCAGCGGTGCTAAATGTATCATTTAAATTATTGAGCCTTAGGACAATCGTGCATTCTTAAGAGTCTCGCACCAAAATACGTGCCTGACTTATCAAACTCCCATGGTGGATATGGATAAAACTTTGCTACCACACACTTTCCTTTTTCGGCAACAGACCACTGGCGATCCTCCGTAGAGGCAGTCATAATTTCACCGTCTTCAATTTGGATTGCTACCGCGTATGAGAAAAGTTGTTTTTCTACTAGTTTTTGATTGGCATTTTCGCTTCCAACAATAGCCATTGGAGCAGTTGGTTTTTCTACGTTAATGATGATACCCTTCACTTCTTTCGCGAAAATATAACTATAGAATCTCACGAACGCTACGCTTGAGCCCATCAAGATCAGAACGAAAACGATTGTATAGAAAAACTTCTTCATAAAACCTCTTTAATGTATAACGCTAAAAGTATCTAAGCTTTTTTGCTAAATCAAGCTGTATGTCTACGGTGACTTCTTAGGTGCGCTTTGAGGCTTAGCTGATTCATCTTTTATTTTAAAATAATTCGCTAAAAGATCGACCTTTGCCTTCGCATCTAAATTTTTGTTGAATTGCACATAGAAAGATAAATTTCTAAAAACTAATTTTGCATAGTATTCAGTTTCTAAATAAGGAATGTCTTCAATGAATTCGTATGTATTGCCTTCGTAGCGAGATTTTAACCAACCTTTAACAGGATTAACGCCAGCATTATATCCCGCTGCCGTCAGTAACATTGAATTATCAAAAATATTTAGGAGCTGTCTTAAATGCGCTACTCCTAGCGGTAGAATGATAGCTGGATTATAAAGCTCTTCAGGATTTGAGAATGTCACGCCGGTCTCATCTGTATGCTTGCCCGCAACTCTTGGTAGTAACTGCAACAACCCGAAGGCATCTGCAGGAGACCTTGCCTTTGCATCAAAGAGCGATTCTTGTCTCATAATCGAATAAACCAATTCATGTGGAACTTTAAATCTTTTAGCGTATTTTTCTACGATATCAAAATGTGGTTTTGGATAAAAAAACGACGGAGCTTTTTCGAAGAGTTCAAGTTTGGAATCTTTTTCAAAAATTTCTATGATCTGCTGATTCTCTTTCAGTAGCCCAGAATCACTCGACCAAGCTAAGAACTGAAGTCTCGTTGCTATTTTTTTGCGTGCAGATTTTCCTATGCTTCTCCACAAATCACTTAAGTATTCAGAAAGAATCTGAGACTCGTCCATAGCCAGCAATGTTTGAATTGTTTTTTCTCTAGATGGGTCGACAACATCACTTTCCTCCATTTTTACATCCGAGGAAAGTTCTTTTTCAAAAAATTTGGGATTGATTTCTAAAGTCGCGAGTCTTCCGTAATAGCCGAGAGTATTTTCTTCAGAAATTTCTTTTAATATATCTTTGGCTTTTTCTTCTTTTTTCAAATCTCTATAGAGCATGGCTTGCCAGAACAAACTCTTATAGTAGGAAACTTCGTCGTCAGGACCTTTGCTTTTACTTTCTAAGGCTTCCAGTCCATCGATGGCTTTTTCAAGCTGATTATTCTTCTTGGCATTCCAGGCCACCAACCAGAGTAGTTTTAATCTAAAGGTTTTATCCGGATCTTCTTCTAGGGCCCTTTCGAAATATTCGATCGCACCGGAGTAATTTTTCTTTTCTTGATCCATTCTCCCAAGAACCCAGTAGATTTGATCAAGTGATGCGGATTTGGGAGAATTTTTGGCCGCCTCTAACAGCAAGTTTTTAGCTGCCTCTATTTGCCCTTCGGTCCACATGTCTCTTGCAAGTTGAACAGTAGAGTCCGTATAGAATTTTGCGAATTCTTTTTTAGGATTTTTCAAAAAATACGTTTCAAAAAATTTATGACCTTTTTTAAACTCCGCAATTCCCTTCTCTTTACTTTCCTCAACTCTATAAGTAATTCTAGAATACTCATAAGCTTTAAAAATATCATCTAGTTCATCGGCTTTAGATTTTACTGATTTGTACTTATCAAGATCTCTTGTGGATTCCTTAATAATCTGATTATAAATTTTTCGACTGGGAGCAAATTTTCTTTGCATACGTAGGCCGTAGGCTGCTTCAAAGAGTTTTTTCTCTGGAATCTCTCGCCCATACTCTACATAGAATGCTGGAAACATAAAAAGCATCCTATCAAAGAGTTCTTTTTGCTTTGTAGGATTAATTTTTTTAATATTTTTTCTATAGAGGTTCGCTCTTTCTAAAAACTCAAGCGTGGCTCTGGCCTGCACGTCGAGATTTAAATATGCCTCATAGTACTCCGCAAATAATTCCGGACTATTGGTTTCCCTCAAGCCACTGATGATGGCATCTTTTTTCAGCCAATCATATTTTAGATTTTTTACGGTATTCTGTTTTTTATTGCACTTCTGAGCATATCTCAGATCCATGACCGCTTGGATCTCCGGAGTTGGAGCTTCTTGTTTTAGAAATTTTTTAAAAACTTTGCAGGTTTTTTCAGATTTTTTATAGTCTTCAACCCATTGATTTTCATTTTCTTTTTTTTCAACTTCAGATGTAATCGCACGCTGGGCTGAATCTGATGAACTGCATGACACAAATATTAGTGCCGCAGGAATGAATGTCAGGATTGTAGAACGAAGATGCTTCATTGCAATCAGTTTAGTACTTAATTGTATGATCTCCAAGTGATAAACGTTTTTTGCTGAGCTTTGATCTTAACTTTGGTTGCACTCATTTCTTCTGAAAGTGCGTTTCCGTTAGGACCAATACTTTCCGCAGAGACTTCGTATTCTCCAGGCGGAAGTTTTATTCTTGCGACCTGAAATGCCCCTGGAAGCGTTGACCACTGCCTAAGATCTGCCTGATCCGTAAGGTTCAATCCAATCCAAGCCACTGCCCCCAAGAGTTCGTTTTTCTTTCCCACTTGTTTTGCGGCTGCATACTTTGCTGCAATTCCAGCTGCTCTTTTTGCAATCAGTCCTGCGTATTGATCGTCGAGAGTTTTGATTGCTACATCTGACACATTATAAATTTCTTTTGTTGAAGCATTTGTTGAAAGTGAGGAGCTTAGGCCCTTCACGTAAACCTTTGCAGCCGAACTTTGTGTAGCCTGTGGATAAAGCTTGGGTATACGTGGAAAATCAGGATGAGGTTTTTTAATTGGCCCAGGTCCTTGTTGATAAATAAAAATCAACTCGCTATCCCCCTTACCGATTGGATTCTCCTCTGCTCTTTTTGCCACTTCCGCTGTATTGATTCCATGTTTTTTGAACAAAAACCCTAACTCATCCATACGTGAAGACATTTTTGCTAATCTATAAGCATCTTTTTGGTAAACTTTATTTCTAGGCTCTTGATTGAGAGCATCTTTATAGGAAATGTAGGCATCATCCCACTTTCTGTCGGCTTCCCAAATGATTCCGCTCAAATAAAATGCAAAAGCATTTTGATCGTAATTCTTTTTTCCTTCATCACGATACTTTTGCAAAACTTCATTGGTTCTTCTGGTCTCCACCAGAGCACCATCCAAATCATTTTTCATTAAAAAATCTAAAGCCAAATAAACATGAATAAATACTTTTTCAAAGTCATCACCCTTGTATTGAACCATTCCTTCGTTCATGAGAATGCTTGCGGCAACTTTTGAAATGGAGTGATAGTCCTTGAGGGCCGCGATGTCGTCAGCTTTTAGAAAAGCCTTGATGCTCTCATCGTATTTCCCTGCGAGATGCAGAGCCGTTCCATAATCCAATAGATAAACCAACTGATCATCACCCTCTTCTTCGGCCAGAGGTTTTAAGACATCAATTGCTTTATCGTAATCGCCAGATTTTAAATATGAGTTTGCTTGCGAGCTGGTCCGAGAAAAATGAGAACAGCTCACAAGAAAGAGTAAAGAGAAAAGCCAAAGCAAATTTTTCTGAAAACTTTTCGATGCTTTGGCTTTCATGATCTTATAATCCTATAGATTTCTTTTTGTAGATTTTTCTGATTTGCTTATATCCAGACCAAACTATGACGTTTCTTTCTAAACTTGTTAGATTCAAAGTCACTTTGTAATAAACAGTTTTGTCTTTTCCAACTTCTTGAACGATAGAATCTAAGCGGCCGTTAAGAATATAGTCTGCACCCTCTTGTTTTCCCGGACCTTTCTTTGTGTCCTTAGAAACCATGCCCGTATCTTGGTAATCGTATTCGCCTTTGATGTCGTCTCTGGCTTCTTTATCCACGAATAATACTTTTCCAGAGTTCATCAATTCCACGCGCACCATGTCCATCACACTCTGCGTGTCGATATGTTCGCTTGTTTTATTTTGTAGTTGCGTGATCATCACAAGTGGTTCTTTTTTAGCCGCCGCGATAGATCGGTGTGCCGTTAAGCTTGCCACTAGGTCTTTAACCACTTTTTGCATGTCTGTTTCAGACCATTTGTCGTTGAGTAAGTTTGTGCTCTCTACGTTTTCATCGTAGTCACCTTTTTTGAAGGCTTTTGGTCCACATGCTGTTAAAGACAATGCGATCATTAATACTAGAAACTTCATTTTTCCTCCGGTTGCTTGACAACTTTATTGCCCGATATATTTCGAGTTAAAGACACAGCCAATTTTCTAAAAAAGAGACCTTACTTGTCTCTTTTTTAGAAAATTGGCTGGCACTTATTTATATTAAACAGGAGATTTGGAGGTGCCAAGCTCTTATACAGTTGTTTGCCATAAATTGTATGCAGCCTATTATTTAGACAGGTCCTTGGCCCAGTACCGTGTAATTACATATAACTATTGATGTTTTTTTGCCTCAAAACCATACATCCCAAAATCCCGTGGCACATAGATTGTAATTACCTACTTGTGAGGTAATCCATTATGAAAAAACTGATTAATGAAGTTGTGATATTCCTGCTAATCATCTCGTTCACCAGCAACACTTTGGCAGCAAATACGAATTCATCTTCTGACAAAAAACCATTAATCGCTATGACTCCAGGAGCGGAGACGCGCGCACAACCTACGCCTAAAACATTCTCGGAAATAGTCCTTGAGCATCTTGGTTTAGGTCCAAAGCCTACTATTACTCCGCAGACTCAAAAGGCAAATACGGCAAAGCCTGGTAAGCACACTCAAGACAAATATGGGGCCACAGAAACTCCTAATTCATTGCAAATTCAAAAAGACATTATAAAAATTAGAGAAAAAAGGGAGATGGCAAGAAAATTTAGAGAGTTCATCGCTCTAGAACAAAAAAACGAACATACTTATAGAATACAGCTTGAGCAACAAAGAAAATCTATAAACTCTCAGACTATAAAACAAATTAATGATTACTATGAAAGAATAGATACTGAAAAATCTAACAATTCATCTTTGGATGCAAATGTTATCAATTCCAGAGAATACCAATTGATTGATGCTTACTACGTGTCAGCAATTCTAAGATACGTTGAAACAAGCAAGCAGAAATCCGCATCAAATCCAGATGCAAAATTTTCTATGACTGAGTTTCAAGCATACTTAGATACAACACAAAAAATGATGAGTAAGCTCTTTGGTTTGAGTGCTGTTGCAACCAAAAATTATTCTTACGAACATCTTTTGGATATTCATGAAAAATTATCTAGCCTACCTGATAAGCCTACAGTAATTATGGATATAAGAAAAAATCCATCTACACAAGCAGAGGTGGATTCAGATGATGACTTGCTTTATGCACTCTCAGGTTCTTCTGAAATTTTAAGATTTGCCTTAGAAAATTCATTGGCCCTGGTTACATATCAAGATGGTTTAATGCCTAGAAACGTAGATGGATCAATTGATGATGAGTCCATCGTAAAAATTCGAGATAGATCTGGCAACGAACAAGATATGAAACTCAGTACCTTTATGATGTTGATGGGTGATCGCAGCGGCAATAGAACAAAGTCTTTCGCCCATGGTAATTCTTTATTCGCGTTAAGATATCTTATTTCTAGCTACAAATCGGAAAAAAGAAAGCTTGGTATCGTCAATGCCGATGGTTCTTTGGATTTATCCGGAATAGAACTTCCCGCGCTCAAGGCTGTCCCGAGAGAAGAAAATATTCGTTTGCAAAATTTAGTTGAAATTTTTCAACGTAGTAATCAAGCCGATAACCAAACAAAGAACGGATTCTATTATCCAACTTCCAGAACAAACTATATTCTAAAAGTAACGCCTGAAGAAAAAGAACAATTCAAAAAAGAATTCCCAGAATTGGTGTTCGAGAGTCTTGGACGCAAAGGGAATTATATTCACCTCCGTCTAAAATCTGCAGACCAAAAAAAGATAACTCTTATGAGATACAAGGTTCAGCCTGAGCTCATTAAAAAATTCTCTCCCCTCATGATAGAAAAAACTCTTGTTTCAGAAGTTAATTCTTCTGTTAAACATGCCGCCGCTGTATTCCCTATAGAATCTGTCTCTTTCTATATCGGCATGTATGTTAATACGATGCTTAACCTTAGTATTAAGTATAAAGATGATCCGGCTGCGCTAGAAAAATACTATCACGAAGCTACATCTGTAGCTGGTCAGTTGAGCTTTTTTGCTTTCATGCTTGGAAACAGAATATTCACCAACTTAATTGGTCCCCATATAGGATCTAAACAAATATTACACCAACTTCTAGGCTTCCTTGGTATGGGTGTAGGTTCTATTGCTTCTGCCGGTTTTCATGATGTGATCTCAATGACAAAAAGCTGTGCCATTAATCTTATGGGTGTTGACGAATTTGATGGTAAAGAACAACAAAAAGTTCTGCAGGAATGTCAGGCAACTTACGATAGAGTAGTCAGTTCCGAAAACATGCATAATTATATCGTATCATTTATGAATATTGCGATAGCCGGTGGTGCGTCCACAGCCACGACCGCAATTGCCGGACTCACGACATCTGTAGCAGCGCAAGGATCAAAATGGGCAGTACAGGAGGCGGCACTCGCAACTGGCAATAAAACCCTTCTCCGCGCAGGATCAACACTTGAAGGTCTCGCAATGGAAATCAATGTCGCAAATCAAGAATTGCGCGCCTATTCTCTAACCAAAAGCGTTATGGCCGGTGGCAAACTTACAACTTCATCTAGACTGGCAACTTGGTTTGGATTTATTCCTGGAAAAGAAGGAAACTTAATGCGTATCAGTTTAAGCTTCGGACGCTTAGGTTGGAAACTTGTAGGCGGTATTGTTATCTTCTTCCAGTGGGATGAATGGTTTAGACCTTATACCTACAAATTTGAACAGAAAACTATGGGTGCAGGAAAAAAATTAGGATCACTGCACACCAGACAATATGAGCAGCTAAGCTACCTAGAAAAAAATAACTGGACAATGCCACTTTGTGTTCTCGACGGACTAAGAACGCCTGCGCCAGGTCCAGTACCTACTGATTGCGATCCATACAAAAATTCTGTCGATATCAAAGAACAATCAAAGCTGTGGAGAGATGCTCTGTTGTATAAGTTCATGGGATCTTATTCAAACTGGTTAATGTATATCGAGAACTATCAATCTCAGTGGTCGATGACTCAGGAGTTTTACAAGCAACTCTCGAGCTATACTTATATCGCTCGATCTGAAAATTTTGATGGAAAAAAACTGAGTTACTTTAATCCATTACTCCACGATGATGACTTTAATGGCGTTCTCTATTCAGATAGAGTTAAATTATTTGATTCCTCGATGATGGACGTTGTGCGAGACGAGATGGGAGAAATCACTTTTGACGGAATGAATAAACTACGCGCACAAAGAGTTATTGATCTGTTGCCGATGATTGGCATTAAAATTAAGGAAATCCAAGCTAAGATTGATCAAGCCAAGAAGCAACCGAAATACCCTCAAGTTGAGAGTTTTATCGTTAAGGATTGGATTGATACTAAAAATATACTATCAAAAATTTCTAGGAATATTATAAATTACCTCGTTTTATCTGAAACACAAAAAGCTAAGGAAAATAGTTCTATCCTTGACTTCTTAAAAGGAAAAAAATCTACAACGGCAACCGATGTTTCCCTTGGAATAGTTAGAAGTCATTTCTCTAAAAAAGAACTGAATGGCGAAGACTTGCCGGTATACAAAGATTTTTCTCCTTTGATCCATGTTATTGATGTTATCAATACTTCTTTTAAGGACCACACAAGTACCTACAGAAATTATAAGGCAGGCGGGCCTACGCGCGATAAAACTTCTGTAGAATCACAGCAGATGTATTCTGCTTACGAAAAAGCAACATTCTTTAAAAATCTCAGAGATTATTTAGGTAACCCTTATCCTGCATCAAGAGGAGAGGCTTTTGTCCGCGCTTTTGATGATTTTGTTAAAAATTCTTATACTGAAGAACAAATCAAAAAAATGTCTAAAAAGACCGGATCTGTTGGTGGAGATTTACTTTGGAATGCTGTCTGCGGCGAACACTACATTGGTGAAGCAGATATTGAAAATGATCCTATGAAAAGCAATATAATTGACGAGGAATGGGGAGAGGACGCTGAATTCAAAATACCTCGCCTTGTTCAAAAAAGAAACGATAAGCTTTGCTCAAACTACAAAGTTTCACATCCTACCCGTGGTTTAAAAGTAACAGATTCGGTTCTGGATTACTTAATGAGAAATTCTGAGCTTGGAAAAAAATCCGGTGATTTTGATTCTCTATGGGAGAGTATAATTCAATCAAAACTAGAAAAAATCTATAATAAGTTTGATAAAAGCTACCAAGTCTTAGTTCGCAAGAATTATATACCAAATTTAACTGGTGAGATCACGGAACCTTCTGAACCAAATCTAGCTGAAAAAATTAATAACTTCACACCTGCTGGTAAAATTACTAATTTCATTTCTGCGAAGCTCGAGCAAAAAGTTGATCTTTCTGGAACTCCAATAGAAGTTTATAAGAAAATCAAAGCACAAAGAAATTCTTATGTCTCAAATGTAGGGCTCAACGTTATACAAACATATGTAGGCGAAGTGGATATTTATTTAAAAGTACTAGATAGTGTTTTTAAAAATTCTATAAAACAGAGTTTCAAAATAAGGTCTGCACAATTGAAAAAGCCTGAGGAAATTAATAAACTCAGAAGAGAGTTGTCTGATCGTACGCAAAAATTTGATCATATAGTGAAAAACTTCAAAGAATCTTTCATAAAAATTCTTTTGAGCTTTAAAGAAGAAAAAGTAGATGTAGAGTCTGAATACGCAGCAATGCTTTTTTCATACTACAACATTATCAAATCTGTTGGAATTGTCGGTGATATCGAAATCAAACAAGAAAATGAAGATATCCAAGGCGTGGGAGAAACTACAACTAAAATTGTAGCCCATATTTCTAGAAGTGATTTCGGAACGAAAATTTTGGCTATGTATTTTGAGAAGAAGCAGAAAAAGGAATTGGAAGATCTTGTCAAAAAAATGGGAGCTACAGATGATGTTACAAAGAGCTTCGTACAGGCCCAGGTTCTCGGTGATTTAGTTAACGAAAATTTTGCCAGCAAGATGAAATCAAGAATTGAAAATCACCCGGCGATCAGATCTACCTTTGAAGATCTCATGAAAAAAGTAGAAGATGATAGATCTACAAACAATCCGTATACTCAGACTATAAACATGTCTTTACCTGTCCTGGACGAACAACGTGGAATGCTATTTCAACCTACTAGTACACTGGCTTTTAGCTTAACGAATGAAACAGGCAGTCAGTATTTAATGAATATTCCTAGTGTTATTGATACTTTGAAAAATAAAGAATCTAATCCTCTCGACCTTCTTATGGCAAAGTTAAGCAATCAGTATTTAGCAGTCGTCGGCGCTGCCCGCAGTATCGATATGCTGATGGAAGAAGTATATTTTAATGTGAATATTCTAGAAGCAGCAGACATTAATAATGAGTATAGACAGATTGAAATACAAAAAGCAGATAAGTTCCGCCCTGGAACAATGAGGAGGAATTAAATTCAGATTTTAAGGATTTGGCATAGAAGTTCTTAAATCTAAAATAAAGCGTACCTAAGGTCTGAAAACATGGTTTAGATGTCAAAATTAAGCCCTTAGTCTTACCTTTTTTCATACCTTACAATAAAGGTATGTTTTAATAGAAAACCTAGAGGGTTTAAACTATAATTGAAAAATATTATTAAGTTATTTAAACATTAAAATAGTTAAAAATTAATTTAAAAACTATAAACGGAGGAATTTAAAATGAATCTAACTAAGAAAACAGTGATAGTCGCATTATCACTAGTAGCTCTTTCAACTTCAGCAATTGCGGCCACAACAGGTGGAAAGCCGCCAAAAGGAACTACTAAAGATGAGGCTGCTTCAAGATTAAGAGGCGGCAAAAAAGGAGAAGGTACATCTGAGGCTGCTGCGAAAATAAGAGAAGGAAAATCTTTTAATTTAGTTTCTGGGGCTATTACTGCCGTGGGCGTAAATGGAATCACAGCAGGTGGAGTTAAAATCAATGCCGAGAACCAAGAAAGAGCTACGCTCAGACTAGCTGAAGCTCTAAATAATGATCTTCTGGGAGAAGGTGCAGAACAGACTCTCACTTCAATCGCCAAAGATCCAACGAACGAAGCAAACAGAGCGCTTTTGGCAAACCTTATCGGATTAGCTATTAAACCAAAACTACTCACTACTGAAAATTTAGTTTTTGATGAAGTGGTGGATGGTGTAGCGACTAAAATTAACAGTATGGACTTCTTAAATGGAGAAGCTAAATCTATTGCTGCATCTGGTAATCCAAAATTTGCTAGCTTCTTAGCTAAGAAATCTCAGTATGAAA
Organism: Bdellovibrionales bacterium; assembly: GCA_031374125.1. Taxonomy (GTDB): domain Bacteria; phylum Bdellovibrionota; class Bdellovibrionia; order Bdellovibrionales; family JAEYZS01; genus JAEYZS01. Next base: position 15,087 of record JANMFM010000207.1, read on the forward strand.
GAACAATGTCTTCAAAAGAAGCTATCAAAAAGGCTCTTGAAGAACTTGGAATTTCTTATGAAGAGTTCGTAAGAAGATGCCTTAAATCAAAAGCATAGTTTTAAAATAACTATAAAAACAAAAGCCAAGCCCTAAAAAGCTTGGCTTTTTTTTCGCCCAAAAACAATCTCCACAAAAGGTGCCCGGCGACTTTTG
>JANMFM010000213.1:0-3843 GCA_031374125.1 Bdellovibrionales bacterium
AAACTTCATAACTTCTCCCTTTTCTTCGTCATTTGACGAATTAAACAACAACCTTTCAATGTGCGCGAAATATCTACGCACTACTCAATTTTCTGTAGATTAATTTTATAAACTCTTATTGTGTTCATTTATTTTTAAATAATTATTTTAATATAAGTTATTGAAATAAAACAACTAACTGTAAGTTTATTAAATATGATTAACGATGTGTTTAAATTTAAAAAGTATAAGAAATACTTGAGTGAAAAGATTGATCACCATGGTAAGCTTACAAAAGGCTGTTGATTTGACTTACGTGGAAACAAGTTCATCTTAAGAGAAAGTGCTTAATCGTGATCGGTAAAGGAAAAAAAGAGCGTATTATTGCTCCGCCCTCTGGAGTGCTAAAGCTTCTTTCACAATATAAAAGTAAAACCGAACATCTTTTTGAAAATCTCACTCAAAGGAAGGTTTATTCTATCGTAGAAGGCTGGAGCAAACGCGCTGGCATTATAAGAAGAATCAATCCTCATGCTCTCAGACACTCTTACGCCACTCACCTTCTGATGAGCGGCGCAGATTTGAGATCCATTCAGGAACTTTTGGGTCACGAGAGTTTGACAGCAACTCAAAAGTACACGCATCTGGATATAGATCATCTTGCGCGTACTCTCGAGGCGCACCATCCGCTTTCTAAGAAATAATTATATTACTGACAATAAGACATCAAGGTGGTTATGGCTTTATTCGATCCAGTCAGTTTATAGGTTAAGTTTGCTGAAGATTCTCCTGAGTTGAGGCGCATCTTAATATTTAAAACCTTGTCTGCCTTTAAACGCTCAAGCAATTCTTCGGATATAGGTTCTTCTACGTGTACTGCCGTATCATCATTAATTAAATACGGTAATCCCATCTGCTGAGTAATTTTATCTGTTCCAAAAGAAATACTCTCAACTGTTGAGCTCCAAATATTATTCCAAAGCTCACGAGATGGCCTGATCCTAAAATTGATTCCATATTCATTTGAACTGCACGTTAGAATAAGTCTATTGCCTCTGTTATCTACTATACTCGCTGTGTACTTAGGACATGGATAATAGTATCCCCAGGGACCTGGAATAGTTTTGCACACACGATCTTCTGACCTAAAACTCCAAATGGAAGAAGGAGTTTCCGGCGGAAGAACCGGCGGCTGAGCTAATTCTCTGAGAATTTTTACGGCTTTCATCAATTCCCTATTTGATTGTTCTCTGAATGGGTCTGATTTTTTCATGGTCTCTAGCGCATACTCTTTTGCTATTCCTACATTCGATCGGGCCAATTCTATAATTGCATTCAACATGTAGACAGTAGAATTGTGGCGAAATAAATCTAGATTACCAATCAAGCCCAGCCCCAACCCATATGCCAATTCATTATTTATATTTCCGGCCTCTTGAATTACGACTTTTGACATAATAAATGTTGACTCTACCCTGAATGGATCGAAGGACCTTCCCAATTCTTTACCTGCATAAAATAAGTTCTCATCACAAAGAGATAAGCTTTCTATCGCATTTGTAAAATTCAACTGAATTGACTTTTCACGAAAAGGGTCAATCGTTGAAACGATTTTATTAACGGTCTCAACTGTGCAAGCAAAACTTGTCTGCACAAAACACACCATTAAAATTAGACAAAAAAACATGATTCTCACAGATACTCCTATTTTTAAATTTTTTATAAAATTTATTTAACGAACGTACATCGTATAAACTACATTGTAACCACCGCTAGAAAGATTGGTGGATTTTCTTGAGCAAATTAAATTTTTCATTTTATTTAAAGTTCTACACTCGGTTCGTATATCCCAAGTTACAGTTTGCTCTGTGACCTCTGAGTAAGATCTGCTATAACCCTTAAAAAAGAGACTTCCCTCTAAAAGATTTTCATCAAAATTGTATCTTTCAATGTCTCCACTGGGAGTGTAATCAATTACTTTTATTTCTTTATTTGAAGTAGCTGTAATACTTAAAGTAGGCCCCCCTCTGGATGCATTTTTATAAGGGTCATTCGTCTCCCAAGAGGAGATCATGTCTGCTTTGCCAGTTGAAAATACGATTTTTTCAGCACCCGATTTTGCATACCATGTCCCTCCTAGTCGAATTGCAGATTTAATTTCTTGAGAACTATTAAAATCGAATTCTAACTTAGAAAACTTTTCCACGTTAAAATCGCTAGAGTATGACAAAACTGGTACAGAAGCTAATATTAGTATAGAAACCAAAAGTTTCATTTAATCCCTTCCTTTTATTATTTCGTGTTTCAAATTTTTACTAGCGACAAATTTCTACAAAAATTGACTTGTAAGCATACAAAATATCACCAGGCTCAGCTGAATAATTCGTTGTACTTTCGTTTGATATTACTCTAAATCTAATCCCTTCTTGCCCCTGAGAGTTATACCATACTGTAGGGTAATCAAGAACCTCTAGGACAGCACCATTCTCTACTCTACGAATAGTATCCACATCAAAGTTTGAAGTGGAGTTGTAAAGATCAAAATTATTCATGTCGTTTAATAAAGTACACTGGCTTTTTAGACCAGATCCATTATCGTAATCAATATCACCACTTCTTCCTGACTGCGCATGCGAATTGAATGTAAAAATTAAAACTCCAATGACTAAAACAAACTTTTCCATTGCTACTCCTTTTTTGAAGTCAGATTCACTTTGAAAACTGACAGTTTTTGTTTCCTGTAACTTCTACGCTTAGCATAATTTTCTCTAGATTAATTTTATAATAATATGCGGTATGCATTTATTTAAAAATAATTTTTAATGTATAAGTTTTTGATAATACTCAATAAATTCTTATTTTATTAAAATGAATATTATTTTTTAGTTATAAAAAATACAGAAAGTACGAATGCGAAAGGCATAAACACTTTCATTTTTAAACAAAGATATAACTGAATAAGGAAAGCCCCCACCTTTGATGGTGGGGGCCAGGGGATTGGTAATCAGCTAGGAAGCTGAGTGGGAATTTATAGGATTATTAGGTTACTTATTCTAGAACACTTTTAAATCATTTATTTACAATTCTTTGTAGAGCCAACGAAATATGTACCATGAACATTGTCAGCCAATATCAAAGCCGATTCATGGGGAATGATATCATTGTTCTCGTCCAAATAAGATGCCAGGACAACCACCGTTTCATATTTGGCCGACTTCTCGTAGCTTTTAGCAAAATAGGTTTGAACTTGATCAGAAATCTTCCCTCTAATTCCGTATTTCTTCAGCGTAGCTTCAACCTCTGCAGGCATTTTTCTAGTGTCTGAAGCAAGTACCAGAGCGGGCATTTCCATACCCTGCTCTACCCCACCAGACGACGGAAAATTGAATAACAATCTGCCTGGCACATCCAAATACAATCTCATTCCGGCCATATTTTCATAAGTGCAATAGGTTATACCTTTTGCCGTTTTGGCTCTTTCTTTAGCTAACGGTATCTCGCGAATGATTCTCTTCTCCTCCGCTGGCGTGATCCATGGAAAATCTTCCGCGTGGGTAGTTATAGATATAAGCATAATTGCTAAAAACAATTTCTTCATAAATTCTTTCTCCTTTTTTATTAAAATCTTCATATTTCTTTCTGTAATTTTTTAATTTGAATAATGAGGGCTATTCCAAGTGGGAAACGCCGGAGCTTGATCACGGAAAGTTTTCGCAGCTTCGATAGCTTTAATCCATTTGTCTAATTCCATATCTAAAAGGCTCATATTGACTACAAAAATTGAGTTCTTAGTATTTGCCGTGACCACATTCGTTGTAGAACTGCAGCTCGTTTCAGAATGTGCGAATTTTTGGTGGTATCTAT
>JANMFM010000215.1:0-2707 GCA_031374125.1 Bdellovibrionales bacterium
TCTTGTGGCTGCAAGAGTAGCTTATACAACAGCGAAAGAAGTAAGAGCCCGAGATAGCGAATTTCGTAAAATCAATGAGAGCGATGCCTCTCCTTTGAAAAAATTTGGTTTAAAAGCACTCACTGGATTGAAGTGCTTTGGAATTGGATTAGCAAAAGCAGTCTTGCTTGATACGGTTTTTGCAAAAGTGTCCAGCTTTTTTAGCAGGGGAGTGAAGCCTATCATTGACGAGGTAAAGAACGTGCGAGATCTTGCTCGTTCGAATCCTACACGTGATGTTTTGGATACTGAAAAAGCCGCGCTTGATGGCATTCAAACCAAATTAAAAGAGCTGAAAGGTCTGGTGGATGCTCAAGTAAAAGACAAAGAAGCACTGGGTTATGATGCGACTAAACCCGATCCAAGTAAATTTAAGAAACAGAGCTCATATGAGAAGAGTGTAGAAATGCATAAAGCCGTCGATGAGCGGGCTGAAAAAATAGAACAACTAGCGCGCGAATTAGCAATGGATTTGGATGCGGTCCAAGCGTTCCTGAAACAATCTTCCGGTGATGACTCTAGATGGTCAGGTGGGGTTTATAAAGAATTAGATGACTATAAGGTTGAATTCAAAAAGCTAAATGATTTGATGGGGCAAGTGAATCTTATCAATAAAACAGAGCTCAAGATGAGGCCTGAAATCTTAGTTCAGGAAAAAATTGCAATTGAAAATGCAGAAAAGGCGAAAGAGCACGCTGTTCAAGCGGCCGAGCTTGCAAAAGGATTTCATGGGACTAGAGGTATTGAGCTTCTTAGGGCTTTAAAAGAACGAGGAAGTGCCGCTGAGATGAAAGCCATGGCTGGGGACATTCAGGCAATAGTAGACTCCATCGTGGAGAAAGAAAAAGAGGTGGTGGAATTTGCCAAACTTGCTGAAAAAGCCGCCAAAGATTCCGGAGAGGTTGGGGTTTCCGCTATGACCTCAATTAATGGACCTGCCAGTAGGGCTCGAGACGAAGCACAACAAGCGGTAAAATACGTAGAAAATCTTCGTATAGGCGCCCAGCAATTCATGGTTGGCCTTGCTCTTGATAAAGAAATAGCTAAACAAGAAAGAATTGAATTGGAGAAACTGGATGATAGACTTTTTGAAGAAATGAAAGATGATAGACTTTTTGCAGAAATGGAACAAGAAGATGATTTAGAAGATGATTTATCTGAAGACGGGGCTTTGCTAGATGAGCACCTTGAGGCTAGTGATGCCCAAGAGTTGAGAGAAGAAGGTGGAGCGGCTGAGCATCAAACAGTGTCTGTAGGCCCCAAGCGTTTGCCTAGTGATACATCATCCGATAGTGGCTTTGCTGAAGAAAGACCGAATTCCTCATTATCAGATATAGACGCTGATGATTCTGATAATGAGTTTGAAGATGCGGTTGAACAACAGGTACCCAAAGGTATAAGCCGTCAATTTAAAGGTAAATTACAAGCGGCCATACATCACGACGATGATGCAGCGTTTTTTGATGTCGAATCTGAGGTGCCCAAAGATGATACGGTACAACCTAAATGACCATATTCATCTAATTTTGTCATCTTGTTGATCACGTTAAGCCCAAATTAAGTCGACTTTCGAAATGTATTTGGGACTTTGAGCGGAGGAAAAAAATTTTTGCATAAATTATTGTCATTAAGTAAAATATAAGACCTTTTAATGCGAAAGACTCGCATGGTCTATCTGTTCATATAAGATGCATTTGATTTAATGATTAAACAATTAGGCTGTTTAACCCAATAAATTTATTAAAGGTATTTTATGAAAGATAAACATGAAAGCAGTCTGCAAAAACATGAAAACTCATGGAGTAAGAACAAGGATTTACCCTACTATAAGTATGTAGCTAGACCAATTTACGAGTTATGTGGAGGGAGTCAATATCCATTGTTCTCGGTTCCAGCTACATTTATTTCCATGGATGTGATATTTCATAAAATACTACCTTATATTTTTTGGCGTTTATTTTGTTATGAAGACAATCAAGAAAAAAAAGACCATACGTTCTATTTAATTCTGTTATTTATTATAAGTACTTTGTTTTGGGCAGGATTGAGCATTCCAGTTGCGCTTCAAAAATACAATAAAATTAAGAATGATTCATCCTTGCCTCAGCCTGAAGCAGTTTTAGCTGCTTCAAGCGGAAGTACGGCAATGATGTTAAGAGAGATGCCATCTGGTCCTCATTCTGAATCAGAGTTAACACAACGCGAGAAACGAACACTAGCATCCACCTCACATGATGGACTTAATACACACGATCGGCTGATGAGCGCTCTTATGGCATAAGTGCTCCCTAGAACCCCTACAAGCTTTATAGTGTAACGTCTAAAATTGTTTGTTAATCTTATTTCCATTAAAATGCAATGCTGAATGAAAAGGCTTTCCTCATAGGTAGCAATATGTCTGAATTTTACGAAGATTTTAACAAGCGTCGCACTTTTGCCATTATTTCGCATCCCGATGCCGGGAAAACAACCGTTACTGAGAAACTGTTGTTATTTGGGGGCGCTATACAATTAGCTGGAACAGTCAAAGGTCGCAAAGCGACGCGACATGCCACCTCAGATTGGATGGAAATGGAGAAAGAAAGAGGCATTTCGATCACCACTTCTGTCATGCAATTTATTCACAATAATCACGTGATGAATTTACTCGATACTCCTGGCCACGAAG
>JANMFM010000004.1:0-11864 GCA_031374125.1 Bdellovibrionales bacterium
TAAGATATAGAAACTTAGACACATTGGTTGATTATTCTGAAGGCAGCGAGTGTCGGCATGCGGAGATTTTGACTTACTACAAAGACTCTCAAAGAATCACCTCTTGCGGTCATTGTGATTCGTGCGATCCAACTTCAGATCGAAAAATTCAAAGACCTGTATTTGAGATGCTAGTTAAAACAAAAATTGTAAAATCAAAATTAAGAAAATCAACAAACACCAATGTTACTCTCGATTCAAATCAAGAAGAACGTTTCCAAACTCTAAAAATTTGGAGAAAGGCAAAAGCATTGGAGCTGGATATTCCAGCTTTCGTAGTCTTCAGTGATAAATCATTAAGAGACATGGCTATTAAAAATCCAAGGAACATGGAAGATCTCAAAAATGTTCATGGTATAGGCGATGCAAAACTAGAAAAATTCGGCTGGGATATCCTTGCAGAACTTGGACACAAATCGTCGTAAACAGAAGACAACTCGAAATAATTTTTCCGGATTTTCTGGCATTAGGATTGGGCTTTAGTCTTTTTTGATTTGATATGCTATAAATTAAAAAAAATGCCTCTGGTTTTACAGAGGCATTTTTCGAATCAAAATTATTTTTCTAATTAGTAATTTTCTTGATCTCTTTGTTGTCTTCTCATGAATGCCGGAACATCCAAGTTCTGTTCAAATGGAGATGTTACTCCTCTTGCCATTTGACGAGCTTTCTCGATTGGGTTTTTATCTAGCTCTTCGAAGTTCATTTGTTCGAATGTTTTCTTCGGTTGAGTTTGCGGATGGTTTCCCGAAGCTCTTGGCTGAACTATCCCTGCTTCTTGCATTTGCTTTTCGCGATAAGCGCGTGCTTTTGCTAAAAGTTTATCTTTGGGAAGCATATTCTCCATTTCTGCTTCAGACAAACTTCCTACTTCCGCAGTTTTTTCTTCAACCATTGGAGCATGTGGAGCTGCATCGTAAATTGGAGTTTCAAAAATTTCAGGAATAGGTTCTGCAATCGGTGCTTGCGGTTGCATTACGGGCGCAGGGATAGGTTGTTGAAAACTCATCGGAGCAGCTTGCGGAGCTGGTTGCTCAAAGTAGTGCGGAGCAACCGGAGCTTGTGGAATCACTTCCACTGCTGGTTGATACGTGTACGCTTGAGGTTGTTGCATTTGCTGTTGTGGAGCCGGAGTTTGAAAACCTGCTTGGTTTTGCAGGAAGCTTTGTGCTTCTGCCATTGCTTTGATTTGATTGTATTGAGAGTTCGCTTGCAGCTTAGATTCCTGTGAGAATCCAGTCGCAATCACAGTCACTCTTACTTCGTCAGTTAAAGTTTCATCGATAACTGCACCGAAGATAATTTCGGCATTTTCATCTGCAGCTTCAGTGATAAGTGTTGAAGCTTCGTTCACTTCATAAAGTGATAAATCTGGTCCACCAGTTACATTGATGATGATTCCCATTGCTCCGTCGATAGAAACATTTTCTAAAAGTGGAGATGAGATTGCGTTTGTTGCCGCTTCGATCGCGCGGTTTTCACCAGACGCTCTTCCTGTACCCATTAACGCCATACCTTTATTTGCCATAACTGTTCTGATGTCGGCGAAATCTAGGTTGATCAATCCTCTGATGTTGATGAGGTCAGAAATACCCTGAACTGCGTGCAGAAGAACGTTGTCCGCTTTCTTGAAAGTTTCTAGAAGTGGAGTTTTCTCCGCAGATACCGTTAAAAGCTTTTGGTTTGGAATTACGATAAGAGTATCTACGTTTGCTCTTAACTCATCGATACCTTGATCGGCGTGACGATTTCTTTTTTTACCTTCGAAAGTGAAAGGCTTTGTGACCACACCGATCGTGAGAGCGCCAAGTTCTTTAGCGATCTTTGCAACTACGGGAGCTCCGCCAGTTCCTGTTCCACCGCCCATACCGGCAGTGACAAATACCATGTCTGCTCCCTCGAGACGTTCAACGATTTCATTGTACGATTCGATCGCAGCTCTTCTTCCAATTTCTGGATTCGCGCCTGCTCCCAAACCTCTAGTTAAATCTTTTCCTAATTGAATTTTTCCATCAGACTTATTAGCAAGTAGCGCTTGATGATCTGTGTTGGCAGTAACGAAGTCTACGCCTCTCATTCCACTTGCGATCATCGTTTCGACCGCATTGCTTCCGCCACCGCCTACGCCTACTACTTTAATAGAAGCACCAAAATTTGGAGTTTCCTCTAGTTCAAACATTTCTTCCCCCTTGATGTAAATCTTTATAACCTTTTTAAAATCCTAAAATATATCATTCATGAGTGTTTTGAATTTCTCGATAAAACCATTGATCATATCGCTTTCGCCACTCTTCTTTGCACGAAGTTTTTGTCCGCGATTCTTTGTGTGTTCTGCTCCGTGAAGGATTAATCCTACGGCAGTTGCAAAACTAGAAGATTGTACCGCGGATGTTAAACCACCAATTCCTTTTGGAAGTCCTCTTCGTATTGGAAGATCTAACATGAACTCTCCCATTTCGATGAGGCCATCGAGTTGGCTCGCACCACCCGTTACCACTAATCCTGAGCCGATCATATCTGCGTAACCGCTTTTTACGATATCGTTATTGATAAAACTTAAGATCTCTTCCGCACGCGGTTCAATCACTTCACAAAGATGTTGTCTGAGTACGGCTCTTGGCTTTCTACCACCAACACCTTCAACTTCTACAGATTCTGCCGGATCAACTAAACTTGCGAGAGCGCAACCATATTTCTTTTTTAATTCTTCTGCGTTCACTTGCGGACATCTCAATCCCACAGCGACGTCATTCGTAACGAATGCTCCACCCACCGGAAGACTGGACGTGTAAGCAACACTACCTTGAACATAAATTACTAGATCTGTTGTTCCGCCACCCATGTCGATAACAGCAACGCCTAATTTTTTTTCGTCTTCACTTAAAACTGTTTGCGCAGAAGCCAACTGTTGGAGAACAACGCCGGCCACTTTCAAATTTGCTTTCTCTGAACATTTTAAAATATTTTGTAGCGCCGATTTGCTCGCAGTCACGATGTGAACTTGAGATTCAAGTCTTACACCATTCATTCCAATTGGATCGGCGATTCCGTCTTGATCATCCAGTTTGTATTCTCTTGGAATAACGTGAAGAACTTCTCTGTCATGTGGTACAGCAATAGCTTTTGCTGCTTCGAGTACTCTGGCGATATCTTCTTTTTCAACTTCTTGACGTCTCAAAGCAACCATTCCGCGAGAGTCGAAAGATTTAATGTGACTTCCCGCTACGCCAATCCAAATTTCTTCGATCTCAACTCCTGCCATCAGCTCCGCTTCTTCGCGCGCTCTTCTGATTGCTTCAGTCGTTGCTTCGATATTCACTACCACACCTTTTCTCAAACCATGAGAAGGAGCTGTGCCGACACCGATGATATCAATGGAGTTTTCTTTAGGTGAATTATTTTGCTGTAAATTATTTTTGATTGCTGCGATCAAGATACAAACTTTGGTTGTACCAATGTCGAGTGCTGCGATGATTGTCTCGTTAGAACTGTTTGCCTTTAAATTTGTCTTCAAGCCCTGCTCCTCTTTGTTGTCACTGAAATTTGCACGGAAGGACAAGTTGCGTAAATCATGTGCAAATACAGATATGCGTGTTGTGGGCTATCACCTCGCTAGCTTCCGTAATCCATTTGAATTACTTTAGTTTACTCATCCTTGAAGCGAGTAAGGACTATTGTCCTTACCTAAAAGGCTAGCGGTGGTTACGCGGCCTGACAAGGACTTTTTTAGAGAAGTTTGAGTCGATGACACGGCCTTTCATTTCAGCAGGATCCATGTAGTCGATGACTCTGGAAATTCGTGCGGCCTTGAGAGGAACATTTTCGGTGTTGATCAACACCAATGCTTTTGAGTTTTTAAGTAAGATTTGAAATTCATCATTTTTGAAGGGATATACCTCTGAAACTTGATCAAAACTAAATGATCCCTCCGTTGGTAATTCACGCAAAAGTGTAAGTGCTTTTTTCCTCAAATCATCGCTCTTAGAAAAAGCAGTGCTTGATAAAATTGGAGCCAGTGGCGCCTTCGTGATTTCTACATCTGTTAACAGTGAAGAATCATATGCTACGGGCTGGACCTTGGACGGGGATTTCATGATATTGGCGATGATTTTTTTAGGTGAAACGCTGATGAAAAGCTCATTTGGAAACTGTCTTGAGATCACTACGTTTTGAACCCAAGGTAAATTTTCTATTTTTTTTTCTAAGCCAAAAATATCAATCTCCCAAATCGAAGCTCCAATTTGCGCATCTAATTGTTTTTCTATTTGTGGCTTTAAAAATGCAACATATGAGTCTTCTACTTCGTAGGTATAATTGATTTTTTCTAAGTGAAACAAAGAGCTTTTGTAGAGCGAATATCCACCCAGAGCACATCCGGCAGCAATAACTAAGCATAGAGAAATTTTTAGTAAGGCTTTCTTCACAAAATCATTTTAGTATTGAAACCTCTTCGAAGCACTCGCATGGTGCTACTTAGATCACGAACTGGACCTTGGACCCATTATTTACTAGAAAATAGTGATAGTATCATATGATACTATCAAAAACATGAGACACCTTCTTTTTCAACTTATGAACGAGTAGAACTATGAGCTTTTTAAAAAATCAACCCAGTGGATTTTACAGTTTATTCCATACCATATTGCTTGAGAGATTTTTCTATTTTGGAATCAGGTCCATGTTCGCATTATTTGTCAGCCAACAGCTGAAGATCGACGAATTTTCTACCAAATTCTTAACTGTATTGCTTTTTTCTTATCCAGTTCTCACTTATGTTCTAGGCGGCTTTATTGGAGATACGCTTTTAAAAAATAAAAATGTATTGAAAATATCAAGCGCATTACTTGCAATTAGTGGAATTCTTTTTGCAGTGAGCGCAGCACTATTCAATGTATATTTCATGTATGCTGCTGCTGTATTCTTTTTAGTTGGTGAAATGATTTTCAGTCCTAATTTTTATAAGCAACTGATAAACTTGTATGAAGAAAAACCTCAGCATCACCTCGCCGGAAGCTATCTCTTTATTTTATTCGGTATCAATTTAGGAGCTTTCTTGGCGCCGATCCTTGCAGGAACTGCCTTTCAGAAAATGAATAATGTCTTTGGCTTTTTATTTTTAACATTGAGCCTAGGCATTGCGTTTCATTTAGCAAAACTCAAGTTTGAATCAAAAGATTCTAGCCAAAACCCACAAACTAAAAAAATTCTGTGGATCGTTTTAGGAGCCGCTCTACTTTATAATACAACTGATTCTTTTAGTTCTTTATTTCAAAATAATTTGAAATCTACATTGCCGTCGATCTATCAAATTCTATTGGATACCTTGCCTGCATTTTTAATTTCATTTTTCGGACCGTTTGTATTTTTTAAATTTTATAAGAAGAAATTTCCTTTAAACTTAGCCCTGATGATTTCAATTACTACAACTTTGATGGTGAGTATTTTGCTTTTAGTACCTGAGATTTCAAATGAAGCTTATGAAATACCAGTACATATTCTACTTGTGATTTCTGAAATCATTAGCTTTATTGTTGTTGCCATTCTTTTTTCTTACATTGGAAAATTGTCTTCTGCCAAATATCGAGCTACCACTATAGGCTTTTGGCATTCCTTTGCAAAATTGTTAGCTATTGTTTTGGCCGGAGCCTTTACATCGAATAATTCCGCAATTGTATTCACTACAGCAGTAATTGGAGCGACTCTTACGATCTCACTGGTTATTTACTTTCAAAAATTTGAATTAAAATCCCAGTGAAACTTATCCTATAGAGAAATTGTTAGTAAGATTTTATTCACTAATCATTTAGGATGCAGGGATACTCCGTTTTGGTGTATCCCCGCAATCTCAAATTATTACTTAATAGAAATATCTAGTACTTTTCCTTCAGATTCATAAGTCACATCTAAAATTGCGTTGGGAGTTAAGCTACCAAGTCTAACATCGCCTTTTTTTAGCAATTCTTTATCGGTATCCATTAAAGCATCATTTTCGTAACAGAAAGCAATCTGTCTCCAAACATTTTTTGGATTGCTTGGCGCCTTATCAGTTTTACCGATTTCTGATACCATCTGAACAGTGTCTGTCAAATTACAAACCATACCTCTAGCAAACATCAAACTATAAACCGATTCACTCAACTTTTGGTTTGATTCCATTGCGGATTGCAAATGGTGATCTGCCATTGCTACAGAGCTTAAAAGAACAGTTAAAGAAAAAATTATTTTATTCATATTATCTCCCTTGGTTAATATTATTTCAGATCTTAGAGTTAACATCCTGAGAATTTATGCAATATTAAAAAACGTTATTCAACTCTATAAATCAAGAAATACGATTTTTTATGAAGATTACAAGAACACGGTTAAAAACCGAGCAAAACCCACTCAGGATGAAGGGAAACACCTTTGTGCTCTAGAACTGTGTCTTGAACGTGCTTGATGACTTGTAAAACGTCTGTGGCCTTCGCATTTCCTAAGTTGATAATGAAATTGGCATGCTTTTCCGAAACCTGCGCATCTCCAAACCTGTAACCCTTTAGTCCGCATTCTTCGATGAGTTTTCCTGATTTATGTCCTGGGGGATTTACGAATACTGAGCCTCCATTTGGAAACTCTAAAGGCTGCTTTACATTTCTAGTTTTATTTAAAGCCTTCACACGATCCATAACAGTTTCATCAGGTTGATTAGGCCAAACAAATCCCACTTTAGAAATGATTCCTGGCTGCCAGCCTTTTGATTTTCTATATGAAAACTGAATATCTTTGGCTTCGATTCTCACAACTTGCGTATCTCTTAAAACTTCTACCCATTCGATGATTTCACAGAATTCTCTCGGCTGAATTGTCAATTCCCCAATGCCTGCATTCATCACTACACCACCAGCAACATCACCTGGTAATCCTGCCAAAAACTCTGAAGGCTGAAGTTTGTATTTTAGAAATTCACGAAGCAGTAAAGTTTTAGGACTTCCACCTTTTGCTTCAATATGGACTTTTCCATCTTCTACAAAGGATTCAATGCCGGTGTATTTCCTCATATTGATGACGAGACCTTTAACCCCATCATCGCTCACCAGAGTATTTGTACCGCCACCAAGTAAAGTGATATTGTGTTTATGAAGTTTGGCCCAAACGATGGCAGTTTTTAATTCTTCTACATTTGTTGGAGAGAAAAAGAATTCCGCCGGCCCACCGATTTTTAGAGAAGTGTAATTTTTTAGAGGAACTTTCTCTTGAAAATCAATCACGGAATACCCAAGAACTTTCTACCTTGCTTATAAATATCGCCAGCTCCCAGAGTTACAAATACTTCGCCTAGTTTTGCTTTTAGCATTTTTTCTAAAACATTATCCACGTGGCCAATATATTCGCAGTGTTTGTGTTTGATTTCTTGGGAAAGTTTTAACGAAGTGATGCCCTCAATAGGCGCCTCACTCGCGGCATAAATATCTAAAAGGTAAAGTTCATCGCAATCATCAAAAGCTTTTAAGAAATCGCTCCAAGAACTTTGAGTTCTTGAGTATCTATGAGGTTGGAATGCCACTTTAATTTTAGCCTTTGGATATTTTTCTTTAAACGCTTTAAGAACTGCTTTCACTTCTGTTGGGTGATGTCCATAATCATCATAGATCTCAACGCCGTTCTTTTCTCCCAATCTTTGAAATCTTCTATCCACTCCTTGGAATTTTTCTAAGCCTTCAATGCACTTCTGAGCCGGAATCCCGCAGCGGTACGCCACGATAAATGCCGAGAGTGCGTTCAGCGCATTGTGTTGGCCCGGAATACTCAGCTGGAAGGTTCCAAGTTTTTTTCCATCATGGTGAACGGTATAAGCCATTCCACCATTTGAAGATTCCTTTGTAAGATAAAAATCATTGGATTTATGGAACCCATAAAATAAAATTCTCTTATCGAAATTTTCAAATAGTTTTTTAGTTCTTACATCATCGCCCATCACTACGCAGAAACCATAAAAAGGAATTAAATTTGCAAATTCCTTGAATGCTTTTTGCAAATTATCAAAAGTCTTATAGTGATCCATATGATCGTCATCGATATTTGTGATGATGGAAATTTCAGGAGAAAGTCTTTTAAAGCTTCCATCACTCTCGTCGGCTTCCGCAATGAGCCACTCACCTTTTCCGAGGAAAGCGTTGCTCTTGATCAAATCCAATCTTCCACCTACCACCACCGTAGGATCCACCTGCGCATTGATAAAGATACTTGCCGTCATGCTGGTCGTCGTAGTCTTACCGTGACTGCCAGCAACGGCGATACTTCTCTTGAGTCTCATCACTTCGCCAAGAACTTCTGCTCTTGAGATGATAGGAATTTTTCTAGATTTAGCTTCGATAAGCTCTGGGTTTGTAGACGGAATAGCGCTGGAGTAAACCACCGTGTCCACTTCACCCACATTCTCTTTCAAATGGCCTTTATAAATTGTAGCCCCTAGTTTTTTTAATTTTTGAATCTGCTCGTTTTCAGAAGCATCACTGCCCGAAATCGTTGCTCCCATATTGTGCAAAAGTTCAGCAAGTCCGCTCATCCCGATTCCGCCAATGCCGATGAAATGAAATTTTGATCTTGATAGAACCATTATGATTTCCTTAAGATGTACTTTGCAATATTTTGAGCTGCATTAGGGATATAGGTTTTTTGAATGTTTTTTTCAAGCTCTAATATTTTTTCGCGGTTGTTTTTAAAATCTACAACTGTTTTCAAAAATGCTTCTGCCGTAAAATTTTTTTGCAGAATCATAAGAGCCGCGCCGCGGTTTACCATACTCTCTGCATTCTTCTTTTGGTGGTCATCCGCTGCAAATGGGAATGGAATCAAGACAGCTGCTTTTCCGCAAGCTGCTAATTCTGAAAGCGTCGAAGCCCCTGCTCTACAGAAAATCAAATCCGCCCAATCGTAATAATTTTTAATAGGATCAAGATATTCCATGCATTTTACATTTTTCTTATTGGCATAGGTATCTTTGTAAGTTGGAAAATCTACTTTTCCTGTCTGGTGGACAAATTCAACGTCACTCAATTCTTCCGGAAATTTATTAAGAGCATTAGATATTGTAATGTTAATCCCACGAGCTCCTTGGCTCCCACCAAAAATTAAAACTCTAAGATTTTTATTATCTCTTTTTGGAGCCAGAGCCATATTATTTCGCACCGGAAAACCAAAAGTTTCTACAATTTTAGTCTTAAGATAATTTTTTGATTCTTCAAATAGTGTAAAGCTCACTTTTACAAATTGAGAAAGAATAATATTTGTAATTCCCGGATGAGCGTTAGATTCAAATAATGCTGTAGATTTTCCCAAAAGTGCTGATGTTAAAACAAAAGGACCTGAAGAATATCCACCTACGCCAAAAACAAACAGAGGTCGATATTTTAAAATCAAATACATACATTGAAAAAATGCGATTGGAAATTTCATCAATACTAAAATTTTTTTGAAAAATGGAACACCATTCAATCCACCGATATTGATCAGATGGAGCGGGAAATTATTTTGAGGAATAATTTTATTTTCTAAACCGTAAGATGTGCCTACAAAACGGATATCAAGACTAGAGTCTTCTTTCTGCAGCGCTTGCGCTATCGCCAACCCTGGATAAATATGTCCACCAGTCCCACCACCCGCAATAAAGATCGTCTTTTTCATAATCAAAGTATGAAAGTAACCTTAAAAATGATCAAGAACCAAAAGGCGCTTAGTCGCTTTTGGCGACTATCGGAGTCATCGTCCTAATTTCGGACATTTAAATGCCCAATTGCAAAATACATCAATTTCAGCCTTGCACTGCCTTTGCACCTCTTAGGAATATGGCTAGAAAAAAACTTGAATACTCAGATATTTATCCGTTCCATATATATGGGAAATCCAATAATTCAGAATGGTTTTATATACCGATTCAAGATTGCTGGCGTATCTTTACTCATCATTTAATAAAAGTAGAAAAGAAATATAATTTAAAGATTCATGCATTCGTATTAATGAATAATCACTATCACATGATAGCCTCAACTCCTGATAATAATCTTTCAAAAATTATGAACAGATTAATCACCGGTGTGAGCAAGTCTATCAATGCCGCTTCCGAAAGAAGCAACCATGTATTCGGAGGGCAATACCGGGCAACAATCATAAAGAATGAACACTATTATTTGCAGGCAATAAGATATGTTTATCAAAACCCTATAGCCGTGAATTTATGCAGCAGAGTGGATCTTTATCCTTACTCTACAATAAAACATTCATTAGAAAAAAATACTTTCAATATACCCATCGCTAATAATGAAATTTTCGAAAGCGTTATTGAATCAGACCCCAAGAAGTTTCTAGATCAAATGAATAATATATATTCAGCAGAACAAAGATGCGTAATTAACAAGGCAATGAAAAGAAAAGAATATAAATTAAATAAACGCGTTTGGAAAAAGATATTTTGATTCACCTAGTCGCCAAAAGCGACTAAGCGCCTTTTGGTTGGTAGGTGCGTTGGATATTGAGTAGCAGACCAAAGAGGATGCATGACGCTAGCAATGAACTCCCGCCATAACTTAAGAATGGAAGCGCTAGGCCTTTTGTAGGAACAAGCCCAAATACTACACAAAGGTTGATCAAAACTTGCACTGTGAAAACTAAGCAAAGACCCATGGCCATCACTTGGGCTTTGAGATCTTTCAATCTTGCAGTCATCTGGAAAGCTCTGAACATTAAAAATGCATAGATTGAGAATAGAATCATTACGCCAACGAAACCTGTTTCTTCTCCCAAAACGCTGAATACGAAATCAGTGTGCGCTTCGGGTAAGAAGAAAAGTTTTCCTTGGCCTTGACCAAGACCTGATCCGAAAAGTCCGCCCGTATAAAAACTGAGTAAACTTTGAATCACCTGGTATCCGCCGGTTGCAATCGCAGCCCATGGATCCATAAAAGCCATCACACGCGCTTTTCTGTAAGGAACCTGCATCACCAATGCATAGAAACTCATCGAAGCTACAACACTTCCAGAGATCACCCAGAACCAACGAAGTCCAAAAGTAAAAAGAAGCGCAAAGATCACAAACGAACAAACCGCAAAGCTACCAAAGTCAGGTTGTTTTAATAAAACCGGTAGCGGAAAGAACAGCAGCGTAGAAAGAATAAAGGTCTTGAGCTTGTTCTCTGATTGATCAAACTTTGAAATCAAGTAGCCCATCAACAGTGGCAGAGAAACTTTTAAGAACTCTGAAGGTTCAAAATAAATCCCGCCGCCCAAATGAATCCATCTGATTGCCCCTCCAGACTTCACTCCAATTCCCGGAATGAGAGTGAGACAAATCAATACACCAAAAAGTATCCAACTTAAGAATCCAAATTTACGGACAAGACTGAAAGGAACCGTAGCCGCTCCAAAGAGCGCCACAATTCCAATCACCGAAAACATCAATTGCTTCTTAAAATAGAAATAGCCATCGTTACGCGACTCGATGGCGAAAATAAAACTCGAACTGTATACCAAGATGATCCCGACACCAATCAGTGTCAGAATCGTTAAAAGCATTGTCCGATCTAATTCTAAAAAACTCTTTTTAAGAAAATTCACTTACCAACTTCTTGAAGTAATTGCCTCTCTCTACATAATTATCAAATGTATCGAAGCTTGGGCAACCAGGAGATAGCAAAACTGTATCCCCTATCCTAGACTTTTGGTAAGCCAAGAGTACGGCTTCCTCAAAAGTCCCTATCAAGAACGTCTCAGAGAAGTCTCCAAGATCGCGATTGATTTTTTCTTTTGCTTCCCCGACCAAGATCAAGTTTTTGACCTTTTGGCGGATCGGC
>JANMFM010000271.1:0-12932 GCA_031374125.1 Bdellovibrionales bacterium
GTTGCCCACCAAAACCACGGCCAATCCGGGCTTGGGTTTCAAACCCTCACCTGACCATTCATTTAAGCGAGTTTTCACGCTATCTTTGATGGCTTTTGCCACTATTTTTCCGTCTAATAAAAGCATGGATTCGATACTTAAAGAATTTCACTGAAATTACAACGAGCTAAAGTGTTTAGACATTAGACAGCATATTGAAATCTTTAGCTATTGACCCATCCAGTCATGATCTCTATAATGACAAACAGTTAAGAGCTTAAAAAATAGGCTCTAGCGCTTGCTACAGCAAGCACTGAAAATCAGAGGAGAATCAATGGAAAATAAAGTAAAAATCTCAAAAGACGGGGCGTCGATCGATTTCGCACAGTCTGATAAAGTTCCAGTATCACCTAAGAAATTTAGACAAGGTCCTGAGCTCGAAGGTTTTTATCGTTTCATTTTTGAAAATGATCTCCGTAAAGAAGCTCTACAAGTTATCGATCGTATCTACTTGGCTCGTAAAGCAATAAAGATGAAGAAGCCTCTAGAAGCTTTAAAGAAAGCCAAAGATGCCGCTCAGCAAGCACTTAAATCTGCAATCGTAGCTGCTCCGAAGAAAGCTGAAAAAGCTCCTGTGAAAACTTCTAAAGTTGAAGCGAAAGTCGCTGCTCCTAAAGCTGTTAAGACTGCAAAGGTTGCGGCTCCAGTGGCTAAGAAAGCCGCTGCTTCGAAAAGCGCTGCAAAGCCAGCTGCTAAAGCAAAAGCTGCTCCAAAGGCCGCTGCTCCAACTAAGAAAAAGAAGAAATAAATCTTTTTAAATATCTGTCCGAAAAACATAACAAAAATCCGAGCGTCGAATCTTTCGACGTTCTTTTTTTATATAAAGCTTTAAAAGCCTGACCCCATCTTGCATCTAAACTCCCATATGTTTCCGGTACTCATCCGGATCTACAGAGGAGTTAGTATGAAAATCATTAAGTGTTTATCCAATCAACGTGGCCAAGGCCTAATCGAATATCTTGTTATTGTGGCTCTCGTGGCTGTTGCAGGTATTGCAATTATGAAAGTCGTTGGACAAAACGTCCAAGCACAATTTGCAAATGTGGCAAAAGCAATTCAAGGCGACTCCAGCGGTAAGGCTGCCATGTCCGAAGTTCGGGCATCTCATTACCAAAAAAAAGATATGGGAAGCTTCTTCAAAGGCTCGGTCAATCGCTCTAATGGTGGCGCACAACAAGATGATCCTGAATGACGATTCCAAATTTTTCCAAAAACCAGAAAGGACAATCCTCTCTTGAAGCGGCGCTAATGGCATTGATGCTGGTTATTTTTATCGTCGTATTCTTGGGCACCATGTACCTGATGTATTCCTCATATTGGGTCGAGCACATTATGTATGAGTCCCTGATATGCACACAAGAGCGCGGACAAAAACAAGTCTGTGTTCACGAAGCAAAACAAAAAATAAATTCTATTTTATTTTTCAAAGAAGCTTATGAAATAAGATTGACAGGAAGCTCTTGGAGAACCGAAGCCATGGTCAGAATGAAGGTTCATCTTCCGCTACTGGATCCTTTTACTTTCAACTATGTTAAGAGGCTGGAGATTTAATATGAAAAATCAGATGGGATTTTCCATGTTGAATATTTGTTTTTTAATTCCAATTCTATTTTTTGGATTCACCGTCGTTGTCGGAAGTTATCACCTCATTACAAAATATACTGACACCCAAAAAGAATGTCGCACTCACGTCCTGAGAGCGCAACAGGCCTTGGGTAAAAAACTAAAAGACCTTATGGACCTCAATCCCCGCGCCAAGGCTCTGCGGGCACAAGAGCGAGCCTTAAGAATTGCCCTGATCGCAGCCAGATTAGCTCCTCCTCTTGCGGCTATTTTACAAGTGCGGCTGAATGTAAACCAACTTCAGCAAGGAGTTTTGCGAGGCCAACAAGAGATGATCCTCGCTTCTGGAAAATTTGAAGCCCAACGAATCATGGCGAGCCTACCTTTTAAGATCAAAGGGGTAAAATACTCTTCTGTAAATTTAAAAGTGTACAAAACACCGCCGCTAGCGATTGCACCCGATCACGAAACGTTACCCTTCTTTACGGAAGTGCAAACGCTCAAAGCAAACTGGAGATTGCCCATATCCGAATTTGTTCCTCAAATTATTTTAGATATTTTTGCTAAAACCAATTACCCAAGAGATGTTGTGGGAAAATGTGCCGCCACTCTTGTTAAGAAAGGAGATGTATGGAATCCAAAACTTCATCTGGCCAAATTTTAATTGAATGCGCACTACTTCTGATCGTATTGGCGGTTTTATTCTCTACGCTTTTGGATTTCAATGCGCATAAAAGAGGAAAGTTTTCAAAACAGAAGATCATTAAGAGTAAACAGATTTTAAACTTTAGAGAATACCGCAATGGAGACAAGTAATGAAAAAACTAGATTTACACCATATTAAAAATTGGGTTAGAAATTTAAAGACCAAACACATTGTGATTGGATTTATTGTTTTAGGTGTTTTGTCTTTTATCTTAGATCAAAAGAAAAACGATATCCCAGCACCAGTCGACCCTACAAGTGTTGATACCTATATTCCTGAGGGAATGACTTTAATTCCTATCGAAATTCAAAACATTGAAGCACTAAAGAATATTTTAGGAGATTTTGGAGTGGTGGACCTCTACCTTCCGTCCTTTGAAGAAAATAGAGCTCCAAAGAAGATTGCCTCCGGGATCAAAATCATGCGGGCCCCGCTCAATCCTGATGTGTTTGCCGTCCTCGTGCTAGAGGAAAATGCCTCTCAAATCGCGCAGCATCCTGGCGCTTTCTTTGTGACCGTGCTCAATCCTAAAACTCAAAAGACAAGATTCAATAAAGATAAAAAACAATTACGCACCCAAATCGTAACGGAGATCTAATATGAAATTTTTTATTTTAATTTTAACCCTGATTTGTTTTACTTCTCAAAGCTTTGCCAAAGATACGGTTCTCCTGGTGTCCCCTCTTGTGCAACTGGAAGAAAGAGATCTTCCTGTGAGTCTGAATAAAAGCTATCAATCTTTTTCGGCGTACTACCTTGAAAATTACCCTAAAGAGAAAAATGTGGAGAACCTCCTAAATGAATTTGAAAATGCACAAAAGTATTACCTCGTAAAATCCAACGAATTGGCGAGACAGTATTTTGAAAGGGTCGTTTCCTATAGCGATATGGATGAATGGAAAGACGTTCATAGAAAAATTATTTTTTTATCTTATATTCGCTTGAGTGAACTCAACCCGGAGAATCAAGAAGATTGGATATTGCAGGCTTTGAGATTTTCTTTGGATACGGATCCTAAGAAGCTAAATTTAAACAAAGATACGCTTAAGAAAGTCTTGGCTGCCAAGAATAATTTTACCAAGCAAACTATTCATTGGCAGGTTTCGGTTTTTAAGAATGATTTCAATTACATTTTGATCAATGGGCACATTGTTGATCTCAAAAAAATTGAAAATGTGAAAATTCCTTCGGGAAAGTTTAGGCTGACTTTCTTGTCCGATGTTTACAAACTGCAAACTTATCAGGTGAGTTCGCAGCAAATTCCACTCTTGGTTCCTACAAGGATTCCTTTTGTCTCGGGCAATTGCGAAAGACCTTTTGTGAATAACGAGGGAGAAATAAAATCCAAGATTGCAGTTTATTACTCTAAGGATTGCCTAAAACATCAGAATGGAAAGAGGTGGGAATTGGCTTTTGGGAAAGGAACTAAAGTAGAATCTAAAATTCAGCAGGATATTGAACCTGTTCCCGCTTATGATTTCACGTCTAGAATTAGCGAGAGCGAAGAACCTTTTTATAAGAAAAAATGGTTTTTAGTTACGATGGGAATCATTGCTGCGAGCACCGTGATTTATGCAGTAAACGAAAGTAGAAAAGAAAAACCCACTCACGAGACAGTGAATGGGTTCTAGTTTTTTATTTTAATTTTTTTTGATTAGCGAGAGGGAAGTCCTGAGCCTCCTGATCCACCAGTGTATGGAACGGGGCCTGAGCCTGCTCCGCCATAACTGCCACCCATTCCAAATCCAAAGTTAACTCCCAATCCAACGCCTACACCAAAACCACCACCGCCACCACCTAAGGAATTCAATTGTTGGTACAAATAATCTATACGTTGTTGGGCCTGTTGAGCTTGGTAGACTGCTGACTGCAATTGGGAACCAATGATCTGTTGATTTTGGAAAACTCTCGCCTGAGCTTGCGCGTACGCTTGCTGTTGTTGTATTTGCATTTGAATCATTTGCGCTTGGTATTGTCCCCCGCCGAGTCCGCCCATTCCGTATGGAGAACCATATCCGCCTAAGCCACCCATAGGACCGTATCCTCCACCGAGTCCGCCCATTCCGCCATAAGGATTCATACCGTATGGAGAACCGAATCCTCCACCAAGTCCACCCATTCCTGGGAATCCTCCGCCAAGACCACCACCAAATCCACCTTGAACTCCGTAACCACCTGGATATGCACCAGGGAAATATCCGCTATTCATAGGATTGTAACCGCCACCTAAAACTCCAAATGGATTTCCACCAAGACCAAATTGTGCACTAGCTCCCGCACCAAATCCTGGATAGCCGCCGCCGTAGCCGCCGAGACCATACTGCTGACCAAATCCTGCGTTTCCATAACCATTACCACATGGAGAAGCAAAGGCCCCACCGCACTGACCATAAGGCGATGTGTTTCCATAAGGATTTCCGTAACCACCGTTAGGTCCCCACTGATAACCAGCGGCAGGACTGCAACCGATGGATCCACTTCCACCACTATAAGCATTTGCCCAGAGTGCCGCCGATGCATGCGCGCCCGGTAATCCCATTGCTAACGGAGGAGTTGCCCAACCCAATCTTTGATTTTCTTTTGTTACGTAACGAGTGCCCGCGTACCAAACACCAGCGTTAAGTAGATCAATACTACCTGCTGCAACAATTTGTTTCCAACCCGGAGCTTTTGGTTCTGGGGCACCATAACAGTCACCAGTCATGCAATTACCTTCGGGCGGAAGAGGCTTGCCACTTTCCATGGCTCTTAGCTGTCTGTCTTCTCTTTTTTCTTCTAGATCATAAAGTTTATCGTCTAATTTATCTCTCGTCTTCTGGCGTTTGTTTTTTGTTTTTTCCAAAGTGTCATAACGATCTAGCATTTTCTTACAAATGCCTTTTGCTCTTTTTATATTTTTAGCGTCTGTGTAGGCGCTATCAGAATCACAAATATTATCACCGTAGAGAGTTCCGCTGTTTTCACAATAAACCTCGAAATCTTCGCCGATCACTTCAAACATCTTTGTGATTGGCGGGCCGATTGTCGTTGAACTGTCGCAGAGATTTTTCCCTCCCAATTCAACTATAGTCAGCAAACCTTCTCTGACCTCTGTCTTTAAAGGAAGATCATCATCACCGTATCTATCGTGAGATCCATCCATCATTTCGTCTTGTTCATCTTGAATGTCTTCGATGACACTTTCTAATTCTTCAATATTTGCTACAAGCCTATCAATTTCGCTACTACCGCTCCCGCCGCTATTCATCGGGTAAGGACAACTTTGCATTCCGCCATACTGACCACTTCCTGGCTGAAATCCCGCGTATGCACTAGCACTTGCGCCCGCATAGGCTTGCGCGAAAGCATCGCTCGCAAAAATTAATAATGTAAAGACTGATAAAAATTTAAAAAGTCTCATGACTTCTCCTGTTTGAGACAAACCACTACTACAGAAAGCTTTTCGTCTTATTTTAGACACATCTAAAGCTAAGTGAACGAAACAAGACCATAGTTTGGGCCCCCGTCTCAAATTGCCACATTTCATAGTACATTCTTTTATTTATCCTTAGAAACTATAAACACTTGCTTCAGGACTTTTATCTCGCAACCGAAACATTATTTATGAAGCACACCTTGATGTTCATCGATGATGAGACCGACAATCTAGACGCTCTCGAAAGAGTCTTTCGCAAGAAGTACAATGTGCTCAAGTGCAACTCTGGACCGGAAGCGCTGAAAATCCTCAAAGAACAAGACGATATTTCTGTGATCATCAGTGACCAGAGAATGCCCGAAATGACGGGCGTGGAATTCCTAGAGAAATCCATGAAGACTCATCCCAATTGCATTCGTATTCTTTTAACGGGTTACACGGATCTAGACTCAGTGATTGCCGCGATCAACTCCGGTCAAGTCTATCGTTACATCACCAAACCTTGGGATACGAGGGATCTACAGATCACCGTCGATCAAGCTGTCGAAAAATTCGAACTCGAAAGTGAACTCAAAGTTAAGAATCAAAAATTAGAAAAAGCCTTGAATGAATTAAAAACTTTGGATCAAGCAAAGAGCCAGTTTATGATTTTGATTAATCACGAACTAAAGACTCCCCTCACTTCACTCTTAAGCTTTATGGAACTCCTTTCTCAGACTTCATTAGATGAAGACCAAAAAAAATATATTTCTAGAATAAATAAAAGCTCAGACAAACTCCATGAGATCATTATGGACTCCCTAGAGTTAGTTTCCAGCGAACTGGAACAAACAAAATTACAAAAAAACAAAATCCAAGATAAAAAAATTGTAGACCAAGCCATCGGTAAACTCTCAAGTTTAGCTGACGAAAAGAAAATCCGAATCAAAACTATTTTCTGCGAAGAAACTTTCGATAGCGATGCCCAAATGCTGGATAATGTTTTGGTGAGAGTGATCAAAAATGCCATTCAGCATGGCGACAACTCAGAGCCCATCACAATTGAAACAGCAAAAGACGATGCCACTGGAAAAATCAAATTTGAAATCACAAATTCCGGAAAAGACATTTCAAAAGACACCATCGAAAAAATCTTAAAACCTTTTGCCCTAAACGAAAACATCATGAACCATTCAAAAGGTTTAGGATTGGGCTTAAGTATTTCGCAGTCCATTCTAAAACGCCTAGGCTCGACTCTAAAAATCGAAAGCTCAAAAAAACAAATCACCGTTTCTTTTTCTATATAGTAATAATCAGGCATTAAAAATGCAAAAGCAGATCTTGCTTATGCGAGATCTGCTTTTGAGCGAACCCTCTGCCAAATTTCGGAAGGAGGTCCGATATGCGTACAAAACTTACCAGTTATGTATTCTTTCGGCGTTTTTTGAAGGTCTCTAAACAGCTAATAAAAATTCTTCTGCTTGCATTAGAATTGATTAGAGCTCTGAAGCTTTAAACGAATTGCCTCCAACTTGCTTACGAAGTGATTGAGACTAAGGACTAGGCTAAACCTTGGACATGGCAAGCACGGAAAGCGGATTCTCGCATAGGCACTATATATACAGAGATTGAGGAATAGCGCGGTATATATCGAAAGATGCTGTCCGAAAATCGAATATAATTCAGAAACTGGATCCGCTTTGTTCTTCAGAGTGCTTTAATTTTACTATGAGCAGGTATCCGTTCTTGCATTTTAGTCAGGTATGGGAAGAAAATTATTAGTCCGAACAACCGAATATCCATATTACATAACCGCTAAGTTAAATAATAGGCCTTACCTCAATGAAAAAGATTGTTGGGATCTTTTTTGTCATGTCTTGATGGACACTCAGAAAAAATTTAATTTGGAAGTTCATGCTTTTCTTATGATGAATAATCATATTCACCTGCTGGCTTCTACACCTGATAAAAATATAGATAAAGCTATGCACTATTTTATGACCACCACTAGCAAAGCTATTGTTTTTGTTACCAAGAAAATTCATAGAATTTGTGAAGCTAGATACGATAAAACACTTATCACTAGTGAGGAAAATTATGCGCATGCATTTAAATATCTGTATGCAAATCCGCTCAAAGCCGAAATTGTAAACTCCATTGAAAACTACAAATGGTCTACAATAGATTCAAAAAAATATTCTAAATACAAAAATAAGCTCATTATCGAGCAACACCAGGGCTTTAATTACTACATTCCAGAAAGTCGAAATCAGCTGTTAGCTTGGATCAACCATACAGATGATGTCTATTACACCAAGCAAGTAAGAAAGGCTTTAGAAAAAAGTGTCTTTGAATTTCCCAATGATGAAGGAGTAAAAAAATATGAATATTTTAAAAATTTCTTTCTTAAAAAATAAGGTGGCTGGCATTATTTTATTTTTGCTAGTTGGGATCTTGGCAAAGGCCGACGATGTCATTCTGGTTCCCGTGGGAAAAACGGAGGCGCTTCCTTTTAAGCCTTATTCCTATATTCATGTATCCAATGGGAAGATTCTAAAATTGCGAGAGCAGGGCGGGAGAATCTTGGCTACGGGCACTTCTCCGGGTGAGCTCACACTGACCAATCAGTCGAAGAAATATAAAACTTATGTTTTAGAACAAAAAGATATCGACTCTTACAATGCCCTTTCAAAGATTATCCAAAATATGCGAGGTCTAAAAATCGATATCTTAGATAACCGGATCTATGTGACCGGAGAGCTCTTAAGACTCAGTGATTGGGAAAAAATCGCAAACCTTGCACAAGAAAAAAATCTTCGCTGGATTTTAAAAGCCAAAATATTAAAAGAATTTGAAACTGCAATTACGGATAGAATCAATCAAGACATTCAAGATGCGTCCCTCCCCATTCCTTCGCTTTCCGTAAGTCCTGAACTTCAAGCTGTTATATCGTCTCAACAAAAAAATTATATCGAACGCTACCATCAGCTTTTAGAACCTATGGGGTTTAAAATGATCGAAGATAAAAATGCGCTCCAACTAGAGCCGATGGTGGATCTGAATGTGCAAATGGTTGAACTCAAGAAAAATTCATTTAAAAAATTGGGCGTAGATTTTCCGCAGAACTACGCCGCACAAGTTCTCCCCGCAGAAAATTTTAAAATTGTGGGCAATCCATTTCAAATGGCATTGAATGCGCTTGAGCAAGATGGAAATGCCAAGATCATTGCCTCCCCTCACCTCAGTTGTCGCAGCGGGAAAGAAGCCACGTTCCTTGCTGGCGGAGAAATTCCTATTAAAATTATGAATTTTCAAACCAACGAGATTCAGTGGAAGAAACATGGAATCCTACTCACCTTCAAACCCATCGCCGATCGCTCAGGGAAAATGAGTCTTTCGCTGACGGCAGAAATTTCGATGCTCGATCAAGCCCAAGCCGTTGATGGCATCCCGGGATTACTAGTCAACCGCGTGGAAAGTCATCTTGATCTCAAACAAACTCAAACCATAGCGATCTCAGGATTAATTAAGGAGCACATTGGCAGATCTCATCAAGGACTCGCCTTTTTAAAAAATATTCCGGTACTAGGACTTTTATTTTCTAGTGAAGATTTTAGAGAAGACCGAACCGATCTTGTTGTTTTTGTAACTCCCAAAGTTCTTAGCGAAGGAGTGGCGAAATGAATCCTCTTCAAATCATCGTCAAAGACATTTGCAATAAAATTAAAATCTCACCCAGCATCGATATTGTATCTTTAGAAACAGGAAACGATCGCTTAGAGAAAATTTTAAATCAAGAGATTAAAAACCAAAATATCGAATGCAGATTAAGACTTCAAGGAGAATTCTTTGGAAATGGGCCCCTCGACCATTTGATTGATGATGAAGATGTAACCGAAATCATCATCAATTCTTGGAAAGATATTTGGTATGAAAAAGGCGGGAAATTTTTTGAATCTCAAGATACTTTCTTGAGTCAAACCACTTATCACAACTATGTGCATAGACTGTGTAAAACACTAAAAGCTCAACTTACTTTTGATCAGCCATTTTTATGTATCACTCAAGAGAATTTTAGGTATCACATTGTTTCGCCCTCCATCTCCGGAGAAGACTTTACTCTATCTATTAGAAAGCACCGAAAGAAAAGATGGTCGATGAATGATCTCTTGGAGAAAAAATCACTTACCGCTTCTCAGTTCAAATTTATTCAGAGTTTAATTAAGGATCGGAAAAATTTCTTAGTCATTGGGGCAACCGGAACTGGTAAAACGACTTTTTTAAATTGTTGTTTGAAACTTTTAAATGCCGATGACCGTACCGTGATTATAGAAGATACCTCTGAATTAGTTATTCCCAACGGCGTGAGCACAAAACTTCTTACCCGGAAGGATTCCCATGGGCTCCTCAGTCCTATCGACTTGACGATCCTCATAAGAGAAGCGCTGAGAATGAGACCTGACCGTTTAGTTCTGGGTGAGGTCCGTGGTCCAGAAGCGAAGGATCTGCTACTAGCACTCTCGACAGGACACGAAGGAAGCATCGGAACTCTCCACGCAGTCTCTGCGCAAGAAGCTCTGATCCGTCTAGAAATGCTGATCCAATTGGGCGCTCCTCAATGGAGCCTAGAAGCCATTCGAAGACTTATTTATTTTTCACTTCACTACATTATATGTATAGAGCGCGATGAGCATGGACAAAGGTCTGTGAAAAATATCCATAAGATCTCGGGGCTAGAGAGTTTTGGATTTCTTCTAGAAAACATTCTTTAGAAAATGTTAAATAAAATTCTGTCTCATTCCGATACAGAGTATGAGTAAGAAACCAAACAAGCACATGGAGGTGCAAGTCATGGACAAAATCAGCAGCATCATTAGCTCATCAAAGAACAAAGTCGACATGAGCAAAGAAAGACCCGTGAGAGCCGGCGCACCGACATACGGACAACCCGTAAGTGAAGCAACGCAAACTTTTAAAAAAATTGAAAAAGAACAAGAACTGATGAGCCCCATGGCTGCCGTGACCTCTGCAAAAATCAATTCCCCAGACGTTCAACGCCATACAGGAATCATCGATAAAATCACGCTCAGCTTTAAGGGTCATTCTGAAAGAGAAGAACCAAAGGTAGAGCAAGTTATTGATTTGAGTACTTTAGAGACATCCGGAGATACATCGGTAGAAGTAGCTCCAGAAGAAGCTTCTGAATATCAACCTTTAGATTTATACGCCTAGATCTTTAAAGCGTCTCTTAAAGAAGCGGAATGGGAAATCATTGAGATTTGACTTCCGCCCAAATTTTATCAATTTCTGCCTTATAATTATCTTTGTTCATGAGAACTAATTCTGCAGTTGGAAATTCTTTTTTGAACTCATGCAACGCTTTTGCTTTATTTTTATGATTAGACTTAACTTCTATAGCCCAAAGTTTTTTTCCGAACTTGTAAACATAATCCACTTCAAAATTTCTGCTTCGCCAGTAATAGAGCTCTCCAGGTAAAGTATTTAATATTGCTCCCACTGTAAGCTCAAATGCTCGCCCATAATTGTCGGGACCATAATCTGCATCAATGGTGATAGAGTAAAGCGATGGACACAATGGTAATATTTTAGGAGAAGAGCTTCGAGATAATACTTTTTTATTAGAAAATTTGAACAATTGCCTTAAAAGAAATGCTTGCTCGAAGAGTTCTAGATAATATTTCACCACTTCAGTATTTCCTCTGTCTTGCAACTGCCCGAGTAGCTTTGTATAGCTGATCTCTTGGCAAGCATAGCTGCAGGCTAAATAAAAACATTGTTTGAAAAGCGAAGGAGATTTGACTCGAGCCAACGAAAGAATATCTTTTCCAATCACAGCATCCACAATGGAGTTTTGTACGTAATTGAGCCAATTGATTTTATCCTCAATAAAGTTATAACTTCCTGGATAGCCTCCGAATTTTAAATATTGATCGAGATCTAAATTATATGCCTTCTGACTTTCGCCAGGGTTCCAATGATAGACTTTGTGAAGGAAGAATCTGCCAGCCAAACTTTCGCTTAAACCCTTTTGAAGTTCTAGTGAACTTGAGCCTAATAAAATTAATTTTATATGATCCGACTTTAAATTTTGCTGATCCCAAAGTTGCTTTACAGCTTCAGCCCAATTTTCTACTTTTTGAATTTCATCAATAACTAATATTGTATTGGGAGATTTATTTTTTGCTATTAGCCACTGTTCTGTAATCCAAGAAGGTTGTTTTAAAACATCTCCATCCGCTGATATATAGAAATAATCTCTTTTCACCTTTTGAAGAAGCTGCTTTATACCTGTTGTTTTCCCAACTTGACGAGGTCCAATTACCACTTCGATGAGTGGGTGCTTTCTTGTAAGGCTTGCTAAGATCTCATTTACAAAGCTACGAGTGATTTCCATTTTACTAGATTAGACTATTAATTTTACTAGGTCAACCTAGTAAAATTTATTTTATTAAATTATGCTAATAGTTACAAATAGATACCAATTGCGCCACTGCGTATCTTACGCCTTAAATCTAGTATCAACAGATCAATTCAGCAAATAAACTGAATGGCTTTTGGTAGTACTGTGATTTCGATATCTCGGCTTTGAGTCACTTCGCCGTCCATTTCTAAATACATTTCTTTTGAAGATTTTATTCTTACGCTGGAAACTTGATTGTGTTTCACTTCTTTTACATCCAAGAATGTTCCGTCATAAACTTTTGGCGTGATCATGGCGAGTTTAAATTTTGCTAATTTTTCGATAACAATCAAATCCAGCAATCCATCATCCAGTCTTCCAGGAGGAGCCCAATGCATTCCTCCACCTGAGTATCTTCCGTTCATAACAAAAACATTCATACATTCTTTTTTGAATGTAGTATCTCCGTTCAATGTGAATTCAATTTCAAATGGTTTTGATTTTAAGAAGCCCAAAGTACTCGCAATAAAATAAGTCGTTGTCGGAGAAAACATAGATTCATTGCGCTGAATATTTCTTGCGACTTCACCGCCCAACCCATATGAAAATGAATTTATAAAATAATGAATCTCAGTTTTTCCGTCTTTTTGAAGTTTAATTTTTCCGATATCTATAGCTTTTGTATGACCATCGACAAGCTTTGAAACCGCCTCGCCAGCGATCACAGGAACCCCGAGAGTTCGAATGAAATCACAGCCTCTGCCTGAATTTAGAATTCCAATCTTCAACTGAGTATTGATCACATTGCC
>JANMFM010000282.1:0-3906 GCA_031374125.1 Bdellovibrionales bacterium
CGCCGTAAATCCCCAAGCACCAAATCAAACAAAAATTTATGTTTCAGGTTCTTACTTTGATATCGAATTTGGCTCTAGAAAAGCCAGAAAACAATTTGCAAAAAAACTCTTGGACCAAAATCAATGGAACGAGTCTATTAACTTGAGTAGAAATATTCTTGATCAATTCAATTCTCAAATGGGCTTGAGCTATCCGAGTGGCTCCGAAGGCAGCATTCCCGTCGCACCAGGAATTTTTGCTAGAAACTTAACTCTTCCTAGATTCCTAGAAGCTCCTGCAGTCGCATATCTGGAGTGCTTGTTCTATAACCGCCCCCAAGAGTTCTCTGCATTTACAAATACTAAATATCCGATGATTATCAATGGCGTAAACTACCCTTATTCAGATCGCTTAAAACAAGTGGTTAACTCTATTAAAACTGGCGTAATCAATTACGTTAACAATATCGATGATCTTGATTAATTCTTAGACTTGACTCTTGTTGCTTTAAATTTCATTCTTTAAAGCAATGAAACAATTCGCTTTGGCTTTGATATTATCTTTATTATTAACAAATTCTTTGCATGCAGAAGAAAGCGAAAAGGCATTGCAAATTAATCCTTCGCAAGAAGAAAAATTTGCAGCTATCGTGCAATACACTAATGGTAAGACTGAATTTGATTTCAAAGATCTTATAACTTTCGATAAAACCATTGAAGTTCCTAAGAGTGCCAATATCAAGGTTGTCACACAAAAAAGATGTGTAGCTGTATTTTATGAAAACACAAAATTGCAATCTCCCGTTGACAAAGTTTCTCCATGGAAAGTTTTATCTGGAAGTGCAAGATGGATCTGCCCAGAAGATCGAGTCGAACGCATAGTTTATAAAGACACAGAGATCCAAGTACAAAACGGAGAGTTCCTTTTGACAGGAAATCAACTCACCGCAATTCGAAATAACGTTCGTTATGAAGAAAAAGATTTAAAGCTAGAATCCATCTATGTTTACAAGAATGGAAAGTGGCTTTCTCTCAAGGAACAACCAGATCCTTACGACCTCTGGAAAAAACACGATAAATTCCCTCCTCCTCTTGAGAGTGCAAGATTGAAGATGGAAAAACCAATTGATCCTTATGTCACAAGAGTATTCTTAAATATTGCGCCAGTAGGTATTGCAGGATTCTATCACCATGTGTTAGAAAATACTGTAAGTGAGTTTGATATGGACACTCATGCTTTCAGGCTTGGCACAAATTTTCCATGGAGAGGTAAATCTATATTTACATTTCTAGAGTTCAATCAAGGTGAATCAAAGGACAACAAAAACCAATCCATGGGCCCTCCTCCGATTGGTTTCAGATCTATTCGCTTTGAAGCTTTCACTCTTGGATTAGGACTCAGACATAGTCATGTGAGCAGCTCATCCTACTATTACTACTTAGGACTCACAAGACAGCAGGTGGAATTCCACTTACGACCAGAGAGCTCCTCTTTTTATGATGGAGAGATTGAATATCCTTACAACATTACTGTTGGAGGCGGATATCAAAAAATATTCTGGGCAAAGAATTGGATTTCTCTTGTAGTGGGAGTTGATTTAAAACTGATTCAAAGTTTATCTCAAGGAAAAGTTGAATACTTTAATCAGCCTTTTTCAGAAACCAAGGACCCACGTAGTACCATCACGGAATATGCTGGCTTTTTATACCTCGGCCCGACATTTAATTTTTAGAAGATTCAACCTCTAGAATTCATTCTTAATATCTTTTAGATCACCAGGAATTTCATCCGTAGGTGGAACCCATTTTTCTGATTCACCCAAGATCGCCACAGCTTCTGTAGATTTGAACTCTATATCTTCCTTCACAAGAGGTGAGGTTTGCCTGATTTGAATGATCGTTTCTTTTTCAATAGGTTTTACTATTAAGACCGGCGCAGCTAATTCTTTCGAAACTGCATCCTGCAAAGACTCTTGCGTTTCTGCTTTTGTAACTTTATTGGCAATCGCAACATCAACCTGCTCTCCGCCTTTAACAATAACTTTATTCTTAGTTTTTATCTGTTCGACTTCCACTTCGCCCTTGAGAGTCGCCTGCTTTGTTATTTCTTTATTTGGATCGTAACCGACATAAAAGTCTGTGCCCCTGACTCCAACTACAGCACTCGGAGTTTTAACTTTGAATTGCGTCTGGTTATCTTTAGTTTTCTGTTCATTCTTTTTTCCATCAAAGAAAGTTCTCATCTTTCCATAAGTCAAATTCAGTAAACTTGGAGTTTGAGAACCCTTAACGACTTTAGCTATGGATATTCTAGAGTTAGGACTCAAAGTGATTAGACCGTTTGCCAATTTTACCTTTGCTCTTGATCCAGCTTGAGTCACAAGAACATCAGTGCAGAGAATTGGATAAGGCGCTTCAATACGAATGGCTACACGATTTAGGTCTTCCCCAGCTTGAGCCCGCAGAACCTCAACCTTCCCGGTGATTTGAATCACTTCCCCACAAGGCTTAGTTGCATATGAGTTTTTAGAGCTAAAAATTAGAAGCAATAGATTTAGAACGCAAAAAAACCTCATACATTATCTCCTTGTGAGTATTGCATAAGGTTTTATCTTTACTGACGATTAAACGTTTGTCTACTTAGATACAACGAACTGGTTGTCCGGCAGTTCCTGGCGCACCTTGCGGACCATTGCTGTTCATTTGCAGCGTCCAACCTGAACATTGTTGCGGATACTCACAAATTACTGGTTGTCCTTGATAGAAGTACACACCTTGACATGATTGTGATTGCCCGTTCCCAGCATTATTACAATTTGGATTGTAATAAGTAGAACCATTACCGTACTGACCTTGGTTGTTCTGGCTATAACATTGGTTATTATTGCTATTACTGTCTTTAGAACTCTTGCTACAGTTAACTAAGAACAGTAAGCAGGGTAACAACATTAGTACTTTTGCAAATCTGATCAAATTGTAGTTTTTCATAATCTCTCTCTTTGTTTTATTAAACTTACACAACCTATTAGAGCAAGGTCTAATCCAACTCAGGCCAATTTTAGAATATATAAATATAAGTAAAATCAATATGTTATAACTATAGAGATAATAGACCCATGAATTAAACGAGCTCAGAACGTAAATTGTCATTCAGCTGTTAAAGTTATACACCTTAGCTGGATGGGTTATTTTTGTTTAAAAACCACTGAGTTTATTTAGCTGCTGCGAAACACAAGTAGGCTGGAGCTTATTACTTTTGGAGTTCGGAAGTGATGAGGGCGGTGATGTCGGGAGCGGTCCAATTGATTGAGCCTGAGATCTTCTTAATCAGCTTTCTATCCTTATTTAATATATAGGACTCTGGAAGCTTAAAGGTCCCAAAGCTTTCAGCTAGCGTATAGTTAGGGTCTTTTAGCATGTATATATTAGGGTTAGAGGTATCGTAGTTTTTTAAAAAGTCCATCATAGCCTTTTGATCGTTATCCAACGATAAGGCCACTAAGGCCACTTGCCCACTGGTTTGATCGATTAGCTTAAGTAAAGAAGGAATTTCTTCAACGCAAGGCCCACACCATGAGGCCCAGAAATTTATGATGATTACTTTTTGATTTAATTGAGAAAGTTTAAAAATAGAATCATTGATAGTTGGCGCTTGAAAGTCTTGAAGACCTGCATTCATCATCTCTTCAATTTTTCCAGTTTGATTTTGAATGCTCTCTAACTCGGGACTATTATCACTGAGAATTGCGCGATAGATAAAATAAAAAACGCCCAAGATAACGAATACAAAAAACAGTGTGGCTAATATCTTTTTATTTGGCATGTTGTTTTGATTCGCTTCGCTCATTGGGCGTCTTTAATCATTATATTCAAATATCTTTACTATTTAAATTTCGGAATTACTTCTTAGCAACTTTCGCTTTTTTT
>JANMFM010000231.1:0-3312 GCA_031374125.1 Bdellovibrionales bacterium
TTTGAACTGCTCATAAGCATTTCATTATTTCCCAAAGAAGTGTAAACCACAGTTACAGGACCTAAAACGGTTTCAAAATCTATAACTATAGAATCTCTTTTACAATTGGCTCTATACGAGTAGTCCCTACTTTGTTGTTTACCCACATTTAGTGTTAAAGCTTCAGTTGTTTGAACTTTTGTACCAACATCACTCACAACCATTAACATATTGTAATCGTCTTTATTAATTGAGTTTAAATTCATTTTTACAGTTTCGCCTTGAGAAGATTTACAATTCCATTCTCCTGTAAGGTTGGGGCAAGCCATACTTGAAATACTGATTAGTGATATTGCGATAAAAGAATAAATTGTTTTCATAAATTTCCTTTCTGTTATTATATTTAGTTTAAAGGGTAAGCTCTTTTACAAGTCGCTGGTTCTGATTTTGAATTTAAAAAGACCGGTTCCTTAGATTCTAAAATCTGCATAAGAAGAATATTCGGCTGCATAAGAACATAACGGAATTTTACATCTAGAGATTCAGTTTTTAATTCATCCGTATACTCGGAACCTTCAACAACAACTTCGTTCTCATGACAAAAAGCTTTGTATTTGCCATGACCTATTTTATGATCTTTATTATCTACGATTAAAGAGGCTGACACGGGAGCATCTTCCTCAACAGTGTCTCTTAATTCAAGAATATAGACTCCGTTACTTTGAACCAAATCAATTTTTTGTGGAAAAGAATCCTTACCGCAAATCCAAATTCCACGGATATCCGGGCAGGCAAAACTTGAAATACTTACCAGTGTTAGAATCGTAAAAGCGTAAATCGATTTCATATTTTCCTACTAAGAACGAACTTATTTGAACTGAGTTGCCAATTTACCACAGAGTATTGAATTCTCAGAGAAAAACTGCAAAAAACCTCCATAAACCTAAAAAACCCATAAAAAATACACAACTGTTACTTCCCTAACACCCCTCCTTTTGCTATATTGAAGCCATGATTCATATTAGCGAAACAGCTGCAAAGCAAATAAGCAATCTTAAGTCCCAAGAAACTGCGCCCGAAGCGACCCTTCGTGTTCAGATTATTGGTGGAGGATGCTCTGGTCTTTCATACAAACTGAAGTTCGATAAAGAAATTCAAGCTGGCGACAAAGTATTTGAAGAGCACGGAGTTAAGGTTGTTATAGATTCCAAAAGCTATCTTTATCTTTTAGGTACAACATTGGATTATGAAGGTGGATTGAACGGTAAAGGTTTTTCGTTTTCAAATCCAAATGCAAAAAAATCTTGTGGATGTGGATCATCTTTCGCAGTTTAATTAGACTTTAGAGGTAATATGAACGCTCGCATAGTTTCCTTCGGTCATTACGTTCCACCCAAAGTTGTTACAAATAAAGATCTCGAAAAAATGATGGAAACATCCGACGAATGGATTCAACAGCGCTCTGGAATCAAAGAACGTCGTTGGATAGAAAAAGGTGTGGATACAACTTTATCTATGGCGACAAAGGCTTGCGAAGAAGCTCTCAAAAAAGCCAATCTCAAAGCTGACGATATCGACGCGATTATTTTTGGGGCTCTCTTATCAGATTATGTTTTTCCCGGCACCGGTTGTCTTCTGCAACAGTCATTAGGATTTAAGAATAATATTCCGGCACTAGATATTAGAAATCAATGCTCGGCATTTTTATATAGCTTAAGTATTGCCAATGCTTGGATCAAATCTGGAATGTACAAACGTGTTTTGATTGTCGGAAGTGAGATTCATTCCAATCGCTTAGACAAATCTCCAACTGGAAGAGATGTTGGAGTGCTTTTCGGTGATGGCGCTGGGGCTTGTATCGTCGAAGCGACAAAAGAAAATACTGGCGTTATCGACATTCACATTGCTTCTCAGGGAGCGGGTGCCGGCATACTATGTATCAAAGAACCTGCTTCGAATATAGACCTAAAAGAAATCACGGACTTTTCGGGCAAAGAATTTTACCCACACA
Organism: Bdellovibrionales bacterium; assembly: GCA_031374125.1. Classification (GTDB taxonomy): domain Bacteria; phylum Bdellovibrionota; class Bdellovibrionia; order Bdellovibrionales; family JAEYZS01; genus JAEYZS01. Next base: position 1,991 of record JANMFM010000231.1, read on the forward strand.
TGGAAGGTAAAGTTGTATTTAAAAATGCGATCGAACGCATGACTCAAAGTATGACTGAGCTGTTGCATAAAAATAATTTGAAGACTGAAGACGTTGATTTTGTTATCGCCCATCAAGCCAACATGAGAATCAATGCGATGGTGTTGGAGCAACTAAAAATTCCTTGGGAGAAGACTCATCACACTCTGGACCGTTACGGAAATACAACAGCTGCAACCATTCCCATCACCATGAATGAAGCCATCGAACAAGGTAAGATCAAAAGAGGCGACACCGTAGCGCTAGTAGCATTCGGTGCCGGTTTCACTTGGGGCTCTGCAATCTTAAAATATTAATAAAATCTGAAAAAAACAAAAAATTAAACACAGCAACACCAAGGTGGCGTTGCTGTGCGTATCAAAAAGGTACGGCGTACCTTATTCAACGACACTTATGTGCAGGAGTGAAGTCTTGGATGGCAAATTGGATTCACATTTTAACATTATAAATCCAACAAAGTACCAGCCGTCAGCAGTATCTGCACAGTATGAGATCGTATCTATTTCTTCAGGTAGACCCCAATTAATATTAGCATTTTCTGCTGGTGCAAACATAATTTCTTTAGCCTGACCAAAAACCAAATGACTCCAAAAACCGTGATCCGCATTATAGACAACTCTTGCGACCTGTTCATTTCCTAAGTGGACTGATCGATAACTTGAAGAAACATATTCCATCAGTTTATCATCGAATTTTATTTTTACTCCTGCTTCATATTTGTCAATATAGTAAAAGTGAATTGGATGAGTACTACGTCCATCGAATAATGTGTCTTTTAATAGAGCTAGGGCATAGCTATTTTTATTTTTGTCATTCAATAGATCCAACAAATATCCATCAAGCTTTAATGCAAATCGAGTAGCATATATCCTCAATTGAACAGGCTCCATAGCATATTCAAGCGTGCTGCTTAATACAGCTCTAACTAAATTTTCATGAATGAGCAATAACGCTTTAGATCTAGAATTGAGCTTAAAGTAATCTGGCAATAAATAAGTAGTAGTTTTATCTGAAACTGCTCCGATTGAAAATGATTGATCGTAGCCTTCTTCTTTTAAGATTTTATTATAATCAGAAATAATTCTTTTATATTTAACACCATCATAAGCTTCTACAACCTTATATCGTTTATTCATTTTAGAATTTAAGCCTGTGTCTAAGTCTAGATTTGCAAGGCCTACCTTAAATCTATACTTTGAATTTTTATTTATTATTTTAAGAATAGCATCTACTTCACTAAGAACATCTTGAGTGATTACAAATTCAAAATGAGCAGGGGGAGC